>CANGIW010000001.1 GCA_947454145.1 Rickettsiales bacterium
ATAAATCGCAAGACTTAATATGAATATTATTAGATTGATATTTTAAATATGGTGGGCCTGAGAAGACTTGAACTTCCGACCTCACGCTTATCAGGCGTGCGCTCTAACCAACTGAGCTACAGGCCCTTATAAAAAAGGCCACCACCGAGTGTAATAAGAATATTGTGTTTTTTAAGAAGTCTAAACAAAGAGTGTGGTATATGCAAAGTTAATCTAGCTTTTGACTTTAGTCTAAAATATCTGCATCTTATTTTTGACCATAGTTAAGTTTTTTGTTTACTAAAAATTGCGCTTATTATTAATAAATAATAACCCAAAAAGTAAAAAGCTCTTCAGTAGTAATTTCAATAGCTTATGATTATGGAGTTTTAGCTGCTTCTTTTTCAGCCTTACTGACTTTACCAATCATTGTAGCTATTACTTGCTCTGGTTTTTCTAAAAGAGTACATCCTTCTGGAAAAGTAATGTCGGAAGCTTTAAGTTTTTGACCTATAGCCATTTCAATAACATCAACAACCAAATATTTAGGAATATTATCAGATTTACAAGAAACTTTTAACTTACGCTTAATAATATTAAAGAAACCACCACGCTTTACACCCAAGGCTTTTTCTTTGCCATCGTATAAAACAGGCATAAGTAGCTCATGATTATTTTCTTTTACATAGGTAAAATCAATATTACTTACCATATCTGTTAAAGGGTTTAAAGAAACTTCAGTAGCAATAGCCTTATATTTAGTACCTTCTATATCTATATGAAAAACAGTAGATGTAAAATATTTTGCACGATATAAAACATTAACCTCTTTGGACGAAAGAGTTATAAAGAATTGAGTTTTATCTTTTCCGTAAATTGAAGCTATAACTCTATTAGCACGTCTTGCTTCTCTGGCACTACCAGTACCTAGTTTCTCTCGCTTTTCAGCGTATAACACGTTCATTTCCGACATATATGTTTACCTTTTTGTTATATAAAAAACATTCACTATTCAAAGCCTAAAAGACCAATTCATAATTAATTTTTTTTCTTAATATAAATAGTATTTAACTTCGTTATTTTTAGCCTACATTGTGACTTTTTTAAAAAGTCTACCTCTTTTTTCGTGGGATAACAAGATATTTTTTAGTCTATAGTAATATTTTATTATTTAAAGAGTATAAGTGATAAAGAACAAGACAAAAAATTAAAAACTTCAACGAATTTATATCTGGATAAAAAAATTCAATGATTGTATAGTTAAATATGGTTAAAAAGATCGATATTGTATAATTATTTTTTGATTACTTATTTTATGAAGACAAGTTTTTTTGATTATTTTCCTATATTGCAGCCAGAAGATAACATAATATTAAGGCAAATAACTACTGCAGATGCTAAGGATTATTTCGAATATATGAATAATGCACAGGTTGCCAAATATCTTTCAGGAACTAATCTACCACATTCTTTAGAGCATTCAATTAGTGAACTACAATATTGGTCTAGTGTATTCTCTTCTCGGAGAAGTATTTATTGGGGTATAGCGTTAAAAGATTCAAACAAGCTAATAGGTACTACTGGATTTAATAATTTGTGGAGGACACATGCTAGGGCAGACTTGAGCTATGATCTTAATTTTGATTATTGGGGCTTAGGTATTATGCATAGAAGCTTAGAGAATATTTTGGATTTTGCTAAAAATGAAATGGGTGTACTTAGGGTTCAAGCTTCTACAGTTGTTTCTAACGATAGATCCTTTAAACTTTTAACCAAATTAGGTTTTGAGCAAGAGGGGATAATGCGTAAATATGAATATTTACATGAGGAATATCAAGATGCTAGGTTGTTATCAAAAATTTTAATTTAAGAAATACGTATTTGAATTATGAAATTAATAAGATTTTTTATCACTTTAATAATTTTAAGTTTGAGCTTTCAAATTTGTGCAAAAACAAAACAACTAAGTGTAGTTACAAGTTCTTCGCCAATAGCCTCAATTTTTTATATGGTTTTAGGGGATATTGGTACAGTTGAATATTTAGCAAAAAGCCATGGCTGTTCTCATGATTATCATATGAAACCAAGTCAATTAAATTTGCTTAAAAATGCAGATATTATAGCCTATATAGATGATAATTTTGACGGTTTTATCATCCAAAATGTTCAACAAAATTCAGCTTATATATTGAAATTTAGTAAACTACCTTTAGAATTAATAAAAAATGAAAATGGCTTAGTGAATTGGCATATATGGTTAAAAATAAAAAATGTACGCTTAATACTAGACGAAATATTAAATATTTTAGTCAAAACATCTCCTCAACACACGGAGCAATTCGTAAGTAATTATCAAAAAGCGCTAAAAAATCTAGAATTAATAGAAAGGCGTATTGAAAACCTAGGTGAAACAAAAAATATTTTATTATTAGGTGAAAGTTTAGAATATTTGTTTGATAACTTCAAAACAGCTACTGATAAAAAGTTTTTGGGTAATAAACAGCCAACCTTGAAATATATTAATGATATTAGAGAGAGTTTTTCTAATAGCAGCAAGATATGTTTAGTTTTAGATGCACAGCATCAGTCAGAAAAATATTATACCGATATATTGAATGATTCAAAGGTAAAAATAGTAGCTTTAAATGCTGAAAATTGGTTGTTTGAAAAAGATTTAGATAAGCAACAGCTTTACTATGGTGAATTTCAACTTATGTTAAATTCTATAATGTCTTGCTTTTGATTTTATTTAGTAATGTTACTACATATCTTCTAACTTTTTGAAGTAGGCAGATATGTAAAAACATATATATTGTAAAACTTTTATTCTAAACCAACGCACACAGTATCATGATTTATCGCATTGACTGCATTTAATTCTTCAAAACTATCAATATTTAAATATTTTTTTAGAATTTCTCTAGATGATATGATTATATCTATTCCTTTTGATGTTATGATGTTATTATCTATACAAATATTTTGGGGAATTTCTCTTTGTTCAGAATCTGTGCCCTCATAAAAGCCAGAATTCAATAAATAGTTCAGTAATTTAGATTTTTCATGATCATTTAAACATAATGATTTTAACCAGACTATTAAAAAATTAAGACCATCAAATCTACCATAAGGTTTTTTGTATATTTCTTCAAAATCTATACCAATAGAATTTTTTATATCACTATACCATTTTGCATCACTTATAGCTGATTGTGGATATAGGGTTCTTGTTATCATGGCTAAAATATCATGGTTATATAAATGTTCACCCCTCATTGCATTACAAACTTGATCTTGGTTTGCATCATCTTCTTTGTCTCTAAGCATATTGTTTAATCATATAATATAATTTTATGGCAAGTATTTTTCAGCAACATAATGATCGCATCAAAATTGTATTATGTTGATAAAATATTAATAATATATAAATCATAAATAGTTGCAACTAACAACTAATTTAATCATAATATTTCTAGTTAATATATAGGTTTATTTATTATTGTGAGCAATAAATAAGCTTTACTTAGATGAATTTAAGATGAATTTATGGTATTATTTGACTAACATCAAAATTTCGGCTAATACATTAGTAGAATTTATTAAATAACCAATAACAAATTGAGTATGAGAGTATGAAAAAAATCACTGTAAGGGAAGCAATAAGAGACGCTATAGCTGAAGAAATGAGATTAGATGAAAAGGTTTTTGTTATAGGTGAAGAGGTAGCAGAATATCAAGGTGCTTATAAGGTTACACAAGGATTACTACAAGAGTTTGGAGCAAAACGTATTATAGATACACCAATCACAGAACATGGTTTTGCTGGTTTGGCCGTAGGTTCTGCTTTTTCGGGTTTAAAACCTATTGTAGAATTTATGACTTTTAATTTTGCTATGCAAGCAATTGACCAAATAGTAAATTCAGCTGCCAAAACATTATACATGTCTGGAGGAAGTATTACATGCCCTATAGTTTTTCGTGGTCCAAATGGCGCAGCAGCAAGAGTTGCAGCACAACATAGCCAAAATTATGCTGCTTGGTATGGGCATATCCCTGGATTAAAGGTTGTAGCCCCTTATTCTGCTCAAGATGCAAAAGGGCTTTTAAAAGCGGCAATACGTGATCCTAACCCGGTAATTTTTTTAGAAAATGAGATATTATATGGGCAAAGTTTTGATATAGCAGATGAAGTTGAACCAATAGAAATAGGCAAGGCAAATATAGTCAAGACTGGTAAAGATATTACTATTGTTACTTTTTCCTTACAAGTACAAATGGCTATAGAAGCCTCAGTGCTTTTGCAAAAAGAACATAATATTTCCTGCGAAATAATAGATTTGCGTACTATTAAGCCTTTAGACTTAGATACTATAATTTCTTCTGTAAAAAAAACTAATCGTTTAGTTGTAGTAGAAGAAGGGTGGTATTTTGCCGGCATCGGTGCAACTATTGCAGGACTTCTTATGGACAATGCTTTTGACTATCTTGACGCACCAGTTAAATTTGTGCATGCTAAGGATGTGCCTTTGCCGTACGCGCATAATTTAGAAAAATTAGCATTACCATCAGTTGCAGATATAGTTTTAGCTGCCAAATCTGCTTGCTATAAAAGTTAAAAACATTAAAAATAATAAACGAATAAAAATTAGATTTTAATTATGCCAATAGAAATTTTGATGCCAGCACTCTCTCCAACAATGGAACATGGAAATCTTGCCAAATGGCTAAAAAAAGAAGGTGATGTGGTTAAAATAGGAGATGTGATAGCTGAAATTGAAACCGATAAAGCTACTATGGAGTTAGAATCCATAGAAGAGGGGGTTTTAGGTAAAATATTTGTTCCTAGTGGAAGCCAAGAAGTAAAGGTAAAAACATTAATCGCTTTATTGTTTAACAAAGGGGAAGATGCAAACGTGATTTCCCATTATAATTCGTCAACACATGAACCAGCAAAAATTGAGTTAAATTCAGAAAGCACGCAAGGAGTTATTAAAGATATTGCAGCAAATATTTCAAATTTAGAAGCTAATGAGAAAAAATTTGCTTCACCACTAGCTCGTAGAATTGCACAACAGGCGGATATAGATATTTCTAATATTATTGGTTCTGGTCCTAATGGTAGAGTAATAAAATGTGATGTAGAAAATATAATAGAAAATAAAAAATTTACACCTATAATAAATTTACACAATACGACGCCAGAAGTAATTTCAAAAAAACCGCATAGCAATATGCGCAAAGTAATTGCAGCAAGACTTTCGGAATCAAAACAAACGGTACCACATTTTTATCTCACTAAGGAATGTAATTTAGACAAATTAATGAAGCTAAGGCAAGAAGTTAATGAAAATATCGAAGGTAAAATTTCAATAAATGACTTTATAATAAAAGCTTGCGCAATTGCTCTAAAAAAAATACCACAAGTGAATGCTAGCTGGGGTAGTGATGCAATGGTTATATATAATAACGTAGATATTTCTGTAGCAGTATCTATTGATGATGGCTTAGTAACACCAATTATAAGAGATGCTGATAAAAAATCTGTGACTGAAATTTCTAAACAAATGAAACAATTAGCAGAAAAAGCTAGATCTGGTAAATTAATACCCGAAGATTATCAGGGTGGTGGTTTTACCATATCTAATATGGGCATGTATGGTATTAAATCTTTTAGCGCTATAATAAATCCGCCACAAAGCTGCATTTTAGCTATAGGATCTTCAGAAAAAAGAGCTATAGTAGATGATAAGGATAATATAAAAATCGCTAATATAGTAAGTGTAACCTTATCATGCGACCATAGAGTAGTGGACGGAACCTTGGCTGCAAAGTGGGTGAAAGAATTTGCTGATAATATAGAAAATCCTATACAGCTTCTGCTATAAAATTCAACATCCTAATTTTTACTTTTTATCAACCTGAGTTCTAATAGGTTGATGAAGAGATCTAATCTAATCTAGTCTAACGCAATATATTTATTGTTACCCGCTAAAAAATCATATGAAAATTATATATTTAGATAATAATGCTACAACATATGTGCTACAAGAAGTACAGGAAGTAATGTGTGAGCTGTTGAAAATGCCACTTAATGCTTCATCGGTGCATTTTATAGGCAGAAAGGCAAAATACTTTAAAGAGCAGGCTAAAATGCAAATTTTAGATATGTTATCTCTTGATTCAAAGCTATATAACCTAGTTTTCACATCTTCTGGAACTGAGGCCAATAATTTAGTTATGAAGAATTTTTATCAGCATAATATTATTATCTCCGCTTTAGAGCACCCTTCTATATATAATCATATAAAATTTAATAATAATATTAGCGTTTGTAAAGTTAATTCCAAAGGCTTAATTGATATGGCTGAGTTAGAGATGAATTTACAGAAATCTCAAAAATCTAAAACTCTTGTAT
Source organism: Rickettsiales bacterium (assembly GCA_947454145.1). Classification (GTDB taxonomy): domain Bacteria; phylum Pseudomonadota; class Alphaproteobacteria; order Rickettsiales; family Rickettsiaceae; genus JAIOYM01. The sequence goes on from CANGIW010000001.1 coordinate 6,395, forward strand.
CTATTATGATTGCCAATAATGAAACTGGTTTAGTACAGCCATTGGGAGAAATATCAAAATTAGTGCATAATTATGGAGCAATATTATATAGCGACTGTTGCCAATATCCAGGAAAATGTTACGGTGATTTAAATAGCCTAGACTTGGATATATTATCTATTTCAGGCCATAAATTTGGTGCATCTCTAGGTGTTGCTGCATTAATTTTCAAAAAAGATGTATATCTTGAGCCTCAGCATATAGGTGGCGGTCAAGAATACGGACTGAGAAGTGGTACTGAAAATATTCCAGCTATTACTGGAATGGGTGTAGCTGCTAATTGGTTTATGAAGAATGATTATCGTACTTCAATAGCTTTTCTTCGTGATATGCTGGAGAATAAAATTTTAGAATATAGCCGGGGTAGTGCAGAGTTCATTGGAAAAAACAGTGAGCGTTTAGTTAACACTTCAATGGTCATTATGCCGAATGTAGCTTCCAATAGCCAATTAATTAAATTTGACCTCGAAGGCTTTGCTATTAGCGCTGGATCAGCTTGTTCCTCCGGTAAAATTGGTGATTTTAGAATATTAAAGTCTATGGGTTATCCTGACGAAAAAGCTAAAAATGCTATAAGAGTTAGCTTATCTCATAATAATACACTAGAAGAAGTTGTAGCTTTTGCAAAATCGTGGGGTAAGCTTTTTAGCGCACATAACACTGTCTAAAAAAATATTGTCTACTCAAATATTTGGATGAATGAAACTTTTCTGCCAGCATCAATTGCTTTTTGGTGATATCTGGTTGTGATATAATTATCAAAAACTACATTTTCTGAAATTACATATTTTATTTTTAATAGATCACAATCATTTACAACATTCTCTACATAATTTTCTATATCTGAAGCAAAATATATACTAGCTGAGTTAGTAAGCTTAAAGAGCAATTTTTCTATACGATGCAGTTGTAAAAAACGTCTTTTATGATGTCTTTTCTTTGTCCAAGGGTCTGAAAAGAGTAAAAATATACCAGAACAGGATTTATCTGGTAAAGAATTAATTAGTATGTCTGCGTCATCCGGCCAAACTAAGATATTTTTTATCTTTAGCCTTTCAATTTCAGCAACGAGTGCAATTACGCCCTCGTAAAAAACTTCACAACCTATATAAAGCTTATTTTTATTATTCAAAGCTTGTTGTATTATATTTTCGCCTTTACCAAAACCAATTTCGATAGTAGGGCATTGTTTTGCTACTTCAGATATAGATTCTGTAAGTAATAAATATTTAGGTACTAAATTATCCTTAATGTTTTGTTTTGTTGGGGATAATTTTCTCCCAGCTCTTTTGGCGAAGGTTTTAATGGTATAATTTTTGAGATCAGTAGAATACATAACGGTCACAAAAATCAGTTAATTAACAACTTATTTGTTTCTTTTGAGCTTTTGCTGCTTTCAATTTAGCAAAATCTTCATCAGCCATATAAGAAGAACGTGTTAGTGGACTGGCTGAAACCATTAAAAATCCTTTGGCGCGAGCTAATTTTTCATAGTGACGAAATTCATCTGGCGTAACATAACGTTCTAATTTTGCGTGACGTGGGGTTGGTTGTAAATATTGCCCTATAGTAATAAAATCTACATTAGCTGCACGTAAATCATCCATAACTTGAGAAATTTCTTCAACAGTTTCTCCTAGACCAACCATCAAACCAGATTTAGTAAAAATATCTTCAGATAACTCTTTTACTTTAGACAATAAATTGAGAGAATGAAAATATCTAGCACCTGGTCTTATAGATGCATAAAGTCTAGGAACAGTTTCTACGTTATGATTATAAACATCTGGTCTAGCGGATACAACTATTTCTATAGAACCTGATTTACGAAGAAAGTCTGGAGTTAAAACCTCTATAGTAATTTGATCGTTAATTTTCCTGATTTCGTTGATAGATTGAGCAAAATGCTCAGCACCGCCATCATCCAAATCATCTCTATCTACAGAAGTGATAACAACATGTTTTAAACCCAACTCTTTTACAGCTGTTGCTAATCTTTGTGGTTCATGAGGATCAAGTTTATCTGGTTTACCAGTAGCAACATTACAAAATCTACATGCTCTGGTGCAAACAGAACCTAAAATCATTACAGTAGCATGTTTTTTGCTCCAACATTCACCTATATTGGGGCAAGCTGCTTCTTGACATACTGTATTAAGTTTAGCATTTTTAATAAGCTCAGCTGTTGCTAAATATTCTTTAGAGGTAGGAGCTTTAACCTTAATCCATTCAGGTCTTATCAAGACTATATTATTTGACTGATTTGCCGTTGTCATATTTATATTTTTTTGATTACTCAACGGTTTGTTTAGTCTATGTTAGCCAAATGCCATTCCTTAGATTGGCTATTTAAATTTTTGGTGAATATCCATTCTTCAATAATATTACTATTTTCAATTTTATTTGCAAAAGCAAGTTTAATGAAAGCAGTATTTACAAAAAAGTAGATATCTGATATTAAAAGAGTATATTTATTGATGTCCTCAACTTTTATATCGCCTGCACCGTATCTTTCTTTAAATTGATTCAAATATCTTTTATCCACAAGCATAGCAAGCATTACATCATTACTGTTACGAGCAGAATTTGCTATCATATTTACTGCTTGTTTAGCGCTTTCTATAAAACTTGTTAAATTAAAATTACCCTGAAATTTTTCTTTTAATTCGTTAACTCTAGCTGTTATATGCTCCAGATTATTTGGTAGGGCAATTTTCTCCAAAAATTTAGCTTCAGCAGGCGTTTGACTTATAGCTTGAGGTTCTAGCAATATAGCAGAATCAGAAATATCCTTCATTGCACCTTTTTTTGAAGTATTTTTCCAATTATTGTTATCATCAACTTCGCCTATAGTAGAAAAAAGCTTTTTTAAAATAAAGGCAGTTACAGCCGTCAATATTATAAATTCTAAAATCTTATATGACACTTTTTTTTGATATATTTAAATTATTAATTATGACCTCGTCCTCAATATTGTAAGATATTTTACTGAAAATTGCACTAAAATTGTCACGATTATAACAATAACTATAAAATATTTGTTATGTGTAATTATATTTTGAACGCCGCATATATCGATAACTAACATAAAGATAGAACTAAGAATAGCATTTACGATATAAGTGGTAGAATTATATAAAAATGAATGGTTATGTTCGCGGATAAATGCATCTCTTATTATAATACCAATACTTATGGGTATGACAGATACCATAGAAGCAAAAAATATAGATGGATTAAGTAAACGCCATGATATATAGGTTACAGATAGTAATGGGATATGGCATCTTGCAACTACGTCTAAGATATCAGCAAATTTTATTAGCTCCTTCCAATTGGTAGATTTTTCATATATAGTTGTCGTTGTTTTAATTGTAAAAAATAAAATAGCACAGACCCCTAAAACTAAAACTAAATATATGTAGCTGACGCTGTAATTTTTGAAATTGGCATTGGCGCTTAAATTTTCTATTAAATCTACACAATAATTACTGGCAAAAGAAGGGAGTAACGATAGAAAGCAGCATCCAAAAAAGCTCATACCAGCTTTTGCTGCAAAAATAGTACCAGATATTGCAAACAACAATGCAGAAATTAAACTGATAAAATCAAATAAATCACTTTTTACTGTTTCAAAAAACAAATAAGGTTGTAGATAATTGTTTAAAATTTGTTTGTAAGCGTATTTATTCAGGGTTTTGTCAATTGCCTGATTGAAATTATAAACAGTCTCAAGTGGCACTGTGTCTTTATTGAAAATAAAATGCACAGGAACTTCAGTTGTAAGGTTTAGATTGAATACTTTGTTAGCAGAGTTGTATTCCATAATCAAAGAAGACGCAACAAAATTATCTATTATCAAATAATCTATTTCTTTTCGTAAAAATGCTTCAAAAGCCAATCCATCAGTAGAGTAGCTTTCAACTATGTGTCCGTTATTTTTGGCTATGAAATTATTAATTCTTTCACTGCCGTAATTGTAATTTTTTACAACCCCTAATTTATAGTTAGCAAGAGTGATATTTACAAGCAATTCTCCTAAATTGTCAAATATTTTGGGTAGCCTAGTGTCTTTTAAAACATAGATATCATAAACTTCATGGCGGTAAGGTTTTGAAAAATAAAAATCTTTACCACGCTCTTCAGAAAAACTTATGCCGGATGTAAAATCTTTCTTCTCAAGTTTTAGTTTTGTTAAGATATCAAAATCTTTTATTTGAGTGTAATAAACCGCAAGATCTAAATCTTTACTAATCAAATTAAATAAATCTACATCTAATCCAACTAAAGATTTATGATCAAAAGTAAATACATGATATTGATATGGTTTATAGGGATACCAAATTCCTGATAATTTATTTTTAACCCTAAGAACATCGCAATCATTAACCTTATTGTGAGAAATGATGGATGTTGACGTTGATAATATAAAAAATAATAAAACTAATATTCGAAAAATTATCACAATTTTTGAGTTTAAAAAAAATCACTAAACACTTAATAAATAATAACTCCAAATACAAATAATTGTAAATAAATTATTTCTCTTATTTAATTGTCACTTAAATCAATATTTTTCCAAACCTATTGCAAAGAGATAAAAAGTATCTAAAGTATGTAGTAAATAAGTCACAAATCACTATAATTTCTTCTTTTTTATCAAGTTAGTGTTGCATAATAATTAAAATAAATTCAATATTAGATGTATTAAGAAAATTAAATTTAATTAAGGGGTTTGAAATGATTTCAGAAGATAAAACAAAAAGTAAGGATGTATCAAGCTGGAGCTATTATAAGGATTTATCGTATAAAGTTTATAACGGAGATAATTTGAGTAATGATGCTGTTAGATTTGGGTGTTTAATTTCTTTATTGTCTACTAAATTGCTTAAAAACGGATTAAAAAATACAGGGTTAGGGAATTCATTCTTAGTTATTAATACACTAAACATCGCATCTACGCAGTTAGCTGGGTTTGGTTATGATTATGTTTATCCTCAAGACAAAGAAGAGGTAAGGGATACATTTTCTAAAAAATGTATACAAGCTACAACCGCTAATGCTTTATATTCTGGTGCTACCCGGCTAGCTGTTACTTTAGAATCTAATTATTCACCAGGTAATCGATTAGCTATATTTTCTACTTTGTGGTTAACATCAATGCCGTTTTCAGTTTATGCGATAAAAAAAACCTCGGAATATATCGATATAGCTGTAAATGGTCATGTTGACTCTGGTAAAAATATTTATAGCACCGATATATTGAGTAATGCTGGTACAAGATTTGGTTATGTAGCTGCTGGACTTACTGTACATTCAGTAATGACGATAGCGCATCAAAAACATTATACGGCGAATTTTGCAATATTAGGCACTCCAATTCTTACCACTATAGCTTTTTATTTAGGGGGGGGGGCTTATGATTATTTATACCCCAAAAGTCAGGAAGAGAGGCAAGATTCGTTTGATGCAAAAGCATTGCAGAGTATAGTATCCAGTGCGTTATTTATTGGTTGTGGGATTTTGGCAAACATTTTAGCTGATAAATATTTCCCCCAAAAAATTAGAATTCCAATTCCTGGTTCTAGGGTTGTGAAAGAAATAGTCCAACATCAAAATAAATATGCTGCTTTAAAGATTTTCCCCGCATTATGGCTAACTTCAACTGCTTCTACATATTTTGCTCTAGAAAAAGCAGAAGAATATGGTTTTATTAAGCTTGAAGAATTTGAGTATTGTACGAATTTAGCTTATAATGCTACGAAATTAGTTTATAAAATGTATGATAAAGATAATTTAAGTAATAACGGTTTAGTGTTTGGAAGGTTTATTGCTGGATTTTCTACTTATTTTGTTAAAAGTAAACTAAAAACTATAACAAGACTACCAACTTCCAAGATACAATTTAATATTGTCATTAATTTAGCAGATACAACAGCTGTTTATTTAGCAGGTGTAACTTTTGACTTTATTCTTCCAAAATATGCTAATAAAAAAGAACTAGAAGCTTCATTTTATGAGGAGTCTATGCAGTTTTTGATGTCTAGTTTGTTACATCCACGATTTTGTACTTTAGCTAATTGGCTAGCTCCAAAATATCTTCCAGATGATGTAAACGGTGAGGTTAAAGTTTTTTCGTATTTGTGGCTAATGGCAACACCACTTGCATTATTTGCTATATCCAACTTCGATGAATTTTTTTTACAAAATACAAATAATGTAGCAGTTAATGCTACTAATAATCATTTAACTGATAATGGAATTATAGTTTTTAATTCTTTTGCTGCAATTGCTGTTACACTTCAGTTATCTAGTTTTACAGGGGCTAGTGTTTTTTATGATATGCCTATTCCTGTAACCATCGTAGGAGTTTTTTCAACTGGGATAGCATCTTATTTAGTAGCACGAGTATTTGATAACTTTTATGATCAAAATCAACAATCTAGCAGTTCTATAGATATTAATATAAAAGGAGGTGTAATGTCTTCTTTATACATATGCTCACTGGCTTTAGCTTATTGTGTATCAGGTAGTGAATATTTACAACCAATGCGTAAATTTTATTCTGAAGATAGTTCTTTTACAAGAAAGTTAACAGAGGTTGAGATTACGAGTAAAATTACATTGAATATTGGCTCATTCATATTTGTAGCGTCAATGACGCCAACATTTTTGGCAATAACCAAAATAGAAGAATATTATTCTGCTAAACAAAATAAACCTGAAGCAACTTCTCTATATAGCCTTGAGGTTACTAATAAAGATGAAACAAATAAAATTTCTTTACATTTGATAATGAGTGCATTAGATTTTGATTTTGATGTTATACAACTCTTCCCATCTAAAGAGTATAGCGATGACTATAAGCCACTTTTATACGTAATATCAGAAAATAAAGTAGAAGATTTTGATATGTTATTTTTGGGAAGCAATAACAATAATAATGGTAATGGAGAAGAGTTGTAATAGAATAGACTCAAAAATACCAGAGTTTTTGAGTCTACAAAAGATTTGATGAGTTATTTTTTATCTACAATATTTTTATAAATAGATAAAGCTTGAGCTATAAAGCCGCCTACATCTGCAGCATTGGTTGGTAGTATCATTGTGTTGGTGGTTTTTGCAAGTTCTCCAAATTTTTCTATATAATCGCCAGCTAGTTTTAGCATTACAGCTTCAGTGCCTTTTTGAGATTCAAGGCTTGAGGCAATAATTCTAATGCTATTAGCTGTAGCTTCTGCAACCATATTGATTGTCTCTGCTTCTGCCTTTGCGTAATTTATTTTTTGAGTATAAGCCCCTTCTGAAGATAATACCTTTTCTATTTTATCAGCTTCAGAATTATTTATTTTAGATTGTCTAAACCCCTCAGACTCTAATATTACAGCTCTTTTTTGTCTATCCGCTGCAATTTGTAGCTCCATAGCTTGCAAAACAGTTGAAGGTGGTTGAATATCTTTTATTTCATGGCGCATGCAACGTATTCCCCAGTCTTTAGCCGCTGAGTTGATTGAATTGACAATATTGATATTCAAGCTATCGCGTTCACCAAATATTTTTTCTAAAGATAATTTACCAATCTCTGAACGCATTGTAGTTTGAGCTAGCTGTATAACAGCATAATAAGGATTACTAACACCATATGATGCAGAAACTGGATCAAAGATTTTTACATATAAAACACCGTCAATTTTTAAAGATACATTGTCATTAGAAATTGCTGATTGCGCATTTACATCCATTGCTTCTTCTTTTAGAACATGTTTGTAGGCTACTTTGTCAATAAAAGGAATGGTAAAATTTAGACCTGGTTCTAAGTTACGATTAAATTTACCCAAACGCTCTATTATCCAAGCTTGTTGTTGCGGTACTATATTAATAGACATCGAAACGATAAAAATTATGGGTAATAATATATACAGCATTATAAAAATTTTATCCATGATAGCACTAATTTGATGTTATTTATTAATTAACTACAAAATAGTCTAACATAGTCAAAGTTTTTTTTGCAAACTAAAGCTTTGAAATTCAAGCATTTGTACTTTAAAAGATTTAGCAATGATGTTACAATTTTAACATCGCATAGTTAGTATAAATAATACATGGAAGAAAAATCTTTAATATACGATACGCTTACTAAAGCTATATTGCCTTATATTTTGTTATTTGGGCTTTATGTACAGATCAACGGAGAGCATTCTCCTGGTGGAGGATTTCAGGCATCTGTAATTATTGCCTCAGCAATAATAGCTTACGATATGATTTTTGATTCTATGCCAATTTCGTATAATCAATTAATCATGTCGGCAGCTTGGGGATGCATAATATATTTAGCTGTAGGTTTAATAGCTATTTTTACAGGGAATAATTATTTAAACTACTATGCACTTGCGCAAAATAAATATACAGGGCAATTAATTGGAATTTTTATAGTTGAACTTGGTGTTGGTATAACAGTTTGCGCTGTAATGCTGATAATATACAGTTGTCTTGGTAAAATAACTTCAAAGGAATTATAATGAGTTATATAAATTCAATATATATATTGTCAATTTCGATATTTGCTTTAGGTTTTGTTATTATAATCATAAGCAAGCAATATTTAAAAAAATTAATTGGTCTTTCTGTAATACAAGGAGCAGTGTTATTATTATATATAGCTACTGCAAAATATAGCTACGGAACTATACCTATCGATAAATGTTTAGGGGTGCAAGATTGTGATATTGAATATTCAAGCCCAGTTCCACAAGTTTTGATGTTAACGGCAATAGTTGTAGGTTTTGCAACAATGGCTGTAGCTATAGCTTTGATGTATCGCATTAAAGCGGAATTTCAAACTAATAACCAGAATCAGAGTAGTGTTTCTTACGAAATTTCACAGGACAAATAAATGTATCTAGAGCAGCATCTACCGGTGTTACAGGTAATAATACCATTATTTTTGGCTTTAATTAATGTTTTTAGTTTTAATTCTAGGAGATCTTGGGGTATAACGGTTTGTGCTGGGGTAATTTCTTTTACTATAAGTATATTGCTATTTTTTCAAATTACGCATAACAATCCTTCAATATACTATAATATTGGAGACTGGTCTTCAGAGGTTGGTATAGAATATAAAGTCTTTGCAGATAATATCAAATTGCTGTTATGTATTAATTTCATTTTTTTAATTTTCACTTTATTAATATTGCCAACAAAAATCAGCAAATTAGATCAAAGTAAATACGGATATCTATTTTACAGCATTTTACTGCTTTTTCAAACAGGAGCGTTGGGGATAATTATTACTAATGATATTTTCAATTTATATGTTTCCATAGAGATTATGTCTCTTGCAAGCTATACCATACTTAGCTATAGCGACAATAAAAAATCCACAATCGCTGCATTAGATTATTTGATAATAGGTAGTATAGCAGCTACCTTAATTTTACTAGCTATTGGGATAATATTTTACCTCACAGGAAGTCTGAATATAGAAATAATTCATGAGTTTTTTCAAAATAACAAAATAGATAAAAATTTATTAAAATTTTCTACTAGTCTCATATTTCTTGGAATTTTTGTTAAAATTGCCTTATTCCCCTTCAATAGTTGGATGATTAATCTGTATAAAGTGGCAGATATAGATATTTTAGCTTATATATCTGGGGTTTCTGTTGTTAGTAATTTTTATATATTCATCAAATTAACCTATTACGCTATACCATATGATATGGTTTTTGATAATGCATCAAGTTCATTAATAACGCTAATGGCAAATATTGCTATTATTTTGTATGCGTATAATGCTTGTTTCGCCAAAAATCTAAGGCTTATAGTTATAAATTCTTCGGCTGTTAGTGTAGGCTATATGTGCTTAATCTATTTAAATAGCAGCGAAATAAAGCTTATATTTATATATTTGGTTACTGATGCCATTAGTAAATTTGCTCTATTCAGTCTTGTGAAATACGCAGAATTTAATGGTAAAAAGATTTATATTGTGCCCAAGATATTTAGGAGTTCTATTATTGGGGTATTAATATGTTTTGTTATCATAAACAATGCTGGGTTGCCATTTTCTGTAAATTTTTTAAACAAAGTCAATTTACTTGCACATTTACTTACCAAGGAAAGCTATTATTCATTTACAAGCGTTATCATATCTTCATTCTTGTCTTTAATATATAATTACCTGATTTTGCAGAATATATTTTTTATGGATACAAAGTCGGTAGCTTTTAAATAGGCTGTTCAATTTCTTCAATTCAACATATGCTGGCGTTAACAAAGCTTCATTTAATTTTATTCAACAAAGTTACATAAACGTAATAACAAAAAAATGTTAATATATTCGTAATTAGTTCTTGACATATTGATAATTACAGACTATTATTTGTGTATAAAGTATTAACCAAGTTAAAAAGTTATTAGTATATGAAAGACAATGAGTTAGAGACTCTTATTAAGAAGATCTCTGAAAAAGAGGATTACATTGGAATTTATAATATCGTAGATTCTCTAATTGCCAACAGTTTAGAAGGCCTATCCATAGAAATTCAAAATGAAAATTTTATTTCCTTTAAAAGCTTACTTCTAGAGTCTAAACATATAGAAATACTGAAAGTAGCGATTCATAGTCGTTATGAGTCTGGTATATCTTCATATAAACCCGAGGTTATAAATGAATTAATAAAAGCAGTAACTAAATATAATTATGATATAGATCTAAAAACTTTTCAAAATAAATATCTTGAATTATCATCCCAGCAAGACAATTCAGATGTAGCAAATTTTGTAGATTATATATCTGATGAAGATATTCTGGCAATGGATGGTTATGAAGATATAGAAAAGCATATTACTTTACACGAAAAAGAGCAATTGATAAGGGATATAAGGAAAAAACATGCACAATATCAAAAAGAAGTATCTGAAGAAGGAGTAAATATTGCATATAGTGAGAGCTTACGTAAAGCTGATGAAATTAAATTCGAATCCATTTTGGCAGAAGATGACAACAAATATCAAATTCCGGGGCAATCTGATCATGTAGTTCATGGAATAAAATACTATGGTGTGTTAATAGAGAGTATAGGACACAAGAAAGACATAGATAAAAATATAAAAGATTTAGAAATAGTTAGACTATTACTAGAAGCTTTTAATATGTGTTTAGGTATTAAAGATAAGAAGCAACTAAACGATGCGAAAGAATTTTATCAATCGTATAATAATAGATATCAACTAATGACATTAGAATGTTGGAAACAAAAAGATAAGCTTCCTGATAATTATCATTCAACTCAATTAAAATTAATACCAAAGATAATGGAAGATCTATTCTATCAAACTAGTGTAGAGGATTTCCAAAAAATGAAAGAAGAGGTAATGAAAGAACATCAAGATATAGCAGTTCAATATATTGTAGATGAGGAAGAAAACCTAAGCCTCGAAGAGATCAGAACCAAAAGGTTAGAACACCTGAAGAGTAAAAAGATTGAACCTAAAGATACAAATATTGCATCTATTTACCCAGAACTAAGGAGCAAAGAAGATACTCAAGCAAATTTAGACAATAATAAAAACGAGATATATTCAGAGTTTAAAATATCTTTAAAGGCTTTAATAAATAATGTAAAACGATTAGATGAGAACGCAATAAGTGCAGAAATGAACAAAATAATTGATGAAGATGCACGGGCATGGAAAGAATTATCGATGAACAAAATAATTGACAAAGATGCACAGGCATCAGAAGAATTATCCAAAGTTGAATTATTTGGTGAAGCTGCAGCTCCTTCTGCTGAGCAGTAGAAATCTTTTTCACTCCACTAAAATTTTTTTCAAAAACTACAAGTGCTGCAGGCTATCAAAGCTGTGTAGCACTAACTCCTTAATTGGAGCACAGATTTATTTAAAAATAATTGTGCTTCTATGTTTCTTCGTATAATTAATCCAAGAATAATTTTTCCTCCAGCTTTATTCCAACGTAAAAATTCTTGTCTGATGTAAGTGAGTTCTTGTTTATTTATTTTTTGTCGCAAGGTTGATCTTTGTAAAGCTGCACCGCCAATATTAAATGTTAAAGACACCAAAGCATCAAATTGATTTTGATTTAAACGATATTTTATATTACGAGTAACGCTTAGCTCACTATATAAAAGATCTTGTAGCAATAATTCCTCAGCATATTCTTCTGTTATAATATTGAACTTTGTATTTATTATTTTATGGCCGTAACCTATCGTCCAAAATCCTCCCGAGCAAAGATAAGGCTTAGCGCTAAAGCCTTCAAATTGTTTTATTATATTTATTCCAGTCTTGCTAGTTTTCATCAGTTATTTCAAAATTTTACGAAAAGTACGCTGGCCAAAATAAAAGCTTATGATACTCGTAAATATTGCTTGATCTTCTAAAGTCCATAGCATTGCTAAGTTGTAGTCTAGTTCGCTTGCAACTTGAAGGAACTGATATTGTTTCAATTTAATAAATGCATATAAAAAGAAAAAGCTGTATGCAAGCATAGGTCTTACTGTTGCGTTAAATCCATCAACCCAACTTACACCACTATTATAGTTGCTATATAAAGCAGACATTTCTGCTATGTTTTGGCTATATTTGTTATGTTGTTCTATCTCTTGTAGCCTATCATTGTGTGATGATTGAGATATTTTTATTTGCCTGTCAAAAAGATCCAATTCGTGTTTTTTATCTTTGTCATCTTTAAATATTCTCAATAATTCAGGAATTATTGAGCTAAAAAAGCCTATTATGGTAGCAAGCAAAGTAGTCATATATCAGAAATATTGATAGTTAATATACTATAATAGTAACTAATAAAATTTATATGACTAAGATTTCATGATAAGTAATTTGGGGTTATTTTATGTTGTATATTTTTTTGTAATATGTAATTAAATATTTGAACAAAATTTTAGCAATACCTAATAAAGGCATAGCTAAAAATATGAGTAGGGTGTTGTTTGATTCAGCGGCTGCCAGAATTGCTAATAATACTATAATGGGGTTTACCCCCAGATGATTACCTAATATTTTAGGTGCAAGATAATAAGTTTCAATTGCGTGGCCTAACAAAAATAATATGAAGATGTATACTAGTTTTATAGTGAAACCAAATTGAATGATGCTTACTAACAACGTAACTGTAATACTAAAAATTGCTCCAACTAATGGTAATAATAAGGAAATTCCGGATATTAGACCAAGTAACAGGTAAAATTCTACATTGATTAACCAAAGCCCTAAAATATAAGCCACGCTCATCCAAAATATTAATGTTATTTGTCCTTTAATGTAAGCAGACAAAGATCCATCAATCTCATGTACAATAGGTTTTAAATATAGCAACCAATCTTTAGAGATTAAACTTTTAATGTTATTTGTAATTTGGTTCCAATTAATTGTTATGCAATAGCTAAGTACTGGTATTACAAAAATTGCTACTGTAATTTGTATGGTGAATAAAGTATAACTCCATATTTTGCTAGCTATATTAATTGATGAATGCAGAATTTGTTCAATAGAATTTAGAAAATATTCATTTAAATTTTTTAGTATACGCTCTATATCATAATTATTTATTGTGCTATTAAAAAAATATAACTTTTCTTTTAAGTAGAATATATAGTGAGGAAATTTTTTGGATAAATCTAATAATTCAGTATAAATTATAGGTACAAGGATTTTAATAAATATCCCTAAAATGATTACGTTAAAAAAGATAGCTAAAAAAGCTGCTAGCTTTAAACTAAGGCTGAGTTTGTAACGAAGATATTTAACAATTGGGTTACTGGCATAAGCAAAAGCTGCAGAAATACAAATTAAGCTACTAGTAAATGCAACATAATGCAAAAAAGCATAAAATATATACGCAATAAGTAAAAAAGGCAGAATTTTATTTAAATTTTGTATCATACACTTTCTCGTATTGTATACTTGTATCTTAATCTGTCAAATTGAAAATATCCTCAATTTTTTCATCGTTATTTATAGATTCTTGAAATTTATTAATTTTAAAGGCTTCAAGTATTCCCCCTGTATCTATTATTTCTCCAGTGGCGGGATCTACATTAACTAATTTTATAGAAGGTGGTGGTATAAACTCCATAGGAGGGGATTTTTGTATCACTTTGCTCATAAAGTCTACAAAAATTGGAAGCGCTACATTTGATCCAGTAGATTTTTTACCTAAACTTTTAGGTGTGTCATAGCCTAGATATACTCCAACTACGAGATCCTTTTTAAACCCTATAAACCAAACGTCTTTACTATCATTTGTACTGCCAGTCTTACCTCCTATATATTCGCCTAATTTGCTTGCTGCAAAAGATGTACCTCGTTGAACTGATCCAAGTAATAAAGAAATTATTTGATAATTACTGTCTGAATTAACGAGTGATATTTTTTCTGGAGATTCAATCTTAGGTATATCATTTGGATCGGGGCTTTCTTTACAATTCACACAAATATCTTTACCCCTTGCATATAATCTATTACCATTTTTATCGTTTACCAACTCAATAAAATGAGGGGATATTTTGTTGCCACCATTTACTATTTGACTATATGCATTCACAAGTTTAAGTGGAGTTGTTTCGATAGCCCCAAGCACACTAGAGTAAAATTTAGGTGGATTTGAATTGATATTAAAGCGCTTGAATATTTCTACAACTTTGTTAATCCCAATTTGCTGAGCTATTCTTAATGTTACTAAATTTCTAGATTTTTCTAAAGCTGTTCGCATAGTAATATTGCCAAGAAAATTATCTCCGTAATTTTTTGGTGTCCATTTTGGCAAACCAGGTCCTTGATCTAACTCTATAGCGGCATCAGAAAATACAGTATTTGGTTCAATATCTTGCTCTAAGGCAGCTAGGTAAACAAAAGGTTTAATAGTAGAACCTATTTGACGCAAAGCTTGAGTTGCTCTATCGAATTTGCTAACTGAAAAATCATATCCACCAGAAAGTCCTAAAACTTGACCAGTATGTGGATTCATAACTACAATAGCACCATTTATTTCAGGTATCTGTCTTAGCGCGTAACCATCATTTTTTTGTTCTACTATTATTACATCACCAATTTTGAAAGTTTTGGAGACGTCTTTATCTTTACTTTTGGTAAGAGCCCATGAATATTCAGAAGGAATTAAATTAGCTTTTTCTCCAGTCTTTAACCCTATAGTGATAGCATGTTTTTTATTAATCGCTAAAATTACAGCAATTTTATATTCTAATATCCCACTTGGTTTTGCTAGTTTTTGTAAATTTTCCTGCCAAGCATCAAGTGCTATTTTACTTATAGGACCTCTATATCCGTTATTACGATCAAATTTTCTTATGCCATCACGTAAGGCTTGGTCTGCTAATTTTTGATACTCTTTATTTAAAGAAGTGATAACCGTGAGACCACCTTTATATAGATTTTCTGATCCGTATTTGTTTATTATTTCCAAGCGTACGTATTCCGCATAGTAATCTGCCAAAAAAATATCAGCACTTGTTGGTTTGCTTAAGTTTATTTCTTCTACTAAACCTTTTCTTGCAGATTCTTCAGAAATGAAATCTTCATCTAACATTCTGCTTATTACGTAATTTTTACGCGCTTTTGCTATAGAGTAATTTTTTCTTGGATCATATTTTTCAGGAGATTTAGGAAGACCAGCTAAAAAGGCACATTCAGAAAGAGTTAGTTCTTCTACAGATTTATTGAAATAGGCTAAAGCTGCTGCGCTTACTCCATAAGATCTATATCCTAAATATATTTGGTTAAGATATAATTCTAGAATTTTTTCTTTAGAATATACTTGAGAAATTTTATAAGACAATATTGCTTCTTTTATTTTTCTACTAAAAGCACGTTCTGACGTTAACAAGAAATTTTTAACTACTTGTTGAGTTATGGTTGATGCACCTCGCATACGTTTATTTTGAGCTATATTTAATATATTGTCTAACATAGCTTTGATAACACTAAAAACATCAATACCAGAATGTTTGTAGAAATTCTTATCTTCAGTAGCTATAAAGGCATCAATTAAAGTATTAGGTATAGCAGCTATAGGGGTAAATAGTCTGTGTTCATAAGCATATTTTTCTAACAATGTACCATCAGAGCTATAAAATCTTGTTACTGCTGGAGGGGAATAATTGGCTAATTGTGAATAGTCTGGTAATTCTAGAGAGTAATAGTAAAAAATTCCTAATAAACCTCCTGCGCCACTTAAAGATAAGAACAATATCGTTTTAATTAAGATACGTAACATTTGTAATTTTGTTATTTTTGTATTATTAGAAATTCATTTTTTACAGTAGTATAGCATATTTTTATAGAAATAATTATACCTACTACTAAAATTTGCAAAAAATTGGTATATAATCTTTAAACAAAAATAGTAGTATTTAAATTTAAAGTTATGTATGGTACAATAATATCAACTAAAAGATAAAAAATATATCTATCTAAATCTAGTATAAATCGAATGCTAAAAATTTTTATACAAATTTTATTTTACTTAGCTTTAAGCTATCATAGTAATATTACCTTTGGTGATGATACAACGTCTGATACTAGCACAACTAACAATCATACAGTTAATGCCACAAATAGTGATGGTAACACACAAGATTCGAATATCAGCACAGACAGTAACGATATTACTACTGGAGGATTGGGTAACTTGGGTGATTTGATTAATAATTCACCAAGTCCGCTTAAAGATTTTTTACAAGGTATAGTTAATTTGACATGCCAAACAGCGGCCACATTTGCGATGACTTTCAGATATGAATATGCCAACACTTGTTTACCAAGCCCTGTGTTTTCTAGTTTGGTTGCTTCTACTATATCACCATATTTTTATCAGTCTTTTTTAGTACGCCTTCATATGAGTGATTTGCCAGGCAACTGTGATCTTTCAAATAGAGCAGACCCCAATAATCCAAAAATTACTTTTGGCCTATGTAGCAATACGCAATTGTTTCTTAAAAGAGCGGAAGCTTTTGGGCTAGGGATATATAACTTAGTCACTGGATTTATTACTGGTAATTATGATAACGCTGCTAAAGAATTTTTAAAATTTATAAACCCTACAGATTTTTTTATTATGTACAATAATAAGTCTGTAGATGATAATGGTTTTTTTATCGATATTGATTTTTCCGGACCTCTTATATATCCAGTAATTTTACCCTGGAAAATTATAACACATAAGGATGCTATATGTGTTTCTACCATTTCTTTTACTGGTTGGATGCCAGTTGGGTGTAAATATATGTTTGAACCGATTCCAGAATCTATATATCAAAAAATTCTTTACAGCTCTGAATCAGATTCTAATGCTACTAATTCAATAGGACCTAATGAACAAAAATCTATAGCTTTAATGCAATGTTCTAATGCGGTTGGATGTTTTGAGGCGGTAAAGAAAAATTCTTTTTCTCTTAGCAAAATTACATCTATTGTTATAAGTTGTGTTAATACAATGCTTGTAAAAATGTTGGTGAATGAATCAGCATGTGTACTAACGGATATAGAAAACGTCATGGCAACATCAAGCTTAAAAGTTGATAGTGTAATTTATCAATTTCAAGAAAATATGAGGGGTTTTATTACAGGTTTTCTAGTGCTATATATAGCATTTTTTGGATTAAGTTTAATTCTAGGTAAAAATTTCAATCAACAAGAAATAAAAATAGCGCTGATCAAAATAATATTAGTAACTTACTTCACTCTGGGAATTGGTGGTCTTGTAAATGGAGTTAGGGTTGAGGGGATGACAAGCTTGATTTTTCCATTATTGCTGACTGTTCCTAATGAATTTGCTTCTTGGATTGCTAATGCTGTTAGCTCAGGACTTTGTGATTTTAGTAATGTTACTTATACTCAAGGTTATGAATATTTACAACTTTGGGATTCAATGGATTGTAAATTAGGGCATTATATAGGATTTGATATGAGGCAAGAATTTTTAGCTGATAATTTTTTAGCTGCAAGAAATTGGAATCAATTTCAAGCAATAAGCTTTCCAGTTCCTCCTTATATTTATCTTATAATGGTTGGTTTTTATACTGGAATGGTACAACTTATAATTATAGCATTAATGTATCCTATACTTGTGATTTCAATGATAACATATGTTGTACAATTTTTTGTAGTTTCTATGATAATAATGACTATTCTTGGAATATTGAGTCCAATATTTATTCCTATGGCTTTATTCCAATTTTCTTATTCTTACTTTACTAAGTGGTTACGTTTATTTACATCTTTTGCTTTACAACCTATGATAGTAGTAGCATTTGTAACGGTTGCTTTTTCTGTATTTGATAGAGGGCTTTATGGTACATGTAAATTCTTACCACAAACAATAAATATTTTTGGAGGAGGTTTTTATAAACAACCCGCTATAGCATTTACGCTTGATAATAATCAAAATAATTATAGTGAGCAAGATTATAATACTTGTGTAAATAGTTTAGGTTATATATTACAAAATCCTTTAGCTTGGGCTGTTAATGTTCTTACTAAAGCTGCAAAAGGAATATTTACGGGTACTTTTTTTACAGTTCTTTTTGATGCCATAAAAAATATTTTACTCAGTATGATTATAGCTATTTTTACCATATATTTAATATTTAAGCTCAGCGGACAGCTCTCTGAATTTAGCGCATCATTAGCCATGAGTATTAGTATAGGGGGGCTTGTAAGTAGTATAGAAAATAATTTCAATACTATGATGAAAGCTGTTGCAGCAGTAGCTGCTGTAGCCTCAAAAGCAGCGGCTATGAGAACAGGAGAGGCTAGTAAAGCTTTGGGGGGTGGTGGTGTTTTTGGAAGCTTGTCATCAGGTAAAATGTCTGAAATGACGTTAACTGGGGGCTCAATTACTACAGCAGGTTCTTCTAGTGGTGCGGGCTCAATTACTACAGCAGGTTCTTCTAGTGGTGCGGGCTCAATTACTACAGCGAGTTCTTCTAGTGGTGCGGGCTCAATTACTACAGCGAGTTCTTCTAGTGGTGGGGGCTCAATTACTACAGCAGGTTTTTCTAGTGGTAGGGGCTCAATTACTACAGCAGGTTTTTCTAGTGGTGGGGGCTCAATTCCTAAAGCGAGTTCTTCCAGTGCTGGGGGCTCAATTACTACAGCAGGTTTTTCTAGTGGTGGGGGCTCAATTCCTAAAGCGAGTTCTTCCAGTGCTGGGGGCTCAATTCCTACACCGAGTTCTTCCAGTGGTGGGGGCTCAATTCCTACACCGAGTTCTTCCAGTGGTGGGGGCTCAATTCCTACAGCGAGTTCTTCCAGTGCTGGGGCAGTAAGTAGTAGAAACAGATCAGTTCCTCAAATTGATTTTGGACCAAGTAAGACACCAACTGTAGAAACTATAAAAAATATAATTAAAAGTTTTCATGTGGATAAACAAATGCCCCTTTTTAGTAGTAAAGAAGAATCTTTACGAATGGGGGGGGTAGGTAAAAAAAATACATCTTTTGCATATATAGAGTTTAGTAAATATATTGCTAATATAGCAAAATTAGAAATAACTGATGATAGTAAAGTTGATTCTACTAAGTCTAAAAAACTAGAGAAATTTAAGGAAGTATATGCAAACACATTTAGCAGATATATAAAAGACAACCCTCATACTAAAGAACATGCAGATGAATTAGCTTTAAAACTCGAAAACTCTTTGGGTGGATCTAGTGCTCAAAATTTACGTGATATAAACAATAAAATTTTAAGGGAATTGAATATATCGCGAACAAAGACATTAAACTAAATTAGTAATGGAATGAATTACACTAAGACCTAAATAAACATTCATTAAAGATTGCATATCAATATGTTTAATTTATTTTTAATTAAAATTTGCTCAACATTTTGCTTAGCTTAACATAACTTTTTCGAAAACATTTTTATCGCAATTACCTTCAAAAATAACAGGAGATATCAACTTTTTGTTACGAAGACCACAATTATACTAATCTTTCTTTGGAAAGGAATACAAACCTTTCTTAAAATTTTACTCCATAGCACCTCGAGTTTTCACTTCTCCAGCCATGAGTTAAACAAACGATATCTTCAATAACAGATTCATCCAAAAATACTAACCTTTTTTGCAATTTTTGATATGGTTGATATAAACTTACCCATCAATTGGTAATTTCTTTTTTGAAAAAAGGGGGGGCAGAGAACACTATATAATAAACTCACCCATCAATTGGTAATTTCTTTTTTGAAAAAGGGGGGGGGCAGAGAACACTATATAATAAATGATGTTCTCTGAATTAAAATGAAAAGTTTAAAATTTATCCACGTTTTATTATACCTTCAGCAATATTGCTTGGAACTTGTTCATAGTGAGAAAATACCATGCTATATTGAGCTCTCCCTTGAGACATAGATCTTAAATTACCTACATAACCAAACATTTGAGCAAGAGGAACATAGGCTAATATAACTTGTGCATTACCTCTAGCCTCCATAGAATTGACTTGGCCCCTACGACTACTTATATCACCTATAATATCACCCATGTAATCTTGTGGAGTTACAACTTCTACCTTCATAACTGGCTCTAAAATCTTTGGTGAAGCTTTAGACATACCTTCTCTGTAAGCATCTTTTGCAGCTATTTCAAAAGCTAAAACACTGGAGTCAACATCATGGAAATCTCCATCAATTAAAGTCGCTTTGAAGTCTATAGTAGGATATCCGGCAACTATACCTCCTTCTTTTATAGATTCCAAACCTTTTTGCACACCAGGTATATATTCTTTTGGGATAGCGCCACCAACAATTTTGCTTTCAAAAACAAAACCAGAACCAGGCTCTAGTGGTGCAAATATTATTTTTACTTTAGCAAATTGTCCAGCACCACCACTTTGTTTTTTGTGTACGTGATCAATAGTATATTCTTTACCTATAGTTTCTCTGTAGGCAACTCTTGGCTCCCCAACAGCTGCTTCTACTTTGAATTCACGAAGCATACGATCTACAATAATCTCAAGATGCAATTCACCCATGCCTTTAATAGTGGTTTGTCCTGTTTCTGGATCAGTAGAAACTTTAAGTGAAGGATCTTCAGCAGCCAATTTAGATAAAGCAATACCCATTTTTTCCTGATCTGCAGTAGATTTTGGTTCGATAGCAAGCTCAATAACAGGCTCTGGAAAATCCATACGCTCTAATATAACTGGATGTTCTGTGGAACATAAAGTATCACCAGTTGTTGTTAATTTTAATCCAGCTAAAGCTACAATATCACCTGCTTTTGCTTCTTTAATATCTTCTCTATCTTTAGCATGCATTAAAAGAATCCTGCCAACTTTTTCAGTTTTGTTTTTAACACTGTTTGTAACACTACTTGAAGCTGTTAATTTTCCAGAATATATTCTTATAAAAGTTAAAGAACCGACAAATGGGTCATTCATAACTTTAAAGGCTAAAGCTGCAAAAGGCTCTTCTACGGATATAGGTTTTTGAAATTCTTCATCTGTTTTCTGGTCTATAGCTTTTACAAAAGCTATGTCTGATGGAGAAGGTAAGAAATCTACTACTGCATCAAGCAATGGTTGAACACCTTTGTTTTTAAAAGCACTACCGCATAACACGGGTACCAATTTACCGGTAATTACACCTTTACGAATACAAGCTTTAACTTCTTTAATTGAAACTTGGCCGCCGTCTAGATATTTCATCATAACTTCGTCATCCATCTCAACTACCATTTCCATAAGTAGTTTGTGATATTTATCAGCATGATCTTTTATATCAGCTGGTATATCGGTATAAGTATACTCAGCTCCTAGATCTTCATTTTTCCAAACTATCGCTTGCATTTCAACTAGATCAATAACTCCTTTGAAATTTTCTTCGATACCCAAAGGTAATTGTAGTACTAAAGCATTTGCACCCAGACGTGATTTAATCATGTCTACACATCTGAAAAAGTTAGCTCCCATACGATCCATTTTGTTTACAAAACAAATACGAGGAACCATGTATTTATCAGCTTGACGCCAAACGGTTTCAGACTGAGGTTCTACACCAGCAACACCATCAAAAACAGCTACAGCACCGTCAAGAACTCTCAAAGAACGTTCTACTTCAATTGTAAAATCAACGTGACCTGGGGTATCAATTATATTTATGATTTTATCATTCCATTTACATGTGGTAGCAGCAGAAGTAATAGTTATACCTCTTTCTTGTTCTTGTACCATCCAATCCATTGTGGCACCACCATCATGCACTTCACCTATCTGATGACTTTTACCTGTATAATATAGTATACGTTCTGTGGTAGTAGTTTTACCGGCGTCAATATGGGCGCAAATACCAATATTTCTTATATTACATAATTCTATCTTTGATGCTGACATATGGTTTTTTTATTTATCTTTGTGAAGTTATCGGTTTATTTCTTTTTGGGTTAAAGTGAGCAAAAGCTCTGTTAGCTTCAGCCATTTTATGAGTATCTTCACGGGATTTTATAGAAGCCCCTTTTTTATTGAAAGCATCAAAAAGCTCTTCGGATAATTTTTCTATCATGCTTCTTTCAGAGCGCTTAGAGCATGCTTTTAATATCCATCTTATAGCTAAAGCTTCTGCCCTATGTTTATCAACGGCGTCTGGAACCTGATAGTTAGCACCACCAACCCTTACGCTTTTCACTTCTAATACTGGTTTGATATTATCCATTGCTGTAGAAAAAACCTCATACCCATCAGCTTTGTGTTTGGAAGTAATGCGTTCAAGAGCAGAGTAGACTATTTTTTCTGCTAAAGCTTTTTTGCCTTGCTCCATAACCTTGTTAATAAATTTTGCTAAGGTTACGCTATTGAATTTGATATCGGGAAGAATTTCGCGCTTCTTTGCTGCGTGACGTCGAGACATATTTTTATATACCTGTTTATACGTTATTTAAATTATTTAGACTTAGGAAGTTTAGCGCCATATAAAGAACGGCCCTGTTTACGATTTTTTACACCTAAAGTATCAAGAGCACCACGAACTATATGATAACGAACACCTGGTAGATCGGGAACACGTCCACCGCGAACTAATACCACCGAATGCTCTTGTAAATTGTGGCCTTCACCTGGAATATAAGCTATCACACGCTGACCGTTAGAAAGTCTTACCACAGCAACCTTACGTAAAGCTGAGTTAGGCTTTTTGGGTGTTTGAGTTTTTACAATTAAACACACTGCTTTTTTAAAGGGGTTACCCTCTAAAGCAGGAGATTTGGATTGAGTTTTTTTTGCTTGTCTTGGAAAGCGTACTAATTGATTAATTGTTGGCATTTAAATTCCTCTAATTTTATTCTATTATTCTAATTTTTTATTTTGACATCGTTAATAATCAAACATCGTAACATCAAAAAAATCCTCTGTCAATACACAATAAGACTACTATAATCCTATAATAATAACCCATTCCATTATTTTGCAAACAAGAGGTGGATTACTAATTATATATTATAAAATATTATTCATCAACGATATAATTTTATGCTCCAGATTTAAGGATTCTATGTTTCTGCCTATCCCAATCTTTTTGTTTTAAAGTCTCACGTTTGTCATGTAACTGTTTACCTTTTACCAAAGCTATTTCTAATTTTGCAATATTCTTGCTATTAAAGTAAATGGACAAAGGAACCGAGCTAAAACCTTTTTGTTTGATTTTCCCTATAATTTTGTTAATTTCTCTTCTATGTAACAAAAGCTTTCTTTGTCTTTTGTTCGCATAATCATTTGTGTAAGCTTTATCATAATATCCTATATGCATATTTACAACAACCATTTGATTGTTATTTTCTAAAACATAAGCATCTTCCAAGCTTATTTTACCTTGCCTTAAAGCTTTTACCTCGGCTCCTAACAAAGCAATACCAGTTTCAAATTTATCTTCTATAAAATATTCGAAACGAGCCCTCCTGTTAGTAGCAATTATAGTTTTTTTATTTATTACCTGTTTATTATTCATTATTTTAAATTAATTACTCCCCCTGAGCTAAGCTATAACCTAATTTGCTAAATCCTTTAGAGCTAAATTTATATAAATTAGCTGTTTGTATAAAATCTACATCTGCTTTTGATAAATTTGTAAGCAAAGTGGTAATATCTGAGTGACTAACTTCATATTCGTCTTTGCGCATAAATCGTAATTGCCAATGATCGGACATAATTTCAAAATCTTCTTGACTATGTGGCCACAATTTTAATCCTTTGCTTGATATAGTTTTTAATTCAAAAACCCCAAGATCTAATTGTATAATTTTGTTTGCTATAGCACTAGGACTAGTTGTTTTTATATCACAAAAAACATCAATACCGTGTAAAGTTTTTATTTCTGAAGAGTCTATGAATATTTTTACTTCTTCTGTTTTGGACTTATTATCTTTAACAGAATAATTTGCCGTAGTGAGAACTGTTGGAATTTTTCCAAGTCTTTTAACAACAGCGTTAGCAAAATTTCTTGTCGACACCAATTCGTTACTATCGGCACTATAAATATCAGATGTATGAATACCTTCTTCTAAAGTTCTTTTCCAAGCATTCTCTATCAAATTAGCATAATCAATCATATCTAAGTGCACCAACATCATAATAGCTGCATTTAATAGACCAGAGGGATTTGCGATCTCTTTCCCCGCAATATCGGGGGCAGAGCCATGAACAGCTTCAAACATGGCATAATCTGTACCTATATTAGCAGATCCAGCTATACCAACAGAACCAGATATTTCGGCGGCAACATCAGAAATAATATCTCCGTATAAATTACTTGTGACTATCACTTCGAATGATTCAGGTTGAGTAGCTATTCTAGCTGTACCAATATCTATTATATAATGATTATTCTTTATAGTCGTATACTCCGATGCAATCTTATCAAAAATTTTATGAAAGATTCCATCGGAAAATTTCATAATATTATCTTTACTTAGGCAGGAAACCAATGTTTTGTTATTCTGCTTTGCGTATTCAAATGCATAACGAATTATTTTTTCGCTACCAGTAGATGTAATCAATTTAATCGATTCATAGCTATTATGCGTATGCCTATATTCTATCCCAGCATATAAATCTTCTTCATTTTCTCTTACGATAACCATATCCAAATTAGGATGAGAAGTTTTGATAAAAGGAGCATAGCATATAACCGGCCTTACATTAGCGAAAAGCCCTAAAGCTTTTCTCAAGGTGACATTTAAACTTTTATAACCACCCCCTTGAGGTGTTGTGATAGGGGCTTTTAATAAAATTTTAGTGCGGGCGATAGAGTTCCAAGCTTCTTCATTAATGCCAGAGGTGTAATTTCTACGATATAATTTTTCTCCAATCTCTATCGTTTCAATACGAAGTGGCACCTTTGCTTCTTTTAGAATATAAAGCACAGCATCCATTATTTCGGGGCCTATACCATCACCATAAGCTACTGTTATTGCACGCATAATCCTCCTAATAAAATTTTTACACAAGTAACATAAAGAAAAAATACATTATCTTATAATTACAGATGATAGCAAAAATATCAGGATTTTAGTTGTATTTTTATTACTTTATCGTAAAAACACAAATTTATTTTATTCTTGATGGCGAGAGATTTTTGCCCCACAATTTTTTAAATTAACATCGAAATTCTCATAACCTCTATCTAAATGATAAATTCTTTGAATTTTACTTTCGCCTTCAGCCATCAAAGCTGCTATAACTAAAGCTGCAGAACAACGTAAATCACTAGACATTACTTCTGCGCCATAAAAACTTTTTATTGGTTTAATAAAAGCTGAATTATTTTGAACAGTAATATCAGCACCCATACGACATAATTCCGGCACATGCATAAATCTATTATCATAGATATTTTCTGTAACTATGCTACTTCCGCTTGCGAGGCATAGCAAGGGTATAAATTGAGGTTGTAAATCAGTGGGAAAGCCTGGGTGCACTTGAGTTTGTAAATTAAGTGGCAAGATGTCGCACTCCGAAGCATCTATTATAATAGATGTGTTTTGGCTGTAATTTTTTACACCAGCTTGAGTTAATTTAAATAATATATTTTCTATTGATTCAAAATCATCAATACCATGGAGCTCTATTTTTCCTTTGGTAATTGCCGCAGCTAGCATATAAGTGCCAGCTTCGATGCGATCAAAAAGTATTTTATAATTAACACCAGATAACTCTTTTACGCCACTTACCACAATATTACTAGTTCCAATATTTTTTATGTCAGCTCCCATAGAATTCAACATACGACATAAATCCACTATTTCTGGTTCTTGCGCACAATTATAAAAAGAACTGATGCCCTCAGCAAGCGTTGCTGCCATAATAGCCGTAATTGTTGCTCCTACCGACACTAAATCAAAGTTAAATTCCGTGGCTTTTAGCTTACCATTAATATTAGCATCGATATAACCGTGGTCAAGACTAATACTAGCACCCATAGCTTCTAATACAGCTATGTGTAAATCTACTTTTCTTGCGCCTATAGCGCATCCACCTGGAAGTGATACCTTAGCTTTTCCAAATCTTGCTAATAAAGGACCCAACACCCAAATGGAAGCCCGCATTTTACTTACAAGCTCATAATCAGCAGTATAATTATTGATGTGATTACATAAAATTCTAATAGTTTTACTTGTTTTATCCCTTGCTATTTGACCACCTAAACTTTCAATTAATTGACACATAATTGCAACATCAGAAACATTAGGTGCGTTACTCAGAGTTAATACATCACTGGTTAAAAGAGAGGCAGCAAGCATTGGTAATGCACCATTTTTTGCACCATTTATAGTGATTTGACCTTGTAAGTTGTTACCACCGTTAATTAATAAATAATCCATTTTTATACAATTATTTGATTGTTGTATGATTTTACATTAAAAACTCAAGTCTTGAATTCTTTGAGTGTATACTACTACAAATCAGGCTATCTTGACTAGGTTTATCTTGAAAAATATTTAATCAAATCTAATAAAACTTTGAACCAACAAAAGCGCAACTGTTGCATAAGTAACACATACTGATTTTAATTTTTCAACTAAAAATATTTATTTTACTTGGTATTTCTCTCAATTAATAATAATATATGATTAATATGATGTCTTCAATTACTTAAAATCAGATACAAATTATATGACATATCACATAGTACCAGATCCATTATTTACTGGATTAACTAGACCCAGCTTAATCCTAGGAGTTAGCTTTAAATTTGCTATTTTAAATATTTTAATTTCAGTGAATGCTTTCATTCAAACTTCTAATTTTAAAATTATTATATTAGCAATAGTACTACACGGTATAGGTTATTATTTATGTTTTAAAGAACCAAGATTTGTAGAATTATACTTAACCAAATTTACAAAATGTAATTTGTGTTCAAATAAAATTTATTATGGTGGAAACTCTTATTTTGTATAACCTTAGGATTTAATAAAAATGTTTCAACTTTTTCGTAACTTACCACTTAAAGAAAAATATTTTTTAAGAGAAAAATATCAAAGCGATTTTATTCCGTATAAATGTCACTGGGATAAAAATACTATACTGACAAAAAATAATGAATTATTACAAGTAATAAAAATAGGTGGTTTTTCTTTTGAAACAGCAGATGATCAAGATTTAGATATACGCAAAACTATGCGCAATAGCTTGTTTAAAAATATGAGCGCAGGAAATATCGACCTTTATTTCCATACAATAAGACGTCGAAAACCTTTAAGTCAAAAATCTTATGTATATAATATAGATCCTACCTTAAAGTTATCAAAAGACTTTGTTACTTATTTGAAACAAGAGTGGCAAAAAAAATATTCTACTTTTCAATCCTTTACCAATGAGCTTTATTTAACAATAATGTATAAACCTGATAAGGGTGGTGTTGCTATTTTAGAATATTGGTATAAAAAATTAATGCAAAAATCTGTTAAAAATTCTTGGGAAACAGATATGCGTGATAATTTTAGTTCTTTAGATGAAATGTCTAATAGGGTGTTAAATACTTTTCGTGATTATGATGCAGAGTTGCTTGAAGTAAAGGAAACTAAGGATGGAGTATATTGTGAAATATTAGAATTTTTAGCTACTATCATCAATGCAGGACAAAGTTCTAAAGTACTTTTTCCTACTTCAAATCTAGATAAATATTTATCCACCCATAGATTACTTTTTAAGTCAAAAATTATTCAGATTCAAAGCCCATGCCATGAAAAATATGCAGGTATGGTTAGCATACAAGAATATGGGCCTAGTACTAATGTTGGTGTATTTGACGGAATGTTGCAAGCCCCATTCGAATTCGTAATGACGCAAAGTTTTACATCAATAAACAGAACTGTTGCTGTAGCTAAAATGCAATTACAACAAAATAGACTAATACAATCTGGCGATAAAGCTGTTTCTCAGATAGTAGAAATTAGTAAAGCCCTAGATCTAGCTACAAGTGGTGATGTAGGTTTTGGAGATCATCACCTAACAGTTTTATGCATAGCAAATAACGAGAAAGAATTAGAAAATAATCTTTCCCAGACCTCCGTAGAGCTTTCCAACTGTGGTATTCAACCAGTTAGAGAAAGAATAAATCTAGAGGCATGCTACTGGGGTCAACTTCCTGGTAACTTAGATTATATACAAAGAAAAGCTACAATTAGCACTTTAAACCTTGCTAGCTTTGCATCTATGCATAACTATCCCGTGGGGCAAGAAAAAAATAATCACTGGGGTGATTTTGTAACAATTTTGGATACTACTTCAAATACCCCATATTATTTTAATTTTCATGTCCGCGATGTTGGACATACTCTTATTATAGGTCCTACTGGTGCTGGTAAAACTGTATTGATGAATTTTTTATGCGCACAAGCCCAAAAATTCAAGCCACGTATGTATTTTTTTGATAAAGATCATGGGGCTGAAATATTTATTAGGGCTCTAGGTGGTGTGTATAGCGAAATAAATCCAGGCTCACAATGTAATTTTAATCCATTGCAGCTACCTGATACAGGAGAGAATAGAAACTTTTTACTTACCTGGCTTAAAATATTAGTCAGTTGCAACAAGGAAACTTTAAATGCTGAAGAAATAAAATTACTGACGCTTGCAATTGAAGGAAATTATAGATTAAATCAAAAAGATAGACGTTTATCTAATATAGTTCCATTTCTAGGTATGCAAACACCAGGAAGTTTAGCTAGTAGAATAGCTATGTGGCATGGAATAGGTTCTCATGCAAAAATCTTTGATAACGCAACCGACAACATAGATTTTACTAAGTCTCGTATATTTGGTTTTGAAATGGCCTTAATATTAAAGGATCAATATAGCTTAGGCCCAGTTCTTTCATATATATTCCATAAAATTAACTTATCATTAGACGGTTGGCCAACAATGATAGTTCTTGATGAAGCTTGGGCTTTAATTGATAATCCTATTTTTGCTCCAACAATCAAAGATTGGTTAAAGGTGTTACGTAAATTAAATGCTTTTGTAATTTTTGCTACCCAAAGTGTTGAAGATGCTAGTAAAAGTCAAATGAGTGATACTTTAATTCAGCAAACAGCTACACAAATTTTTCTACCCAATTTAAAAGCTACGGATGTTTATAGGACATCTTTTATGCTTAGTCAAAGAGAATATCAAATTATAAGAACTACGGATCCTGGTACTAGATATTTTTTAGTAAAACAAGGGTTGAATGCTATAGTGGCTAGGGTAAATTTAAGTGGTATGACTAATATTGTTAATGTTCTTTCTGGAAGAGCAGATATTATAGTGTTGCTTAATGAAATAATTAAAGAATATGGGGATGATCCAGAAATATGGTTGCCAATTTTTTATAAAAGAACCTCAATAAGTTACAACTAAAAACTTTAAAAATTATACTAATATTACTATTCACGTGACTTTTACAAAGAATAAATTAAATTTATTCTTCATTCTTTTCCTAAATTTTTTCCTCTTATTCTTTCCATTCCATAGCGCTATTACTACCAATGATAGTAAAACAAAAAATCTCTCTACCTTAGATTTGTCTAGTGAGGAGGATGTTGCAACGGGTAATAGTACCTTTGATGGTATCATCAATGGAATAAAAAGTATGACTTGTGAAACCATGCACGTGTATGAAGTTTTTGCTGACGGAGCTTTTAACAATAGTTGTATAACTTCTACTGCGCTGGGTGTTGCATTTGCTTATATAGCATATCCTACAGCAGTACCTTTAATGATGAGACTTAGAATAAGTGATAAACAACTATTTGGTAAAAATCAATGTTCAGTTAAAAATAATGCAGACTATAATGACCCAAGAATTACTTTTGGGATATGTAGTAATGTCAAGATATCTTTTATTAGTATAAAATTATTTGTTGTATCGGTTGCTAAATTAACTATGGCATTTGGCGGTGGAGATTGGAATAAAATGTGGAAATCTTTTGCCGATATTATTTTTGGACAGGAATATTATAAAGAGATGTTTGAAATATATAAAGACAAAAAAGTTGGAGATTCTGGCATATTGCTAGATGTCGGATCTTTACCTATATCCTGGTCTATAATAACGCAACAAGATACTATTTGTGTAGCTACAAAAGGATTTTTTGGAGCATTATTTGATGCTACAGAGTATTTACCAATTGGCTGTAAATATATGAGTGAGCCTTATACAAAAAGTATTTATGCGGATGTAGTTACAGGACAAACTGATAATAAACAAACACAAAAATATAAAAGTTGTTCCAATTTTGGAACTTGCTATAAAAATGTAACAGATAATTCAAAAGCCTTAAGATCTATAACTTCTATAATAGTTTATTGTACTTATCAAGTTTTAACTAAAGCTCTTGTAAGCCCTGATGTTTGTAGTATTACAGATGCAAAGGATAAACTGTCATCTGGTACCGTCACAAAAGGCAGTCTATTATATAAGGTACAAGATAATTTGCGCTCATTTGTAAAACTTTTCCTACTCTTATATACAATATCTATCGGATATAAAATGATGGTTTATGGTTCTGCAAAAGAAGATATCATGATGATATCTTTAAAGATTATTTTGGTTGTGTATTTTTCAATCGGTATAGATTTAAGGAATCATAAAAATGAACGTCAAGATGGTATTAGTGGATTTACACTACCATTACTCATGAGTGCTAGTAATAGTTTTGCATCATGGGTAATGAATGCAGGAAGTAGCGGGTTATGTAATTTCCCTCAAAATGAATATGTAGGAAATTATCAATTTTTAGCATTGTGGGATAGTGTGGACTGTAGGCTAGGGCATTATTTAGGAATTGATATGTTTGCTGATTTCCATGATGAAAATTCTAAAAAAAATGATAAATGGGGTGAAGCGTCTGGTTTAAGTTTCTCTGTGCCTCCATATTTATATTTATTAGCAATAGGTCTTTTTACAGGTTTCACAGCATTAACAGAATTAGCTTTGGCATATCCTATACTTATAATATCTGTAATAGCATATTTTGTTCAGGTTTTTATCAGCTCGGTAATTATGATTTTGGTTTTTGGTATTATGGCGCCACTTTTTGTGCCCATGGTATTACTTGATGCAACAAAAGGTTATTTCAACAAATGGTTAAATATAATAATATCTTTCTCACTCAAGCCAATGGTTGTCTCAGCTTTTATAATAGTTATGTTTTCACTTTATGATAGAAGCTTATATGGCACATGTAAACATTCTGCTGAAAATTACAATGGTAAAAAAATATTTGTACTCAAAGATAACAAGAGGGATTATCTAGGTAGAGCTGAAGATTATGAAAATTGTATTTATAGTTTAGGTTATATATTTCATTCTCCCCGCAAAGATTCGTCTAAGATATCAAACAATGATTTCTTAAATCAAAATTATGAGTCTAAAAATTTTTCTGATGCCCAAAAGAATAATAAATTTTTGTCCGATGGAGTTGAAACAGAGAAGGGAGTTTTTTCTGATTTTTTTATTGGAATTTTTTCAAAGCTAGAAAAAATTTTAATGTCTATGCTTGTTGGATGTATAACATTATATTTAATTCAGGTTCTTGCCGAGCAATTGGAGAGATTTTTGGCAGATTTAAGTATGGGTGTTAATTCGAATGCATTAGAAAGTAGTTTTGGAAAGGGGTTTGAAAAAGCGTTAAACAAGAGAAATATAAATCTAAATATAACTCCAAGTAACATTAGTAGCGGTTTAAAGACAGCATCATCTTTTGCTGCACGTAACATTAGTAGCGGTTTAAAGACAGCATCATCTTTTGCTGCAAGTAAATTATCTAATGCGCGTAAAAATGCTACTAAGGAAGATACAAAGATAGAACCAGAATCTGATAAAAATACAGAAACTAACAATAATACAGAAACTACTAATAATCAATTAGAAGTATTTTCTGAAGAAAGAAGTAATTTTCAAAAATCTCTTTTGCTTCCTGGGGGAGAAGAAAAGAAAATAGAAAATGTTAAAATAGATAGCTTTGGCCCAAATAAAGGAGCAAGTTCTAAAGATATAAAAGAAATCATAGAGAAATTTCACCAAGACAAAAACGTCAATTTATTCAAAAGCGAAGGTGACATGATGCAAAATGCTAAAGAAGGCGAAAACAATCTACAATTCTCTTATGAAGAGTTCAGTAGATATGTTGCTAATATGGGTAAAGCAGAGCAATCCAACAAATATCATAAATTTAAAGATGCATATTCCGCAACATTGGAAAGATATTTAGAAGATAATCCGTTAATGAAGAAAAATGCTGATGAATTAGCGCTAAGACTTGAAAATTCAATAGGTGGAGAACAAGCAAACGATCTAAGGGAAATAAACACCGGAATTTTAAATAAACTTGGTGTCAGCAGAACATTAACATTAAAAGATATAGAACCAGAGAATTCTGATAATATAAAAGATAATAGTGAATTATCTGAAAATAAAATAAACGATGTAAAAATGGATGATAGTGATAAACAACCAGAGAATTCTGATAATATAAAAGATAATAGTGAATTATCTGAAAATAAAATAAACGATGTAAAAATGGATGATAGTGATAAACAAAATCAAGAATAGTAAATGATTATTTTAAATAAATTTGGTATAATTAATAATGTCAATGTAGTTAATTGATGGTGTGAATATTAAGTAATTAACCTTAAAAATAAAATTTTAGATATGAAAAAATTGTTATTAGTTAGCAGTTTATTAACTGCATTATCCTTTTCAGCTATTGCTTTTGAAGATACTACAAATGTTGAATCACAAAACCCTAGCTCCTCATCTTTAGAAGTTGAGAAAAAAATTGAAAATTCAACCAAAGGTGATGCTAAAAAAACTAAATATAAAAGCAAGCGTAAAGCTAAAAAAGAGAGTAAAGTTGAGCACAAACATGAGAATGAGCACAACCACAAGCATGAAAATGAGCATGATCACCAGCACAAGCATGAATCTGAAAAAAAAGATGATGGGAGTGATAAAAAAGAAGAAAGTAACAACAAATCTTAATAATATATAAAATTAACTTTTAATACTATATATTTTAGAGACTTTGTGCTTTAACTACTACTACAGTAGAGCCTATATATCTTTTTAGGTTTTACTGTATTTGTTGTATACCCTTACTATAAGATGCTATTGAATTCTTTTTTAAAATACCTAAGTCCAACTAAATTAGTATATTATTTATGATTACTTAAATTGAGAGTTTTATACCTACTGATAACTTATTTTTAAGATCCATTTTATAATAATCATTGTTTTCATATTTAAAGAATAAATCTTCTACAGATCCTAAGGATAGAAAATTATAATCCATATGTATAAGAGTGTTTTGAGTAAAAAAATAATTCATATAAGCATTAAGACCCAAAAAAAAATTTTCTCTATCATAAAAATGTCTAAATTTGTTAACATTATTCTCCGTGCTATTTGTTAGAGCAAAATTCAAAGTTCCAAGGCAACCAAATAAACCTAGTGAAAATTTTGCAGAATCGAAATTAATTAAATCAAAATAACTGTTTACCATTAAGCCCCAACCTTTTAATTGAGAATTAAAACTAGTATCATTTTTTTTTTGAATAATAGTAAAATTTTCATTTTCATTAGAAAATTTTATAGGCGTAATATCAAACCAGCTTTTTTTTATCGAATTATCTAATAAATATTGAGAATTACCTCTATAAAAAACATTTAAATTATCTTTAGCATAAGAAGAAAATATATTTAAAAATATAATAATGATGCAGATAACAGCTCTAACAATAAATTTAATCTGTAGCATATATAAATATTTGAATAAAATTTAAAAAATAAAACAAATAACCCACATAACATGAGTTACTTGTTTTAAGATAAGAAATATTGATACTATAAATAGAATCTTACACCAAGATTAAGATTGTGCGCATTCACGTGATATGGTGTATCATATTCATTTTTATTGCTACTAGCTCCATCATCTTTTACTTCAGCTACTTTTAAAAATGAATACTCAATGTTTAATTCTGAAGATTCAGTCATTGCATAACTGAATCCCGCATTAAAACCATAAGCGAAATCACCATAGTTCTCACTTTTAGTTGTTATGCTTATATTT
This sequence comes from Rickettsiales bacterium, assembly GCA_947454145.1. Lineage (GTDB taxonomy): Bacteria > Pseudomonadota > Alphaproteobacteria > Rickettsiales > Rickettsiaceae > JAIOYM01. The sequence continues at coordinate 41,046 of CANGIW010000001.1, forward strand.
GCTGGTGCTGTGGGATTTTCAGCGTTAGGAACGGTTCCTGACAAAACTTGCTTTACTGTTGTCCATGAATAACCAGCAGTACCACCTATAAATAATTTAGACCAACCAAGATCAGCTATATCAAAATACACTCTTCCAAGAAGACCATATGATCCAACAGTAATTTTTGATGAAGCATTATCAACCTTTGGTGGTAAAGAATTACCAGCTAAAGCTACATATGTTTTGGTTTGATTTGCTGGAGCTGATAAATTTGCAGGCGTAACAGCATCAAAATCTGTATCCATCAAATAATAAGCGTTGGCTTCAATACGAAAACTATCCATTAAATAGCTACCAACACCTCCTTGTACCCAGAAAGCCAGTGGTTTGTTAGATACATCTTCTTTAATTAACTGCCCACCTTTCATATTGTCAGCAGAAATACCATCTACCAACTTACTAGGATTCCCATCAATTCTTAAGTACATTCCGTGTTCTTTAGCGATAGCTGAGGTAGATAAAGCGCCTAAAAGAGAAGTTGCCAATAATAATTTTTTCATAAAATAAAACCTTTTTTAAAATTGATCAAAACTAGTGTCATCCACAGTGTTTAAAATATATACTATGCGGCTTACACAAATTAACTTTAACAACCCAAAGTGGATTTTAAAACGTTATTGGTATTAAAATATAAAAAAAAATATCCTAGGTATATAAAGTGGTGCAAAAATGCAACAATTCGTTGAATTAATCTCAAAAAGCTATTTCGTTTAAAACTCTATCGATAGTTATATATTTTTTTAATTAAAAATCTATAAAAGCTAAAGATTAAGATGCAATTATCTTATGGACATTTCCTTATTAACATCAATACATCAATCATTTTGGCGATAAGAAACAATTTATACCAATATTAAAGCTAGCTTTTTCTATGTTATCATAGCATTATGAAAAACTTATCGCGCGCGCAACTACCCAATAAAGCCGTGATGTATCTTTGCTCTTTCTTTCAAACTTCAATATATGTATAATATTCCCATAGTGCAACCTTTTATTGAATAGCTTTGATATTACATCAAAAAAATGGTGCACTTTATTTTTGAATTTTTAAAAGCCTTGTATATATTGATAAAAATGTTATTGATATGTCTATTTGCAAAAATAGAGTTCAGGGAAAAAAAGTGAGCAGGTGGTTGGCAAAAAGAGTGACAAATATTATGATCAAAATAATTTCAAGCACTTATTTGACTCAATATATTTCTTTGTAGAAGTATTCTATGTTAACTTAATTTACTATATAAAACGATGGATAAACAATAATATTCATGCGTTTAAGAAATTTAAAGATGCTATCAAATGCTTTTTAAAATGTTTAGGGCTACCTAAATTACTGTAGGTTATACATTAAAGCGAAAATGTATAACATCTGCATCTTGTACAATATATTCTTTACCTTCTAAACGCATTTTTCCTTGTTCTTTAACAATTACTTCAGAGCCGCAAGCACTATAATCTTCATATTTTATAACTTCAGCTCTTATAAAACCTTTTTCAAAATCTGTATGTATTATTCCAGCAGCACTAGGGGCAGTTGTACCTTTTTTAAAAGTCCAAGCTCTTGCTTCCTTTGGCCCTATAGTAAAATAGCTTTCTAATTGTAAAATTTCATATCCCGCTTTAATGATTTTATTCAAACCTGTTTCTTCTAATCCCAAATCTGCCATAAATGCTATCTTTTCATTCTCATCTTCTAGCAAAGCTATTTCTGATTCAATTTTAGCAGAAACTATAATAACACCAATTTTTTTAGTTGCCGCATACTCTTGTAATTTGTTGCTATATGCATTTCCAGATTTAGCGTCATTTTCTAAAACATTACAAACAAAAAGCATAGGTTTTGCGGTCAAAAGATTTAAATCCGCTACTAAATAAGAATTTTGTTCAAATCCGTCAATTTCGATAGCTCTTAAACCTTCGGATAAATGTTTTAGCAAGATGTTTAAAAAAGCTATCGTAGCTTTTGCTTCAGCATCACCAGACTTAGCCTTTTTCTCTAGAGTAAAAATACGCTTTTCGCATGAAGTTATATCAGCAAGTATAAGCTCTGTATTTATTATCTCAACATCATATACTGGATCTACTTTATTATGTACATGAGTAACATTTGTATCGTCAAAACAACGTAATACCTGTATAATAGCATCTACTTGCCTAATGTGACTCAAAAATTTATTCCCCAAACCTTCGCCTTTACTAGCGCCGGCTACTAAACCAGCAATATCTACTAATTCAACAATAGCTGGTATAATTTTGGCTGAAGCTGCTAATTTAGCTAAATTATCTAATCTTTTATCTGGCACATTAACAACTCCAACGTTTGGCTCTATTGTACAAAATGGATAATTTGCAGCTTGGGCAGAGCAAGAAGCGGTTAACGCATTAAATAAAGTTGACTTGCCTACGTTGGGTAAACCTACTATTCCACATTTTAATCCCATATTTCTCCTTTTTTACCGACTTTGAAAATTGATATAATTTTTTATTATTGTTTTTTTAAATGAATGAGTTTTTTTACAAAGTTTTCGTAAGATTTAGAAAACAATAAATCTAAATTGTTTGTACAGTCTACTATCAATTCGGCTAATGTATCTAAATTATGTTTATAAAAATTACCTAACACATAATCGCTTACATTTTCTGAATTTTCAGGCCTTCCAATACCTAACCTAACTCTTGTATAATCTTTTCCTATATTTCCGTCTATAGAAATCAAACCTTTATGTCCGGCAGCAGAACCACCATGTTTAATTTTTACTTCTGCAAATTTTAAATCTAAATCGTCATGAATCACTACTATATCAGACAAATCAATCTTATAATAGTTTTTTATCAAACTAACAGATTGACCAGATAAATTCATGTAAGTTGTTGGCTTTGCTAATAATATTTTATTATCATTTATTTGTATCGGAGTAATATCTGCTTTAAATTTACTCAGCTCATTAAAATTAGCTCTATATTTTGCAGCTATAGAATCTAATATCATAAAACCTATATTATGCCTAGTTTTAATATATTCTAATCCAGGATTACCCAAACCTACTATTAACATCATGTTTATTTAAATAATTATATCTTGTATTATAATTTTGGGTCTGTTTTTACCATTCCAAAATTCATTCTTAACTGTTGCTATTATAGATAGCTCTTTTGCTTGATTTTGAGATAATAAAATTTGCCCCACCGTATTATATGTAGAATTAAAAGCAATAGCGCTAAGCATTTTATTACCTATACCATTATTAGAATTCTGTGTAAAACTACAACTGATATGCTTTTCTGCAACAATTTTGGTTCTGAGTAAATATAATTTATCAATTAAAAATATTGGTTCATGATTATGCTGTCCATATGGAGACAAACTTACAATTTTATTTAAAAAATCTTCGTTTAAACTATTGGCTGTTATATTTAAATCATAATGATAAACTACATTGTATTTATCTATAACTTGATTTTTTAGCTCTTTTTGTAGAAAGATGACAAAATTTTCAATATTTTCTGCTTTCAAAGCAAATCCTGCAGCCATTGCATGGCCTCCGCCCTCTTCAAGTATGCTTAAGCTTTTAGCTTCTAATATTATTCTAGCAATATCAACATTAGCTATAGATCGGCAAGAACCTTTAGCAATATTTTTATCTATAGTAGTTATAGCAAAGCTTGGAATATTATATAACTCTTTCATTTTGCCGGCAATTAAACCAACCACTCCTGGATGCCAATTTCCATGCACCAAAACAAAGCTATCACTTCCTTTTGATTTATATGAATTTAGTGCTTCCAGATAATTTTCATTTTCTATCTGTTGTCTTATTTGATTATATTGTTGCAAACGTTCGGCTAAATAATCTGCCTCTTCTTGGTCTATAGCAGTAAGTAGTTTACTTCCAGTATCTGCTTTTCCAACGCGCCCACCAGCATTAATTCGAGGGCCTAAAACAAATCCAAGATGATAGCATGATATAGGTTCTGATATTCCAGCAACCTTGATCAAACTTCTTAAGCCGATATTTTTTGTATTTTGTATAATTTTTAAACCTTGAGATACAAAAGCACGATTTACATTTTTTAAAGCAACAACATCACAGATTGTACCAAGAGCTACTAGGTCTAGGTAATCCATCAAGTTAACCTGATGGGATTTTATATTACCTTGAGCTTTTAGTTTACTAATTAGCGCTACAGTAAATAAAAATGTTACACCTACAGCTGCCAAATGCCCATAATTAGATGTCTCATCTAAGCGATTTGGATTAACTAATGCATGAACTTCTGGTAATTTACTGCCTGTGATATGATGATCAATTACTATGACGTCAAGCTCTAATTCTTTAGCTTTGGCACAAGCATCAAAAGATTGACTACCACAATCTAGTGTTATCATCAAAGACACACCTATATCTTTCAATTTCTTTACAGCATTAGCTGAAGGACCGTATCCTTCCTTTATTCTATCTGGTATGTAGACTATGGGGTCATTTCCTAATTTTCGTATAATATTTTTGAGTAAAGCCGAACTAGTAGCCCCGTCTACGTCATAATCTGCAAAAATACAAATCATTTCCCCGTCTTCTATAGCTTGTATAGTTCTATCTACAGCTTTTTCAATATCCATTAAATGCAATGGATTTGGTAGTGTGTTTTTAATTTTGGGATGTAAAAAATTTTCTATCTCAGCAAGATCTAAATCTCGATTCGCAATCAAAGTAGCTAAAAATTGATCTAGGGAATATTTTTGCATGATCGTTAAAATTCGCCTTTCATCTATAGCTTTTTGTTGCCAAAATTTACCCATCGCAGATCTATGAAGCATAATTTAAATTTACTCTCTATTTATTGATTTTTACAAATATTCACATCAAAAACGTGATTTTAAACTATTTAGCAAAAGGTAGAAAAGAGAACTTAGTATTATAATCATAATGATCATAACCTTCTGCTTTTTTTATCAATTTTATTATATATAGCGTTATAGGAGACGAGATTAATTCATAACCAACTTTTATTAACACAAGCAACATAACCATATCAGCAAGACTTGCAAAATCATAAAGATGCGAAAATGCTATTGCAGCAAAAATACTACTTTCAAAAGCGCTACCTATGGCTGTGCTAACAGCAGCTCTTAAAACGAAATATTTACCAGCGAATCTCAATTTTAGTTTAGATAATATCACTGAGTTGAAATATTCACCTACAACAAAACTTGTTACAGAAGCAAACAATATGAGTGGAGAAAAAGCAAACACGGAGTCAAAGCCTTTACTTTCTAAACTATCTATTCCTGCAAGCTGAACAACTAGGTAAAATAATAACATAGAAATAGCAGTAGCAAACAGCGAAATCCATATTGTTTTTCTGGTATTTTTAAATCCGTATATTTCTGTTAACACATCATTGATTATGTATAGCAAGGGAAAATACCAAGTTCCAGCATCAAGTGGCCAAGGTCCTAATTCATAGCCAGCAATATTATACGGACCATATTCAACCATCTTTACAGCAGCTATATTAGAAATTAAATAAATAATAACATAAGCTATTGTTAAATAGTGAAATATTCCAAATTGGGTTTTATTTTCTAAATTTTTATTAGTTAACATATATTAATCTGCTTAGGGTTTTAATAGATATAAATTTTAGCCTTAGATGTCTAAAAAGTCACTAAATTTTCATCATATTATGAAGAGTAAAACAAAATAATAAAAATATTTTAAATTTTAAGTATATGTTTTATAAAAAAATATATCTTTAGGTTGCAAAAAAATGTTAATGTTGATAAAATTTCATAAGAAAAACCAAATTACAAAATATTGAGGTGTTATGAAAAAAGAAGGGCAGCATGATACATTAGATTATGAGGAATTAGAGCCTGGGGCCCGTACCAAAGGTGATAAGGCTGAATCAGTTAAACTTGAAGATTTAAGTGAAAGGGGAAGTCTATCAGGTAGGAGGAAAACTGAAGACGAAGTGTGGTTTGATGCAGTAGATGAGCAGGAAGTAGTGGCGGGGGATACAGTAGAAGAGTCTGGTAAAACTTTAAGTAAAAAGGTAGTTACATCAGCTAAGACTGCAGCTAAAGAACAGCGGCATGCTGCATTAGATGGTGAGGGAGTAGAGGCGGGGGTGGGTACAGTAGAAGAGTTTCGTGAAGGTTCAAGTGAAGCGTTAGGTACATCAGCTAATACTGTAGCTAAAGAAGAAGAGCAGCAAGGTTTTTTTAGGAAACTAGGTGGTAAAGTAGTAAATTTTGCTAAAAGGGTTATAGGTTCATCTACTACTGAAGCTACTACTGAAGCTACGGTAAAAGAAGAACCTAGGGTAAAAGCACCTATGATAAAAGAAGAACCTACGATAAAAGAAGATACGGTAAAAGCACCTACGGTAAAAGAAGAACCTAGGGTAAAAGCACCTACGGTAAAAGAAGAACCTACGATAAAAGAAGATACGGTAAAAGAAGCTACGGTAAAAGCACCTACGGTAAAAGAAGATACGGGAAAAGAAGCTGAAGGATCAAAATCAACAGGTTTTATGAAGCTTATTGGAACTATTTCTGTTACTAGTATGGTTGTTTTTGCTTCAGGTGGTACTGTAGCTGTAGCAGTTGGTTGTTCTGCTGTAGCAAGTTTATGTGTGGCTGCAAAAGATAAAGACACGCGTCAAGCTTTAGCCACGGGACCTGAAGCGTTGGGTCTAGAACGTAAAAAAGCTGAAAATCTTGTACAGGATGCAGGAAATATAGCATGTGCTGCTGTTGCTATAACTGTTGGATCTTCTTTGGGTGGGGTGGTGGGATCAGGGGGTGCTGTGATTGGAGCTATGGTTGCTGCAAAATTGGCCCATGAACATGATGAAAATGCAAAAGCAGGGTTACAAAAAATTGGTAAATCTGCCGTTTCTTTGGTAACTAGCGATATAGGAAGAAAAATTATTGGAACAGCCATAGTAGGATTAGGGGTAACTGGCGCTATTGTCTTATCGGGTGCAACTTTTGGTATAGCTCCTGCCGCATGCTTAGCCGTAGCTGGTGTTTCTACTCTCGTTGGAGTAGGTTATGCTCGTGGTTGGGATAAAGACATTGCTGCCGGATTTGTTAAAACAAAGGAGTCTTTTAGTAATGGATTAAAAGCTGTGAAAGGTATTTTTAGCAAGGAACATCGTGAACAATCTGTGGCACAATCAGCAGCAACTACTTCACAAAAGCAACCTAAACAAGCCGGCGCACAAAATCCTGCACAAGCATCGCCAAAAAAAGAGCATATCGCTGAAGCTAAATTATCACTAGGGGAAAGTGGCCAAGGTTTATTTGCAAATGCTGATGCTAGCGTAAAACCTACACCAGCTAAAGCTAGTAAAGATAGGGGCAGTGGTATAAAAATTTAAGTTTAATTAACTTATAGAATTAAGCTATATTACCAAAGGGTTTGTTAAATCCATTGCTTTGGATAATATTCCTGCAAATATGATAGCATAAACTCAAGATAAACTTAACAATCCGTCTAAAAAGTCATAAAACCACTATACTACAAATGAATTATGAATTACATCTATTGATAGTGATTTTGTTGTACTTCAAACTTGAATCATCGCAATACATAGTTCTTTTATTCTTTTTAAAAAGCTGATTTGCATCCATCATAAATTAATTTGAGTATTAAATGTATAATCAAAACCACTATAGTTATTAGAGTTAACAAAGTTAACCATAATATTAAATTGCCTATTTGCATATTCGCCCGACACTAATCCACCCATAGTGAATTTATTAGATTCTATCTTACTAATTACATTACCACTAGTAACTATTTTATCTAAATCTAATTGTTGAAACATATGTAGGCTGCTACTTAAGGTAATTTTATTTACTGCAAATTTTTTGCCAATAAAACTTGCTCCAAACAAGAATTGTTTTTGAATTGCGGTCTTGGTCTTAGCAGAAATAGTATTATTTGCATCACTGTCTTTTTGCGCTTTAACTCCTAATGTTGCAACTACACCCAAAGAGGAAGAAAGCTGTATATTATAGTTTGTGATTAAATCTACAAAAAAATCGATTGGAGGATAATTGTTTTGGGTATTTATAATATTATTAGCCACAGCAGACAAGCCTACTTTTTTTAAACCACCAGCTTTAATTTCTACATTCAATTTTGGTGATAGATCTATTTTAGAATATACTCCTCCAAAGCTTATTGGAATGTGGCTTGTAGGATTGCTAGAATTATTATTATGGATTACATCAAAATTTTTACCACCAAACACAGTTAATAAGATATTACTAGTTAAATGATAACCAGCGCCTAAAATAAATCCGTTATGTGATATAGGATCATTAGCAGCTTTTGCACTATTTTTAGAGCCAAAAATTTTGCCCCACACATTAAATTTTCTAAATTGTTGTTCACCAGAAGCCGCTGCTGCTGAATTAGGTAATCTATTAAAATTGATAATATTAGTTATATTATCAATCATGCTACTTTTCAAAATATCATAATTATTAGCTAATATTTCGGTACCTTTATTTTGTGGGGTAAGGCTAATTGGTGGAGGAATATTTATATCATTTTCTAATGATGGTTTATTTGATGATTGCTGTATACAATCAAGTTTCTGTAGGTTGGGTATTGCCACGCTCTTGCGACGCTCCTTTTTTTGTGGATTTTTATCTAAAGAATTTTTAGTATAATCACCTGGTGGTGGCATTGATACAATTGTATTGGGCTGTGTTTCGATCTGACTCATCGTCTGATTATCGGGAGAGTTTTTATTTTCTGTAATTTGTAAACCTTCAGTTGCATTGTCTATAGTATTATTTAATGAATCGGACTTATTAATAGTACTTTTATTATGCGTACGATTTAATTTTTCTAGAGAAAGATAGTTAACCTCTATCTTACCTGATAGAGGATCTAAAATAGGAAATGAATTTGGTTGGTATACTAAAAATGTTAAATCATCTATAGAAAAAGTGTCATCAAAAATAATAGCTGAATCTAATTCATTTTCAACCTTTTTATTAGGCGTATTTTTATTATTGAACACTTCTTGCTCAATCTTAGGTTTATATTTACTAGTACCTTTACTGTAACTCAAAAGTTTGTGTAATTTATTAGGTATATTAGGAAAAGTAAAAGGGGTGTTGTTCATTGCCATTAACATTTGCGATTCAGTTAGACAAAAAATATACAACAAAATTATTAGAATTTTAGGTAATTTTACTTTCATAATCAAAGGATTAATTTATAGATAAATTATTTAGATTTATATTAATAATTATATTTTGGTTTATTATTACTTTTATTACTTATTATTTTATTGTTTGGTATTTAAAAATTAAAAAATCCCTTTAATAAATATTAATTTATTTTATTAGCACAAAAATAGTACAGCTATTATTAGCTGAATAAAGACTCAAAAATAATATTAATAGATGAAATGATATATTACTTAACTTATTAAAGATTCCTCAATATTTAAGTTAAATATAATATCTTTAACTTGGAAAGTAGTATATGTTAAAATTCAATAAAATGCAAGCATAAAAATTAAATGCAACTAAAAATTTTATTAAAATATAAAAAATGTTATTTAAATACAACAATTTCTTTAATAAAGAACTAATAACCTTTATGATAATTTCTTCTTTAAGTGAGTGATTATTCATAGTAATAATTGTTCGGTTATATTATTTGTATTGTAGAATTAAAAAATTAACAGATAGTATAATTTATACTTGACCAAGCAGCATAATAAATTATATACTCATTTTGAGTTGTTTTGTTAGCCGCCATGGCTCAGTGGTAGAGCACATCATTGGTAATGATGAGGTCGAAGGTTCGATTCTTTCTGGCGGCACCATTTTTTCCAATAAGTTTCATTTAGGATTCTTTGAATTGTTATTTATACAAAGCTCTTAATTTATACTTTATTTCTTTGTATAACTATTTCTTACAGTCATCAACCTTAAGAAATTAAGATGCTAAGAAATAAAACCTATAGCATTTATGCACTGTAAAAAAACTATAGAACTGTGTTTTTTACATCACGTCAACTCTAAAGAGTAGTATGGCGTCTAAATTTGCAGCTATTTTTAAATATTTGTGACGGAGGGGATGATTTGTAGAATTTTAGCTTTGCTAATGGGATTAAATCGTAAGACTAGAACTTAAAATAGTAATATTAAAAACAATGGTGCACTTTACTTTTGAATTTTTATCGGCTGTTGCGTAAAATCTTTATAATTTGATTCAATGTTTCTGCTTGGTTAGCTGAGCTATCAAAATGCGCTAAATATTCGCCATTGCCATTCATCAAATATATAAAAACACTATGGTCTATCAAATAATTCAAATCATTAGGCTCTTTGCTTGGCGCTATTTTATAATATATTTTGAATAACTTTGCTAATTTTTCTATTTCTTTTTCATCACTAGTTAATGAGATAAAATTGGGATGAAAATTTTGCATATATTCGTTAAGAGCTTCTTGTGTATCACGCTTTGGGTCTATTGTTATAAATATAGGAGAAATATTGACTCCCAGTCCTTGCAAACTTTCAACAAGACCAGAAATTTTTTGCAACGCAGCCGGGCAAACATCAGGGCAATAAGTAAATCCAAAATATACTAGACGTATCTTTCCTTTGAGTTTTTTCTCGCTATCAAAAATATTACCCGCTGAATCTTTAAATATGAAAGGTCCCCCTATCAGAGGTTTTTCACTATTGCTATACACATTTTGTAATTTTTTTTGAGTAGGTTGTGTGAATAAAAAATATAAAGAAACAGCAACAATTAATGCAGCAACAAATACAACAAATTTTACCAAGTTATTTACTGACTTTTCATTAGTGTTAGACATGAATATAAAATTTATTATTGGTTATTTAATAGTTCCGCTATTTCTATTGCTGCGTAAGAGAATATTCCTATAGCTCCAGCACGTTTTATCGATATAAGTTGCTCAAGCATAACTTCTTTCCATGAAATATAGCCAGAGTCAGCTGCTGCCATTATCATAGAATATTCTCCGCTAACTTGATATCCAAAAATTGGTAATTTAGAAAAATTAGCAGCTTGATAAATTATATCTAGATAAGTTATAGCTGGTTTTATCAATATCATATCGGCTCCTTCGAAAACATCTAACTCAATTTCACGCATAGCTTCTTTACTATTGCGGTAGTCTAGTTGATAAGTTTTTTTATTGAGAATATGTTTATTATTCAGAGCGTTGCGAAAAGGTGCGTAAAGAGAAGAGGCATATTTTGCACTATAAGATAGAATAATAATATTACTAAATTCAGCATCATCTAGATATTGGCGGATAGCTAGTATCCTGCCGTCCATCATATCGGAAGGGGCAATAATGTCTGCACCAGCTTTGGCTAAGGTTAAGGCTTGGTTGCACAAGGCTGTTATGGTTTTATCATTTTCTACTTCACCGTTCATAACTATTCCGTCGTGACCGTTTGATGTGTATGGATCTAATGCAACATCAGCTATAATTCCAATATCAATATTTTCGGCCTTGATTAATCTAATAGCTCGACATATCAAATTGTCTAAATTATAAGCCTCATCGGCCTCATCACTTTTTAGCTCCTGGGAAATTACAGGAAACAAAGCCACAGCTTTTATACCTAATATTGCGGCTTGTTTAATTTTATCTATTGCGAAGTCTATAGATAACCTATAAACACCAGGCATTTTGGCTACTGGTTCTTTAACATTATACCCTTCGATAATAAAGATAGGATAAACTAAATTATGGCTTTGTAAATCTACTTCTGCTACTAAATCTCTTAACCAAGGATATTTCCTTAGGCGTCTTAATCTTACTTCTGGAAACATAATTTACCTTGAATATTTTATTTTACAATATTTTTTTAAAAATTTAGCGTTCCCGAGATAGCCCAAGCAAAGTGATTAAATCCTATTTTATCTGCACCAGATTGGTTTTTCAATTCCTTAATAGTTTGAGTGGGTGATCTATTGGTTATACTAGTATCCACTGTTGCTGTTGTTTTAGATGTTATTGGGCTGTAATGTTTCCAGGAAATATTAAATCCAAAGGATAAAATATCGCTGTATTCACATTTAACACCACCGTGGAAACCTTTTAACAAAGAAACCTCGTCCTTACTTGAGTATTCAACAGTAATTGACTTGGTAGAAGAGAGCTCATCCTTGCTATCCTTAAATGTATCCTTATATTCAGGTTTAGCTAAACCTATAAGTCCACCAAAATTTATATTCAATCCATCAAATATTTCGAATGGACAATTTAATTTTGTAGCAATATATTTGCTTTTTATATTTTGTTTGGCTTTAACGTCATTTAATGGTTTGGTAAAAAAACTGTAGATATATTTTTCATCAGTAGTACCATTCTTTAATGAATCTATATTATCTTTAGCAACTAAACTATTAATAAGAATTGTTTTGTCGGCGATATTATACTTATAGTCAAACTCAAAATTATTTATAAATACACCCAAAAGATTTATTCCTCCAGCTTCTAGCCCTAGTTCTAGATTATCTCTTAGTGCTAAAGAAACAGAAGCATACAAATTTGGAAGTTTAAAATTAAACTCACCCTTTTGTTGTATATATTGATCAGATTGGTTAAAATTAAATATTTCTGGCGTGTAGAAAAGTGCAGTTCCAGCAAAAGCTTCCAAACTGCAAGCTCCTTCTAAATTATAACCATAGACGTTAGAACTAGTTGCAAACAAGATAAGTGGCAAAATTTTTTTTTTCATAAAGTAATTTACTAACATAGATATTTATTACCGTATATTTTGTTGAGTCTTAGATTTTTTAAACAAACCTATATACAAAATATCAGTAGGTTTTTTATACAACAAATAATCCAATTGAAGAATTGGTAGCTTTGGAATTATTGATCATTAATATTAGGCTTATTAAAAACTACAACAAGAACAATTATAAACTATTTTTTTGTCTTCACACAAATTATACGAATAATATAGATAAAAATGCAAGTCAATAATCTATTAGCATATATTTGCTAACCAATACTAAAATACTCATTCTAATAGTAAAAAAAGTTATAGTAAAAAAATTTACTTTACAAACAAAGCGACTAAATAAAATTGATTAAGTAAGGAAAGAATGTTTTTTTTTCAAAAAATATATGATAAATATCTCAATTTATTATCAATAATATAATAATTATATATTGTATTAATTATAATATATATAGAATCTTAAGGAAGACACTTGTATTACATTTAAAGTTAATTAATCTTATCATATTAATACTTTTTATATTTATTATATGTATTAGTACTAGTAACAATTTGTAGTATTGTAAGTTTATTCTAATTTAACCGACTAAAAAGATTTTATTTATGAATTATTTTGTAATAAAACTACAATCTCCATTCGAAAGATTAAAATTTATTAATGATAACCCAGAAATTTCTTTTCGCAAAGCTATAATCTTACAGGCAATTATAGATGCATCTAGTTGTAGCGAAAAACAGCGGGACAAGAAAATAGCGCAAGAAGCAAGAGATTGGTTGTTTGGTAATTCAGAGTATTTTCAAGAATTATGTAATGAGTCTGAGTTGGCACCTAATTATGTGGCTAATATAGCGGCCGAGATGATAAAAATACAAGAAAAAAAAATTAATAAAAATAAAGATAAAAAAGTAGACAAAATACAAAAGTTATTAACTGATGATATTCTAGTTTATAGCTATTATATTAACAATAGATATAGATGAAATCACGTGTAAGGATTTTCAGTAGTTGTAAAATTTATTCTTATAGGAACACCATTCATCCCAAAAGCATCTCTTAAAGAATTCAGTAAATATTGTTTGTAGTTTTGTGGTATTTGCGAGCTAGATTTATTTGCAAAAAATTTAAAAGTAGGTGGGCGTATACCAGTTTGTAAGCAATATTTAACTTTTATTTTAGATCCACCTACAGATAAAGAATTTTCGGATTTTGTAATTTGTAACCACTTGTTTAGCTGACTTGTAGAAATTTTAGTATTCCATAATTTATTACTAGCAATTACGCTATCTAATACCTGATCAAGCTTATGTTCTTTTATTACAGAAATATAATTTACAGCAACATCTTTAACTTGAGATAAAAACTTACCTAATTTGTAAGCAATTTCTTCCTGAAAAGCTTTAGTGTTTTCTATTAAATCCATTTTATTGAAGACAATAGTTAAACAACGTCCATTTTCAATTACCAAATTAGCTAAATTAAGATCTTGTTTTGTAATTTCTTCTCTAGCATCGAGCATTAAAATAACATTATTTGCAAATTTCAATGCATGAATTGTATCACCAATAGATAGCTGTTCTAAATTTTCAGTAATGTTTTTTTTACGTCTTACACCAGCTGTATCTATAAGTTTTAATTTTTGCCCCTCATACTGCCATTCAATTTCTATTGCTTCACGAGTGGTACCAGCTTGATCCATAACTAATAAACGGTCTTCGGAAAGAATAGAGTTTATAAAACTAGATTTACCTACATTTGGTCTACCTATTATCGCTATACTTATTACATCAGATTTATTTTTAGGTTTTTCCCAAATCATAGCACCAGAATATTCTGGAGTTTTAGGGTATTTTGTTTGTAAAGCTTGATAAAGATCAATAAGTCCCAATCTATGAGCTGCAGAAATTTTGATAGGTTTACCAAATCCTAATTTATAATAATCATCAACTGAATCTGTATTTTTTTCTGCTTTATTGGCAACAAAAATTATTTTATCCTGGAATTTACGTAAAGCTTTTGCAAAATTTTGATAATCAGGAACATTTTTAGCTGTAGCATCTACCAAAAAAATAGTAGCATCCGCTTCCTCCGCCGCTAATAAAGATTGCTTATTCATATCTATAGCAAGAATAGAATTTTTACCAGAACTAAAATCTAGACCAGGTGTATCTATAATTTGAAAATTAAGATCGGATAATTTAGCAAAAGAATATTTACGATCCCTTGTAACACCAGCTTCATCATGAACAATAGCTTTTGTTTTTGTGCTTAATAAATTAAAAAGTGTAGATTTACCGACGTTTGGTTTACCTATTATTGCGACAGTAAAAATTTTATTCATCAATTGATTCTTTATTATTTAATTTTGCTAAATACTCTTTGTTAAGTTCATAAATAGAATAAAACCAGATCATACAAAATATTGAAAATATTAGCATTAATGTAGAGGTTATGGTGGCATAGCTAGCGTAGCCAGAACCAACAACTTGCATAAGTAAAAATACTTGTATTGCAGAACCTAAAGATTTGCCGAATTTAACTCCAAGCATATCTGCAGCAGCTTTACCTTTAGTTTTTGTTTCATCATCAAGTGGCACGTAGGCCATCTCTTTAGTGGCATCAAATAACGCATATTTACTTGATTTACTTAAAACATTTTGAATTACACCGGCAACAATCGCAAAATTAATTGGATCAAGCACTACAAGATAACCTAACAAAGCATCTTGAAAACTACTACTAATAAATACGAAAATACCCGTAACAAAGATTATAACTGGTGTAATTGAGGTAGTTGCTGCCCAACCTATTCTACGAACAACGTTTGAACCTATAATTACCATGGAAATAGTGATAACTCCCGTATACACAAGATATAAGCCAGTAAATGAGGTAAATGTTTCTATAGTAGTATATACACTTGAAGTCCTTGCCTTCCAAGGCCCTTCTACTAAGTTAATTGTAGCTCCATAACAGACTAACAATAATGTTATTAAACGTATATATTTTGAACTCCATATTAATTTTAAGCTTTCTACTAAAGAAGTTTTTTTAGATTTAGGTTTTATAACGAAAGCATAATTTTCTTGAGTGAAAACTTTATTATTTAGATACCAGAACAAAACTAAAGCTATTAATCCAAATAAGATTACAAAAGATAATAATAATTGAACTTGCAGCTTGTCGTTATCAAATCCTGAATAGCCAAATAGCAAAAATTTTATTTCTGCGGAATTTACAAGTATTAACCCTGCTAATACTAAAGATAATTGCGAAATTATACCAAATAATATATAAAATCTTTTGGATTGTTCTACTGTAGTTATGCTATTTATAAATTGCCAAGTCAGCAATGAAAGAACTGTGTTTGGCCACAATTCAACAATTACATAAAACAAAGAAAAACTCCAATTAGAAAGTAGTAAAATAAACCACTTAAAACGAGGATAATTTGCTACAAGTTCATTGCCCCAAGTTTTAGACAAATGAAAATTTTCTGCATTTGGGAAAATTACAAAAGCAAATAGAGTAAAAAATACTAGAAATCCAGTTATTGTCGAATAAAATATCGTTGTTCCTTTAAACTTATGTATTAACTTAACATAGATTGCAATAATTAATAATGATGCTGGCATGACGCCCCAAAATTTCAAGAAAGATATAGTTTCAGCTCCAATCTGGGTAGTTACTATACCATCTTTTAAAGCTCTTATGATATTTTGAATAAATAATATACAAAAAAGCAGTGCTGCTATAAAAAAAAACTTATTTGATTCTATTTTTTTTATTGGCCAAATTATATCTTTAAAAGTGTTATACCAGTTTGTTTGAGTTTTTTCTCCCCCTAAAACATTCATAAATATGTAAAAAATGATTAAAAAATTATTGTGATAAATTGAGGTTATAGTTTTTATTTCAAATATAAATTATATTGGCTTAAACACACATAAAAATATACCTTACATAATAAAAAAACACCTATAAAATTAGTTGTTACTATTATAATGATGCTTCAATTATAATGTCAATTATTTTATGCATAATACTTACAGTTATTCACAAATGTAGTATTGGGAGGGGCAAAATATTTCAACTAAAAAACAATCTATTTCTTTACCTCAAGATTTTTTTCAATTAAACTTTTAGTTATTAAGAATAAGATGAAAAAACATGTATAAAAAATTTTTGTTAATTGGAACTTTATTTCTAATAACATCTTCCTGTTCACAAAACCAGGCTCAAGTGTCTAGTGTTTGTGTATCCTCGGATATTTCAGAAAACTGGTATTATAACCCTTGCGTAAAAAGAGCTGCTAATATTAACGTTAGTTAACATTCATTTCATGATAATTTGGTGTTTGAATAATGTTATTTATTATTGTTCTATACATAGTGATATGGTTTTTATGGTATAGATCTAAAAAATATTTTGTTAAATCAGGTTCTTGAATTTCTATATTCATATTGTTTAATACTATTGGAGTTATTGCCCATAGATAAGATCCCAAACCTTCAGATATAGCTTTTATATTATTTTCACGTATAGCTCTATCTCCAACAACTTCGTAATTAAGTGTGAATTTCTTCTCTCTTAAAACAGCATCGATGACAGCAGATTTATATTGAATGTAAGGCTGATTTGTAACAAAGACTATATTGGTTATATGATTTTTTTCTTTTAGCCAGTCAATTAATGTCAAAATAGAGGTTTGAGTACTTGGTCTACGAGTTTCTCTTTTAGAGCTATCTAATATAGTAGTATTTATATTTAATTTATATAAATCTGATTCTAAATATATTTTTTTTATTAAATTGACCTCGGTTAGCTTACTCCAGTCTTTTAAATTAAAGTACTCTGCGAGTTTTGATAACTCTTCTTCGGTGCCATCAACTCCTATACTCAGGTGTCTTTCTCCGGTTAAAAAAATTATATTGGGTGTTATAAGACCTGATTTTATTAAAGAAAATGCATACTCAATTCTTTGTTCTATAACTTTTTTACTAGCTCCTATTATACAAACTGCATCTACATTCTTTCTCCAAGGCTTTATGGCTTCCACGAAACCTAAAACAGTTAAGTCTTTCATTATAGCATCCTCGTCTTTAGTCATCCACTCTAGTGTTTCTAACTCCCATCTTTCTTTGTGTGCTCTGTTAAGAGAAAATTTATTTTGACTAGCCCTTACCATATTTAATATACTTCTAGCTGCTTTATCTTTGGTTGTATTTTTCAGGAAAAATTGATTCCAAGATTCATTAAAAGTTTTTTCTTCAGCGCGTTCGAATAAATCTTTCAATGCATATTTTTGTTCGGTACTGGTAAATCCGTAATAATTTAGAATGTTATTGAATGAATATCTATTATAATCTTTGGTTATAAGTGCTGCTAATAATATTATTATGCTAATCAAAAGAAGCCAACTATTTAGTTTGTTAGCATTTAAATTAGATTTATGTGACCTAGGCATAAGTTTTTACAAAAAAATAATAGAGTGAATAATGATCGGATAATTTTTTAAAATGAATAGCAATGTTGAATTTAAATAACAACTCGATTTCACATTCTAATAATTCATGATATGATTTACAATCATAAATTATAAACTGCATATATTATTTGCAATTTAATTATTAAATTACTATAAAATAGTGGCATGGTTTTCACAAGTTATCAATTTTTTTATTTAATAATATGATCAAATTTTTTGATAACATTACAAACCTGTGGTATCTTTAAATTTAAGTTAGCTTTTACTTTCTAAAAAAATAATGATTGATGATAAGAATTCAATATCAACTATTGGTTAGAAAAAATTTTGTGCTATATGCCAACTAATTTTTGTAAATTTTTTAAAAATACAAATATATTACTAATCTCTATAGTATTATTTTTTTACAACATTAATCCGTTAAATGCAACTAATTTTGGTAGTAGCTGTCCTGCGGCTGGTAATATAGGTCCAAATGAGGCATTGGGATTTAGTGATGTTCTTTATAACTATTTAGAAAACAATATTTGCATCAGTCAAACAAGTTGCCAAGCAAATGATACTAATTTAACAATTTGTGTACGTAATGATTATAACACAGATAGTTCTTGCGTACCAAATCAATCTTGTACAGAATATCAATTAGGTCTGAATCAAAATATTTCTTTAGGTAGTTTTACTAACAACACATTTCTTAGCGGTCAAAATAATATCAAAAATACAAACGTAACTATAAATCAAGTTGATCAAAATGTTTGTTTGATGATTGAAACTGTTTTTGGTGCAAAGTCAATTGTATGTAAAACTACAACTGTTGGTCCACCACCTCCACCTGAAAATTCTACTTGCACTAACGTAGCTAATATTTGTAGTAGTGCCACAAGTAATAGCAAATCTATTTTTAATTTTTCAGGTCGATCTATTCAATGTCTACGTGAAACTTTGAATTCAGCATTTTTTGGTAATTCTACTTGTAGACAAGTTAGCCAAACGCAAAAGCTTAATAGCATAAGTCCATTTTTTGTTTTTCAAAAATCAATAAAAACACTGATTTTTGTAGCTTTAACTTTGTATATAATGTTTTTCGGTATAAAATTAATGTACGAACCTCAAGCAGCTCTTGATGGAGGAGGTGTGATAATGGTTTTATTGAAATTATTTTTAGTACAATATTTTGCTGTAGGAACCTTACCACAATATTTTAATTTTGGCGATGTTACGAGTAATGGGGTTACTGAAATTGTTATGCCGCTTATTCTTGAGTTAATGTCCGGATTTTCTAATATTATGTTGCAAGCTGCTAGTTCACAATCAAATGGTGACTTTTGTTTTATAGATACTGCTAGCTATGACCCCGGATACAGTTACTATGCAATGTGGGACTCTTTGGATTGCAGAATTGGTTACTATCTTGGATATTATCCAAGTGATGTAATTGTACCTGATTCCGATTTCCCCCAAGATTGGTTTAAAGATAAAATGGGTATTTTTGGTCTTATGGCTGCTGCAACATGGATGGGGTCTTTGGTTGTATTAATTTGCATGATATTCTTTGTAAAATTTTTGCTCGAAATAACCTTCAAAATACTGATGAGTTTTATAATAGCTATATTAAATGTATATATGCTAGCTTACCTATCACCTATATTTATACCGATGTATTTATTCGAATATACAAAAAAATATTATGAAGGGTGGAAAAGTTTGTTGTTATCATGCTGTATACAACCATTGATTCTCACCGCTTATTTAACTATGGCATTAGGTTTTTTTGATCAAACTGTTTATAAACAATGTCAATTTATATCAACAACTAGTCCTAGCGGAAAGTATTATTTTATTTCAGATACACCTTACATTACGCCTGATGCTGACTATAACAAAAATTGTAAATCTAGTATCGGGTATATTATGCATCAGCTTGCTACGGGCAAGGGGTGGAGTAAAAAAACACATTTTCTTTTTAAAACATATGAATTTGATGTGTCAGCTTTAGCGTCTGAGGTAGTTTATTTAGTGCTTTTCTTCGCGGTATTTGCTTACTTACTTGAATCTATGTGTGACCTTTCTGATAGTATATCTGCTGGTTTACAGGGGATGCAAAAAAAGATAGGCAAAGACGTATTCACAGACCTACAAGAAGGAAGTAAACCAATGAGGGATTTAGGTGGAGCTGCTGTATCTTTAGCAAAAAATGTAGCTTCAATTCCTCTAACGCTAGCGGGTAGAGCTGCTGAGAAACCAATAAAAGCTGCTGCTATAGCTGCTGAGAAACCAATAAAAGCTGCTGCTAGCACAATTGCTCAAGGTGGTAAGGGGGCGGTAGAATTAGGTGCTAGAGGAGTTGTAGGTTTAGGTAGGGGAGCCTATACAGTTGGCAAAGCTGTGTACAATGCTAGTGCTTCTGCCTACCAAAATATTAAATCTAAAAATGGTTCTTCTGATAAATCTGATTCAAGTGCCTCTTCTAATGAGGAGTCATAAAAAGGATATCTAGAAACATATAAATAGTCAAAAATAGCGTTAGTAGTGAACGTACTAAAGTTATATAATTTTTATGCCTTGCATAAGTATTAAACCTAAGATTATAAAAGAATACAATATTGCGTATAAAATATATAAATAAATTAAATTTAAGATGTTAACACAAGACGAAGAAGAAGCAAAAGAAAAGTCTCAAAATTCATTTAAGATAATATTAGTAATTACCTTATTACTTGTACCAGTTTTTTTAATTCTTTGTCTTATAGGTATTGCTGGTCTTGATTTTAAAGATTTAACTACAACAGGATGTATATATAGATATCCTCCTACAGAATTATCTTATAACTCTGTAATGGTACCAACTCATAAATATAAACTTAATGCAAATGGTAATTATAGTATAGTAAGTACTCAAGATAATAATGGTAATAGTGTTTTGCGACCAAACCCTAATGGTTATGGAAGTTGGCTAAAAACTAGTATAAGGGTATCTGCTAATACACCCATTACTTTAGGTGTTAATGGTGTAGTTAGCTTATGTAGGGGGAATTTGGTAAGTATGAATTTAAGCTCCGATAGTGGTTTAAATAGTAGAAATTTAAATATTCCTTTACCAAAGGTTGAAGAAAATCAAGCAAGTGCACCTGTAATCAATATGGATAAAAATATTGCATCTACAGGTTTACCATTAGTTTTTAATGCGCAAACTTCGCAGTGGCGTAATTTAGCTTTTATAGAATTATATGATAATGTAGAAGTTAGGGTATTACCTAAAAATACAAGTAATGCAGCTTCTGTAGCCAATGTTTTTGCAAGTCCAGACTTAGTAAATTTACAATACACATCAGCAGTAGATTGCTCTAAACAAACTACTAGCTATAACCCTGTTTGCGGTCTTTATACATTTTATAGCGGCAGTGTAGTGTCGGGCTGCACAGCTTACACATATACAACTGAAGATTGTGCACCAGAAACTAGAAAAGGTTTAGTTGGAGATTGGTGGTGTTGTCCAACTT
This sequence comes from Rickettsiales bacterium, assembly GCA_947454145.1. Taxonomy (GTDB): domain Bacteria; phylum Pseudomonadota; class Alphaproteobacteria; order Rickettsiales; family Rickettsiaceae; genus JAIOYM01. Next base: position 62,846 of record CANGIW010000001.1, read on the forward strand.
CATGGACATGTGGTACCTATAGTCATGATCATTGTTGTCCACAAACTACACATACTGCATATACAACAAATACTACTACAGTTCCTTATCCTTATTTATCTAACAACTCAAGAACACTAAGTTTTATAAGCAATAAAAGTCAACTTTCACCGAATCTTTATACTAGTAAAAATTGTTCTAATGCAAATGATTATTATAAAGAACCGTTGCAATTTTGGGCAACTAAAGGTAATTATTTATTATGGAGATTAGATTCTGGTAGTAGTGATAAAAACGCTCGCGGAGATAGTTATAATATCTCTAGAGCTCCGGATAGTAATAATATTATTTATTCTGAAAAAGCTCAAGTAAATTCTCAAACTGGTTATTTACAATATCGTTTTTATGATAGTGGTAATTTTGCTAACAACACCGGAGGTTATGTTATTACTTTAAAGCACACTAAATGTGTTAGAGAGAATGGAATTGTAGTGAATGATTCAGGATGCAATAATAGGGGACAGATTAAATATGCTATTCTAAATGGAAGCTCTAGCGTAGATAGTTCAACTTCGATACACGATCTTCCTAAAGTTGAATCAGATACAACTGTACAAATAATTCCTGATACTGATGGTTATCTTGCTTTTCTTATATATAATAATACACAAGATTATGCAAATAGCACTGGGTATTATTATATAACAACTTATACCCAGACCGACACTGGTGACTTTAGTCCTTTGTTAAATAGATTGATAATCAGTTTAAAAACACAAGTTTATAACGCTGCAAAAACAATTTTTTCAAACATGGTATGTTATAAAGCTACGGATAAAAGCTCTTGTATAAATTTTTTTAGCTATATAAAAGCTGTACTAACACTTTATATGAGCTTTATAGGGTTACAATATATTTTGGGTATAAATAAAGAACTTGATCAATATGATCTTATCATCAAAATAGTTAAAATTTTCATTGTTGGTGGTCTTTTAAATGACACAACCTTTAACTGGATTTTTGATAATTTCTATCCCTTAGTTACGAATTTTACTGATACAATAATCAGTAATATTTCGGGTTATTCTCCTTTTAATATAGCAACTGTGGAAAATCATCAAGTGTATAATCCTATGATGTTTTTGAATGTAGTATTCTCTAATATATTTCTAAGCAAGACTTTTATGGCTCAGATTTTAGCCACTTTGTCTTATGGTACCATAGGAATATTATATTTTTTTATGGTATGTTTATCAGTAGTACTACTTTTAATTGCATGTTTTAAAATGATATGTATTTATATAATGGCATTTATAGGTCTTGCAATCTTAATTTCAATGACGCCAATATTCTTAACTTTTTTATTATTTGATTTTACTAAGAAATATTTTGATATTTGGTTAAAATTTGTTTTTCATTTTGCATTAGAGCCGGTAGTATTAATGGTAGGCATAATTATTTTGGTGCAATTATTTACTATAAATTTAGATCTAGCTTTGGGTTTTAGTACTTGTTGGAAGTGTATACTAATCTTTAATATGCCGTTTTTAGGTATAGGGGTGTTAAACGGATTAACTAGTATACCGCTATTTTGTATATATTGGTTTGGACCTTGGGGAATTGATCCAATAAGTTATCCTATGAGTTATACTATGGGGCCTTTTATAAGTTTGCTTATTATAGCTTATATTATTTATGGTTATCCGTTATTTAGCTCTCAAATTATGGATACTATTACGGAAGTTTCTAGTGGTTTAACCAAAGGTATGGAGCAAGCCTTTGCAAAAGCTGAGAAAGCAATTGTTAAAACTACAGAAGCAATTGTTAAAACTACAGAAACTTTAGCAACAAGAGGTCGTAGTAGTATGGGTAAAAATATTTCTCAAGATCAAGAAAATAACAAAGAACAACAAAGTGGTAACGAAAAAGAGGGTGCGGATGATAATAGCTCTGGAAATAGGGGTGGTTCTATTTCAAAATTAGAAGAAACTCTAGAAAAAGCACCTAAATAAACTAAAAATAAAAACTATGAATACTCTTAAAACAATAAATAAAATCAAATTAGGTATTATAGTTATAAGTATAAAGTTTATTTTTTTATATTTAAGTTTATTGTGTACAGAAGCGAAAATCTTTGCTGATGATTGGACTAATAAAAAGATTATGAACGGTGAGAGGCTTGATTCTATTATAGCCCCAAAATTTAACTATGGTGGAACAACTGCATATGGATATACGGATGTAAATGTAGATGGTGTTTGGGTTCCAACTACTGCGGTGCAGCAAAATAAAATGGTTATGTTGCAGCTCTACGGAGATAAAGTGTATGAATTTCCTCGTAAATATAAGGTTTTATACCGCATAGATCCAAGATTTAGTACCCCTCAGGTTTTTGTATCGCAATATAATTACACATCTAGAACTTATGAATTAATAAATGCTAGCGAGTTAAACTCTGCAATGTTGGGTGAAAAAGGTGGATTCGGCCAAACTGCTAATGCTTTAGTTTCTATTTTTGGTAAAAATACATCAATACTAGTTAATCCTGGGGATGTAGTTAATATAGAGTTGTCAAATTCTATACCTATTAATATACCAACGTTTAATTTAGCTAATGGTCTTAGTTCTATGTTAGCTATTTCAACTGATACAAGCAATCTTCTGAACAAGATTATATATTTTGATAGTTCAATTATATGCAAACAATATATTGGTGCTTCAAATGCTTATCGTTGTGATAATCAGAATTACTCTATAACCTCAAGTAATACTTTTGAGGGGTATAATTTGCTTTATGGTAATATTATGGACCCTAGCCTTATTAAGGATATAAATAATAATTTAAATGACAATACATGTCCTGCTTCTACAGAAGGGGTGCCATCTGAAACTTTGTGTTATCACTCGAAAGGAGATGGGGTAATAATAAGCGTATCAGATCAAATTATAAAAAATATGAATGAAAAATTTATATCTTTTAATGGCTCTGATTTTTTAAGATTTGTTGCTACAAATGGTGGGTATTTGAATTTTAGTACCCAATATCCCATAGCGGGTATGTTTGAATCTTTTTCTCCTCAAGAAATGAGTAAATGGGCATCATTTACCTCACAAGATATGGAAACTAAATATAATGCATTAAGTCATCAGGTGAATTTTTTACATTTAGGAAGCTATGTTTTTGATATCTCTATAGGTTCTGGGGTGCCTCTAAATGACCCAAATGTTGTAAATGTTGAATATCATGTAGGTACAACACCTAGCGATTCTACCGTTGGAACAATTATGCCATTAGGGCGATATGCTCGTTTTGACGCTGAAGATAGTGGAACTTTATGGGTTAGAGCTACAAGTAAAAACAAGAATTTATCAGGCGTTATTAAAGTTTCATATACTGCCTACACTGGAAGTGCTGATGTATCTAATGCACTTATGAATTATTTAATAAAACCAATAACTCAAAGTTTTAGAGGTCTTGCGGCTGCATTATATGGAGGTTTAACTAATCAGGCTAAAGGTTTAAATGATATAGCAAAATTTGTTATGACTTTAGCCGTAGCATTTTATGGAATCAAACTAATTATTGCTTCTAGCGAGGTAAAATTTTATGATTTACTCAAGTTAGTTTTAAAGATTATTATAATTGTTGCCATCTTTAGTAGTTTTGGTAAAAACCCTGATGGTAGTTCGTATAATAGTTGGAATATATTTTATGATACTTTTTTTTCATTTTTTTTAAATGGATCAGATCAAATAATACAGGCATTAACTGGAGTTACTAGTTCTGTTTCTAACATTTTTGGGTTCATAGACCCATTGTTAGCAATATATACTAACAGTAATTTATGGGCCATTATTTTTATACAGTTAGTTAATATACAACTTGGGGGTACATTTTTAGGTATAGCAGCTTTTGTTGCAATTTTTCGTTTACTCGTAAGCATTCTAAATCTTGTAATATCTTATACAATGGGTGTTTTGAGTATGAGTATTTTGATATCTCTTACTCCATTTTTTATCATTTTTATCATGTTTGAGAAAACAGGGGGTATTTTTGATGGTTGGATCTCAGTTCTAGTTAAATATTTCATTACTCCCGTTATAAGTTTTTTATTTTTACTTCTGCTTAATCAAATTACGGTATCGGTTCTTTCAGAAGTTCTTGTAACTTGCTCATGGGATAAAATAGTTGATATTTCCGTTAATTTCACTATCCCATTCATAAATTGGGATATATCTTTTGACATACCATTTTTACCTGGGATATATTTCTATGTTCCACAATACGATGATAAAGTTACCTTTATAAAAGTTGCAACTTATACATTTTTATTAGTTGTGTATAGTAATATAGTAAAAAATGCTATGTTTTATGTTAATTCAATTGCAAGTCAGTTGTCAAATTCTAATGCAGAAGATGGTGCAATAGCTATGACTGATAAGGTAACACAAGCAAGCGAAAAGGGATTGGGTAAGGCGTTGAATACAGCAAAATCACCCTTTAATGCAGTTGGTAGAGGTATGCAGTCTTTAGGTGCTAAAGCTAAAAGTGGTATATTAAATAGCAAATTATTAGGAGGTAAGGGAAACTCTACTAGTAAAGAAGATAAAGCAGGTGATGGTATGAACAAAGATGATGAAAAAGAAGATAAAGCAGGTGATGGTATGAACAAAGATGATAAAAAAGAAGATAAAGCAAAGACTGATTAACAAAAGATGGTAGTAGTGCAATTGAAAAAGAGATATATTTTAAATGAATAAAATAAGATTAGATGAAATATTGCTACTGAGGGGTATGGCGAAAGATTTAAAAATAGCCCAAAGTTTAATAATGCAAGGTTTAGTCCATGATAAAAATCAACTTCTAACTAAACCGGGTGGCATACTAAAATTGGATCATCCAGTATTTATAAAAGACAAAAAACCACATAATTTTGTTTCCAGGGGTGGTGTTAAGTTAGATGTCGCTCTAAAGGAATTTGAGATAATTGTACAAGATAAAATTTGTGTTGATGTAGGGTGCTCTACAGGCGGTTTTACTCAAGTTTTATTACAAAATGGCGCACAAAAAGTATTTGCAGTGGATGTAGCTTACGGAGAATTTGATTATAATTTACGACAAAACGATAGAGTAATATTATACGAAAAAACTAACGTGCGTTTTATCACTCCAAAAGAAATTTATCTTAAACCTAATTTAATAGTTTGTGATGTAAGCTTTATAAGTATAAAGCTGGCTCTTTCTTCTTTGGTAGAATTTGTAGAAGTTAATACAGAATTTTTGGTTTTAATTAAACCTCAGTTTGAATCATCAAAAGGTGCAACAGAAAAAGGTATAGTAAAAGATAAAAATATATGGGTAGAAGTTTGTGATGATATTATGAATTGGTTTCAAAAAGAACATAACTATTTTATTCGTGGTATAATTCCAAGCTCAATATTAGGTGGTAAAGGTAATAAAGAATTTTTTATATATGCAATCAAGCAATGATTTACTAAACTTATATTTAGTATTATTTTATGATAGTTTTTTAAGTACATTTTTACTTGGTTTTCAAAATAAACTATTACTACCTACAATTCTTTATTTTTCTAAAACTAGCAAATTTACTTGTTTAATTGTAGATAGTTTTGCCGTTACATTAGGGTATTTTGCTAATTACTTAATGGGAATTATTTTGTATAAAATTTATCTTAAAACCAAAAAAGTTGATTTAGATTATATAGAACAACGCTTCAGTTATTTACGCAAAAAATCGATGAGCAATTGGTTTTATTTTTGTATAGCAGCAATTTTATCACCATTAGATTCAGCCATCAGTCTTTTACTTGGTTTTATAAAATTAAATATAAGTATGGCATTGATAATATTTTTGACTTTAAATATGGTTAGCTATCTTACGTTATTCCTTTAATTTTTCTTGTTTAATATTGATAAAATCTAAAAAATAACATATTGTTATATGAATGACTATTAAAGACCTTGATGTCACAAAGTTCTTAATTATTATTTTATATAACCTTACTTACTAAAAATAACAATGTATAAGTATAAAAGGATTTTATTAAAAATTTCAGGAGAAGCCTTAATGGGGGGTAAATCTATTTGTCACGATTCAAATACTATACTTAGAATAGTAGAAGAGATCAAAGATCTTGTAGAATATGGCTTGCAGGTGTGTTTAGTTGTAGGAGGAGGCAATATTTATAGGGGTAGTAAATCTAGTTCTCTTGGTATAAAAAGAATAGAGGGTGACTATATTGGTATGATGTCAACGGTAGTTAATGGATTGTTGATTGAAGCTGCGCTTAAAACAAAAGGAATAAAAACTGCCACATTTAGTGCTTTTGGAATAAAAGGTGTTTGTGCAGAATATGATTACAAAGAATCTTTGTTAGCGCTAGAAAGCGGCAATGTTGTTATTTTTACAGCTGGAGTTGGGGCACCATTTTTTAGCACAGATACATCAGCAGTTTTAAAGGCTATAGAAATGAACTGTGAGCTAATGCTAAAGGGTACTCAAGTGGAGGGGGTTTATTCAGATAACCCATTACTAAAAGATGATGCTGAATTTTTTGAACATATTTCATATGAAGATATAATAATAAAAAATTTAAGAATTATAGATATGCCAGCAATTTCTTTAGCAAAAGATAATAACTTAGTTATTAAAGTTTTTGCCTTAGGTCATGAAGGCAATATCATGAAAGTAATAAAAGGGGAAGGGGTTTTTACCACTATTTCTTAAAAATTCTCAAGGAGGTAAATTTATAGAAATGATTGAATCAGAATTAATAGCAGATTTAAAAGATAAAATGACTAAAACACTAAATGTTTTAGAGAATGACTTAAAGGGTTTACGTACTGGAAGAGCTTCAGTTAATTTACTAGACCCAGTTTCCGTAGAAGCTTATGGTTCAAGAATGCCAATATCTCAGGTTGGAACTATAACTTCTCCTGATGCTAAAACTTTAACTATCCAGCTTTGGGATAAATCAATGGTAAAGCCTGTAGAAAAAGCTATTACTGATGCTAATCTTGGTCTTACACCCAATACTGATGGGCAATTAATAAGACTTACTATACCATCTTTAACAGAGCAAAGAAGAAAAGATCTTGCAAAACTTGCTAGCAAATACGCTGAAACTTCAAAAATTTCTTTACGTAATATAAGAAGAGACGGTATAGAGCTAATAAAAAAAATAGAAAAAGCAAAGGAAATAGCTGAAGATACTATGCATTCTTTGCAAGAAAAAATTCAAAAGCTTACTGATGAATTTGTTGTGAAAATAGATAAAATTGTTGAGCTTAAAGAAAAAGAAATAATGACAGTGTAATTTCTTTAATTATACGCATATAGATTAAGTAATAAAAAAAATCTTTTTTCTAAAAATTGCTGCAATGAATTAAATTAGAAATTTCTCTTAAATCTTTTTGTAGGTAGTTTATAGTTGGTTCTAATTACGTATATTATACAATTTTTAATTGTATGTATTATATGATAAATTATCAAATGTTGATGTATTATCTATATAATTCTAAAATCTATATAATTCTAAAAATAAAAAATCAGTAAAGTAAAAACGGTTAATAATGTTTCTTAACAAATGGCAATTATGGCATAAAGTTACTCTAGGATTAGTACTAGGGGTAATTTTTGGTGCTAGTTTTCCGAATTACGTATCTTATTTGTTACCTGTAGGTAAGGTCTTTTTAAAATTACTGCAAATGGTTATAAAGCCATTAATATTTTTCTCATTAGTGAGTGGAATTATTAATATGAGTGACCCTTCGAATTTAGGTAGAGTGGGTATCAAAGCAACGCTGGCTTTTTTAGGGACTACATTTTTTGCAATAATTTTTGGTATTACAGTAGGTCATTTATTGCAACCTGGCGTAGGTGTGCAGATAAGTTTTAATGATACTGTATCTCAATCAACAGAATTAGTAGAAATTACAGCAGGGGAATTTAGTATAATAGATTTTTTTGTAAACATGGTTCCAGAAAATGCTGTTGGAGTTTTTGTTAATGGTAGTCTTTTACAGGTTGTCTTTATGGCTCTTTTTACTGCTGTAACGATAGTAAAAATGGGCTCTAATGTAGGTAATTTAAAAAATACTATACAGCTAGTAACCAAAATCATTTTTAAAATGATCTCTATCATTATTTTACTTTCACCATATGCAGCTTTTGCTTTAACAGCTTGGGTAGTTGGTACCCAAGGTTTAATGATTTTATTAAGTCTATCAAAATTAGTTTTGGCAATAGTTGTAGCTATGTTTTGTCAATATTTAATTTTTGGCTTGTTAATAATTATTTTCTGTCGTATTTCCCCACTTCCTTTTTATAAAAAAAGTATAGCTTATCAGGCTTTAGCTTTTTCTACTAGTAGTAGTAAAGCAGCCTTACCTACTACAATGAGTGTTTGTAGAGATAAATTAGGGGTTTCAGATTCAAGTACATCTTTTATACTTCCTTTAGGGGCATCTATAAATATGGATGGTTTTGCTATCAACTTGGGTTTAACCACAATGTTTTTTGCCCAAATTTACGGAATTGAGTTAACAATGCATGATTATTTAGTAATAATTCTAACTTCAACTTTTGGCTCTATAGGGGGTGCTGGTTTACCAGGGGCATCATTAATAATGCTACCTATGGTTTTATCATCTGTAAATATACCTATCGAGGGTGTAGCTATACTTGCTGGTGTAGATAGGATCTTAGATATGTTGCGTACTACTATTAATATTACAGGTGATGCTACTATAACATTCATTATTGACCATTCTGAGGGTTCATTAGATGAGAATAAATATTATTCATCGGATTAGGATTATCGCCTATAGTCTTACAATCTTTGTATCAATTAAAATTTCTTTTTCTATCTAAATTACATAGAGCCTTTTTTGTAAATTTACTCCACTCAAGTTAAGTAATTTAGGTTAATGGAATCTATTGAACTATAGCTTAACTCAATTAATGATTGACAAAAGGGGGTAACAAGCATTTATGGCTAAAAGATATTCGTACGATTTGAGGTTGAGAGTGATAAAAAGTGTAGAAGGCGGGGGCGGGGCAAAAAGCAAGCGCAATATAGACAAAATAAGTCGGAAAATAAGCCGGAATGTGGTGCTATATTATTGGAAATAGCTTAAAACTCAAGACAGGCGATATTAAGGCAAAAGAAGGTTATCAAAAGGCACACATTCGAAGTATTATTAAAGACAGTGGGTGAGGGAGCCTTGTAAAATTTCTTTAGAAAAATCCAAAAATAACATCGGTACTGACTTTGCGCTTGCTTGGCATGAGTCTATATCGCTCTCGTTTATTAATCAAACTTTAAGAAAGTTTGGATACCCCCCCCAAAAAAAACAAAAATTGAGAGAAGAGTTTATATCGACTACATCAAAAGTTGAAAAAGAGGGGGTGTTTTTGGATGAATCTGGAATTAAAGATAATGCCGACTCAATTATTAGTTGAACCCGTAAAAAATCGAGGCGCTATCGAGCAATACAGTTGCATCACCAAAGAAGGATCAGTATGATAAGTGGTATTGGCAATTAAAAGTTGATATTTCCCCAGGTGTTTTTAACAGTTTGCATCAGGCATTAAAGATAATGCTAGTACAACTTATGATTGTAAAGATAAAAAATCGAGGCGCTATCGAGCAATACAGCTGCATCACCAAAAAAGTATCACCATGATGGGTGATCTTGGCAACAATCCCACCATTATCATGCGAATTCAATAAACCATAACTTTCTTTGTTTCTGCTGTAAATTAATTCTAGTGATCTTAAAGACAAACTTGCTACATTACAAATATATTGCACAAAACTTTTAAGGATAAATTTCCCTGTAATTTTATTATGTACTTTATCTATTATATATGTTTTTCCTAATTACGCTAATGCCTTTGCATCTATTAAATTCATTATTTTCGATACTTCCATTGTTCTAAC
>CANGIW010000002.1 GCA_947454145.1 Rickettsiales bacterium
AATTTAATGATGTTGTTATTTAAAATAGACATTTGGAGTTAGATAAACTAAAAATATATCAAATGAATAAATATTTCACTTTTTTATTTTTAAATTTGATTGTTAGTCTATATATTTGTTGTAGCGCTTATGCTGATAAAGATTTAGCCTTATCCATTAAATGCGTCAATTTATTTAAATATTATGAAACAAAATACGGCATACCAGATAATTTATTATATGCAATGTCTTTGCGAGAAAGTGGCAGACATCACACTAAGCATAAAATTCAAGTAATTTCTCCCTGGAGTGTTAATATAGAAGGACGATCATATTATTTTAAGGATAAAAGATCTGCTATTGAATTTGTTATACAATCAATGAAAGATGGTAAAAAAAGTATAGATGTAGGATGCTTGCAAGTGAATTTAAAATATCATCCTAACGCATTTAAAACTCTAGAAAAAGCTTTTGATCCTTCTACAAATATAGGTTATGCAGCGCAATTATTAAGAGCGAAATACGATAAATTTCACGATTGGAATAAATCTGTAGCTCACTATCATTCAGCTACAACTGAGTTAGGGCATAAATATCATAAAGAAGTTATGATTATAGCTAAAAATGTAGCTAAACATAAAAATCAATTATATAAACTTGGCAAAAGCAATAAATATAGATCATACAGCCCTGCCATAAACAAGATGGCTTTAATAAAAACACCAGGGTTGTTGAATAAAAACAAAAAAACCCCTATGATGGTTTACATACCTAAAAAAAAATGATATACTGTTTAAATGTTTGACATTTTTGATGCAGTATTACCCATATTCTTAATTATTGCTATTGGCACTTTTTTTAAGAAAAAATGGCTTAAATCCGATGAATTTTGGCGCGGTTTAGAGAGACTGTCTTATTTTGTCTTATTTCCGGCTGCCCTTTTTAATTCAATATCTTCAGCTAATTTCATTTTTATTGAGCAAGCTAAATTGATAATAGCTTTATTGCTTGCAAAAGCCATAGTAATAATTGGATTAATGATATTATGGAAAGAAAAGAATTTTGATAAAATAATTTTCACTTCAGTTTTTCAAGGAAGTATCAGATTTAATAATTATATTTTCTTTGCTTTAGGCTCCGGTTTATACGGCTATGAAGGTATGAAGATAGTCTCAATAATATCAGCTTATATGATAATTTTTACCAATGTTGCTTCAGTTTTGGTGTTTAATTATTACTTGGCGGATAATGTGTCTGAAGAAACAAAAATTGGAAATTTTGTAAAATTATTTCATAGCCTTATCACCAATCCGCTAATTATAGCAAGCTTAATTGGGTTTATTTTTAATTACTCAGAAATAGTCTTACCTAAATTATGTAGTAATTTTTTATTGAACTTAGCTAATTGTGCTTTAACAATAGGTGGTATAACTGTTGGAGCTAATTTAAGATTTTTACAATTAAGTGGTTCCAAGCTATTGGGTATTTCTGTTTTAGCCAAGCTTTTCATCTTGCCTATTATCACTACGATATTGTTATTTATATTCAAAGTAGATGGACTTGCAAGACTGGTAGCTATTGTCTATGCTACACTGCCTTGCTCTAGTACTTCGTATATATTATCAAAACAGTTGGGGGGGGATCCAGATTCAATGACCCAAATCATAACTATTAGCACTGCATTATCTATAATAACTATACCTATTATGATTTATATCTTAGGCTAGTTTGAATAATAATAAATTTTTATCACAATGTATAAATTTTTATCACAATGTGCTTTCTTTTAGAGCGACTGCTATATATATTTAATTTAATATTCACCAATAACATCTCTACATTAATTATTGGTTTTTATATTAGTGTAATATTTTTTCCACTATATTTGTGTTGCTCCATATTGACTGAAGATAAAAACAAAAAATTCTTGGATTTTTTTAGCCTTTCTTTAATTATTCTAGCTATTTCTAGTGTTTCTGATTATGAAATTGTTGTAACTAGTAACATTAAAATAATAGCAAGTTTAAAATTTATAAGTTTTATATCTCTTAGCGTATCAATGCTAAGTATTTATAGCTTAGTCCTTTTATTTAATAAAAGGAACGCAGGCAGCTTTTCAATATTTTCAATTTTATGTTCTAGTGTTATTGCTGGATTTTTAACTATAAAATCCAATAAACAATATTATGCGCTGGGGGATTATTATGAAGATATATTATATCTATCGATCAAAATATTGAGTTTATCTTTCCACATAGTTAGTTTGATGTTGTTAGCCAAAAAATATGCAAGCGCAAGAAGAATAATGTTTGTACTAAGCGTAATAATATTAGTTTTACCTTTTGGCCTACTAGTTTTTGATAAATCTCCAATTTTACAATTCACAGATAATCTCAGCAACGTAATTAAATTTTACTATTTAGGTTTGTTTGTGTTGGAGATTAGAAACAAAAAATATTCTAATGTACTAGATCTTATATTGGTGACTATAAATAACAATGTTGAAAATATACCACTTATATTAATGTTGTTAAAATTTAATTATCAGCAGAATAAAATTCTGGTAATCAGTAAAATAACTATGATTTGTTTAGTTATTTTCACCAATAAGCAGCTTTCATTAGCTAATAATAATTAAATACTGATTCGATTCTTTTTATTGCTTAAATTCAACTAAATTCTATATTATAGAGGTTTTTTTTATCTGTTTATTATTTTGAATCCGTTTTTTAGTGCTTGAAACTTTTATGATTTTCTTATCAAAATTTTTCTTCTTAACATAAGAAGCCTTTAAACCTAAAGCCTTTGCTTTATTATATTGAGTTTTAACTATTTTAATAGTACTTGATTTTTTGCTTAAATTTATTTTGTTTGGGTATCTTTTTACTTTGATAATTTTAACTTTGCTTGAATTCTTTCCTATATTAACCTTCTTCTTAAAAGAATTACTGGTATTTTGTACAACTTCGAATATATTTGGTTGATTATTCCTTCCTATATTAACCTTCTTCTTAAAAGAATTACTGGTATTTTGTACAACTTCGAATACATCTGGTTGATTATTTTTAGCGGAATAAGTTTTAAAAACAGAGTAATTAGGTTTATTAGGTTGCAAAACAGTAAAAGCCTGATCTAACAACTTTTCCATTTTTACGTCACGAGATTTACTACTATTTTCACCTACAACTATCGCAGCAACTCTAAGACCATTTCTTTTTGCTACCGTTATTAAGTTAAAACCTGATTTTCCTGTATAGCCAGTTTTCAAGCCTTCCGCTCCAGGATAATTGCTTGTAAGTTTATTATGTCCATATATAGTCTTTCCTTTAAAAGAAAAACTAGTTTTACTAAAAAAATGATAATATTGTGGAAATTTTTGGCGTAAAACTTTGGTAAGTTTTAGCATATCATATGCTGTAGAATATTGATTTACATGATGTAATCCAGATGCGTTTTCAAACCTAGTATTTTGCATACCAAGTTTTTTTGCGACCATATTCATTTTTTTAGAGAATTTTTCTTCAGAACCTGCTATATTCTCTGCGACAACAACTGCAACGTCATTTGCAGATTTAACAATTAGTGCTAATATGGCGTCATGTACAGTAATTTTTTCACCAGCAGTTAAATAAAGTTTAGATGGGGGTTTTTTTACAGCATTTGTGCTTGCAACAAATTTTGTAGACATAGATATAGAGCCTTTATCTAGTTCAGAAAATAAAATATGTAAAGTCATTAATTTTATTAAAGATGCAGCATAAATTCTTTTAAGGTGATCTGAAGCAAAAATTATTTTATTATTAGATAAGTTCATAACTAAAGCAGCAGATGGAGCTTTAGTATTAGCTGTTACGATAGATGATTTTGCAGAAAATATAATTAACAAACAAAGGTTAAAAAATAATTTAACAATTTTTGAATTTACTTTATACATACAGCTTTGATTTGATTTTTGTTTTCTTTAATAAAAATTATAACTAAAATTTCTAAAAAATTAAATAAAAAACTATTAATGTTAATTTAAAAATCTTATAATAATATGTTTCTCACAGTAAGTAATCAAGGATCACAAATTCGCCTAGATAGATATTTAAGAATAATTTATCCAACTATATCACAAGGTTTTATAGAAAAAAATTTGCGTAGCAAGGAAATCAAAGTTAACAACTTAAAAGTTAAATCTAGTGACAGAGTTACTTGTGGAGATATTATATATATAAATGACAGGCTACATGCTGGAATTGCTGATGTCAAGCAAAAAATTTTGAACCCAGCAGCTATAAGTCTTGGTAAAAAGCTTTTAACAGAATATTTACTTTTTGAACATGAGGAGTTTTTTGCAATAAATAAACCCCAAGGTGTAGCAGTTCAGGGTGGTACTAACATAAAATATTCCCTTGACGACTGTTTTGATTATTTAGAAACAGTAGGGCATGATTTACGCCTAGTGCATAGAATAGACAAAGATACAAGCGGATTATTATTAATAGCTCGCAATAGAAACGCAGCTATTAAATTAACAGAAGCATTTAAAAAACGCATAATTCAAAAATGTTATTTAGCTGTAGTAAATGGCGACTTAAAATCAAAATCTGGTATTATCAAAAGTAATATAGAGGATAAAGAAGCGGAAACTAGTTATGAAGTAGTAAAGAGTATCGGTAGAAAACATTTAGTAAAATTTTTTCCTAGCTCAGGAAGAACACATCAAATTAGAATTCATACCCTAGATATAGGTGGCTATATTTGTGGTGATTCTAAATATGGTAACCAAGAGGATGTAAACGAGAAAAAATTAATGCTACATTCTTGGACAGTAAAATTACCTGAATCTTTGTTTGGTAAAGATATCATTATTACTGCTCCCACAACTTCTAGTTTTAAATTGCATGGTTTTGCAGAGCCTTCTATAAACCCTTCATTTGAATTTAAATAAATTATGTTTATGTGTAATTAAAATTTTGATATTTTATAATAGAATTTTCTTGTAGAATATAAATCAGTGGAACATAATATAAATTTATATATCATCATGAAATTTTTTATAGTTATTTTTGCCTTTATATTAACAAATACAGAGGTAGCCCAGGCTTTAGAACTAAAGAAAAATGATGAAAAAGCTAACTTAAATTTAGCTCAAATTAATGATAAAATGAGTAATAATATGTCAATTTTACAAATAGGTGCAGTAGCACCAGATTTTAATTTACCCACCCAAGAAGATAAAAAATTCATTAAACTCTCAGATCTACGTGGAAAAAATGTTGTATTGTATTTTTATCCTAAAGATAATACACCTGGATGCACTATAGAGGCTAAAGAATTTAATTCTTTAAAAGAAGAATTTAATAAATTAAATACCGTGGTGTTTGGTGTTTCAAAAGATGATGAAAAATCGCATAAAAATTTTGCAGAAAAATATTGTTTAACTTTTGATTTGTTATCAGATGTTAATGGTGAAGTATCAACATCTTATGGTGTTTTAGTTGAGAAATCTATGTTTGGTAAAAAATATATGGGTTTACAAAGGGCTACTTTTCTAATAGATACAGAAGGAAAAATATTACATATTTGGCCTAAAGCTGGATTTATGTGGCATGCAAAAGAAGTGTTAAAAGAGGTTGAGAAAATTAAAAACTAGCCCAATTAGGATTAAGTTAGACTAGTATAATTTCTAGAATAATATACTAAAGGAGACAAAGCATTATTTATCGAAGCAGATAACACCTCTCCTATAATAATTTTATGGTCTCCACCTTCATAGCTAGTATTAAGAGAACATTCCAGCCAACATTTGGCATTTTTTATCAAAGGGCTAAAACATTTGCCCCCCACAATATAGTCAATATGTTCAAATTTATTTTGAATATTGCTAGCACAAATTTGCGCTATTTCTTGCTGATTAGCATTTAAGAAACTAACTCCAAATTTACCATGCTTAGAAATAACAGAATAAGTAGATGAAGTATCTTTAACACAAAATAAAATTAATTGTGGCTCAATAGATAATGAAACAAAACTACTTGCAGCAAGGCCGTGATAAGAATTGTCATTATTAGAAAAAGAGGATATAATACTAACACCCGTAGGCCATTGGCTCATTATGTTTTTAAAGTTATTATTTGAAATCATTGCTTAACCCACTTAGTTTTAATTTTATCTAATTCACCTTCATTTTCTAATTCATCTATAGCCTTATTGATTTTTTCTAATAAAGGTGAATTTTTTGGCACTAAGATTGCATATTCTGCATCTGGAAATTCTTTTGCTACTAATACTTTAAATTGAGGATATTTAGCCAAAATATATTGTGCTAGAAGTTCTTCTGTTAAAATAGCATCAATATATCCTCTTTTTAACTCTTCAAATAATATCAACATATTACCTAAGCTTTTGGTATTTATATTAGTATGATTATCTTTGATATATTTTTGGACCATTGGTACGTAATTAGTTCCGCTTTGAAATGCAAGAATTTTATGATTTAAATCTTTTATTGAGGTTATATTAGATTTTTTTAGTACTAATAAAACTATCTTAGACTTAAAATAGCTTCTTGAAAAATCAAAATGGTTTTTTCTGCTCTCAGACGGTGATATAGCTGCTATTACTGCATCAAATTTCCCTATCTTTGCATGCAGCAATAGATTAGTAAAGCTCATATGGTTAGCTATGATAGGAGATTTATTTAGCTTTTTCCCAACAGCATTTATTATATCTATATCTAGTCCAATAATGTGAGTATTCGGTGAAAATTCATAAGGAGGATTATCTGGTGATGTTCCAAATATGAATGGATTATAATTTTCTCCAAGCTTTTGTGCGTTTATATTTGTAACAAATATAAAAGAAAATAATAGGATATAAAATTTTTTCATTATACGTAAAATAAGATTAATTCTCAGTTTATTTATTTAATCTGGACCAAATTCTTACTTTAGCAAAATAAGATATAATAGTAAAAAAAACCAAAAACAGCATCGTCTTTATACCTATTAATTTTCTTTTTTCCATCTCTGGCTCTGCTGCCCATTGTAAAAAATTTACCACGTCATAGGCCATTTGATCTTTTGTACTAGGTGTTCCATCGGCGTAAGTAACTAAATTATCACTTAAAGGCTCAGGCATAGCTATTTGTCTATTAGAAAAATAAGGATTATAGTGTAGTAAATCTGGATCAGACATTTTAAAACCCTCGGGCGGTTTTTGATATCCGGTTAGCACGGAATATATATGGTTAGATCCGTCTTCACGGGCTTTAACCATTAAAGATAAATCTGGAGGGTAAGCGCCATTATTAGCAGCTCTTGCTGCTTGTTCGTTGGGGTAGGGGGATACAAATTTATCCGTTGGTATAGCCGGTCTAGTAAACATCTCTCCAGATTCGTTTGGACCATCTGTTACAGTATAGCTTGCGGATATTGTTTTAATTTCATTCTCTGAAAAACCGATATCTTTTAAATTACGATATGAAATCCTTTTTAAGGAGTGACAATCAGAACACGCCTCTTTATATACTTGATAACCCCTTTGAATAGTTTGACGGTCAAAACGCCCCATAATTCCATCAAATGACCAAACCATTTGCTTAGGAGGTAAAGCTTCATACTGAGCTAAAACAGGTGGTGAAAATATGAGTTCTAATAATAAAACAAACATATATAAAAAATTTTTCATAGTATCTTATAGTAATTTACAGATTTGTTAATTGGTATATTTTTTTTCAGCTTTACTCTCTATAATGCTTACAAAAGGTAGAATAAAAAACAAGTGCACAAAATAATAAAGAGTAGATAATCTACTTATCGTAATATAAGGCTCTTCTGCTGGTTTTCCACCCAAAAACCCTAATAGTAACACATTAGCTATAAAGAGCAACAGAAAAGCACGATAAACCTTTCTATTGCTACAGCTTTTAACTTTAGACCTATCTAACCAAGGCAAGAAAAATAGCGCAAAAATAGCTCCAAACATTGTGAGTGCACCACCCAATTTGGATGGTACAGATCTTAAGATTGCATAAAAGGGTAAGAAATACCATTCTGGTACTATATGAGTAGGTGTAACCAAAGGATTAGCTTCTACATAATTGTCAGGATGACCTAGGTAATTAGGTTGCCAAAAAACAAAATAAGAAAACAGCATAAAGTAAAAACCAAAACTATACAAATCTTTGATTGTATAATAAGGATGAAAATTAATTTTGTCTTTTTCTTCGGGGTCAACACCTGTTGGATTATTAGATCCATGAGTATGTAGTGCAAGTACGTGTAATACCACTAAAGCCAAAATCACAAAGGGTAGTAAATAATGTAAAGAAAAAAATCTGTTTAAAGTAGGATTTCCAACGGAAAAACCACCCCACAGCCATGTTACAACACTTTCACCAACGAATGGTATAGCAGAAAATATATTAGTAATAACGGTTGCAGCCCAATAGCTCATTTGACCCCATGGTAAAACATAACCCATGAAAGCTGTTGCCATCATAGTAAGAAATATAACGAGCCCAATTTGCCATAATAATTCTCTAGGATATTTATATGAGCCATAATATAATGCTCTTATCATGTGTATATATGTTGCAGCAAAAAACATTGAAGCACCTACGGCATGAAGATATCTTATAAGCCATCCGTAATTAACATTTCGCATAATGTTTTCTACGCTATCAAAAGCATAATCCACATGAGGTGTATAATGCATTGATAAAACCAAACCGGTTATTATTTGTATAATCAAACCAAGAGATGCTATTGCACCAAAATTCCACAAATAATTAAGATTTCTAGGAGCTTTATAACTGGTTAAATGATGGAATATAAAACCTATAGCCGGAATCCTATAATCTATCCAAGCTGCTATAGAAGAAGTAGATATGTTTTCGGTTTTAGTATTATTATCGTTTGTGCTGTTATGTTGGGTAGACATTGCGATTAGCCTATTTTTATTTTAGTATCACTTATAAAACTGTAAGGAGGAATTTCTAAATTCTTTGGGGCTGGACCTTGTCTTATTCTACCAGAAGCATCATATTGAGAGCCATGGCAAGGACAAAACCATCCAGCATAATCACCCTGCTTCGATATAGGAACACATCCTAAATGTGTACAAATTCCTATTGTAATTAGCCATTCATCATGACCATTTTTTACTCTATCTTCATCTGTTTGAGGGTCTGGTAGGGTCTTTATATCTACCGCCCTTAAATTTGCAATTTCAGTAGGAGATCTACGGCTTATAAAGACTGGTTTACCTCGCCATTTTATAGCTACTACTTGCCCCACTTGAATGTTGCTTAAATCATACTCTATAGAAGATTCAGCTAATACATCAGCTGCGGGGTTTAGTGAATCAATTAAAGGCCATAATGCACAAGATGCACCAATTGCAGCACTAGCACAAGAAGTAGTTACAATAAAATCTCTACGACTTATTGTGTTGTCTTTAGTGTTTTCTAGATTTTGAGCTTTTTTATTTTCTTCCATATTTTTTAGTGATAAATAATCCCATCCTATTCATTGAAAATGATAACATATAGATTGTGTAAATCTAGAGTAAAACTGTAATAATACATCTAAATTTTTTTAAATATTAGAATAAGATTATTTTCAAAACCCCTAATGATATTTAGCTTAAATCTATTTCTTTTCTTAATCTCAATATCCCTGCAGCATTTATTATCAACAAAAGACCACTACATAAACCCATTAAAAGCATAACTTTTTCCTGAGAAGAATTACTAAATAATATAAAAATCAAAGCAGCGTATATAAAGAAAATTTTAGAACCATATTTTGAATTTAAGAAAGAGGCTGATTTCATTCCTACAGCGAAATAAGATATGATAGTTGTAAAGCCAGCAAAAAATAAAACCGCAGTCATAAAATATTCAGAAAAAGGAATGTAACTTTTGAATATTGTAGCCATTACATCTGATTGGGGCATATCGTTAGAAGTATGCCAAAGGCCACTTGTTAATATAACCATTGTCGTGATAAAGCAAATAAAACTATCAGTGAATAAAGAGTATACAGCTAATTCAGCTTGTTGTTTAGGGTTTGTTACCTGAGTTTGACTTTGTACTACTGAGTCAAAACCTACACATATATCCCCAGAATATACAGATTTTGCTATACCCGTTTTAGCTGTAAGTATTATTGAGCTTCCTACAAAACCACCTATAGCTGCAGTACCAGAGAGTGCTGATTCAAATATCAAACTTATTAAACGAGGCAAAATATTTATGTGATCTATTAAAATTAGTACCGAAATTGTAATGTATACTATCAAAAACACGGGCATAATACTTGAACAAAGATTGGCTACTCTTTTTACGCCACCTAGTGCCGAATATAATATAGTCACTAGTAACGTAAATATTACTAAGTTTCTATTAATTTCAAAAGTCGTCTCTATTCTATCCACCAAAACAACAAATTGGTATATTTCTACACCATATATGCATAATAATACAGCTGAAAGATAGGCCCAAAATTTATTTTGAAAAGCCACTTGCAGATAATACATTGATCCACCAGAATAATCGTTGTTTTTTTTCTCTCTATATTTTACACCTAGATATGTTTCTGAATATTTTAAAAGCATACCTAAAAAACAGGATATCCATATCCATAAAATACTTCCCGGTCCGCCTATAAAAACAGCGCTACCAACACCCACTACATTTCCACAACCTATCATTCCTCCAACCGAGGTAAAGTATATTTTCAAAGGATGAATCCCGTCACTACATCTATTAGCTTCTTTATCAAACAGACGCTTAATATTAGTGCGGATATTATACAAAATTCTAAATTGTAGACCTTTTGAGTATATAGTAAAATAAAGCCCTATGAAGCATATTATTAAAAAACCCATATACCAAAATAGGTTATCTAGATAACCTATTATATACCAAATATCCTCTATCATCATAAATATTAATATATTTTTATAAAAGTGCTTATTGATTTATGTTTTTATCATACAAAGACTGTAAAATCAATAAAATTTGGTGCACCCGATTGGAATTGAACCAACGACTTTTACCTTCGGAGGGTAACACTCTATCCAACTGAGCTACGGGTGCAGTGAAGATTAAAGTTTGAGCGAAATATTAATAAACTCTACGTCAATTAGCTTTATTCTTTATCTAGTTTATACTAAACTTCTGTATAAGTTTACAACTTTACAATGCATTTCTTCCAATGAGAAATTTTCAATAACAAATTGTCTTGCATTTAAACCTATATTTTTAGATTTTTCGCTATTAAGGATTCCTATAGCAGTACGTAGTTTTTCAGCAAGAGATTCGGCTTTATTAGCCTCAAAACAAAAACCGTTAACATTATCCTTAATAAGTTCTGGTACGGCGCCAATATTGCTACCTATCACTATTTTCTCCATAGATTGCCCTTCTATAACGCTTTTAGGAAAAGCTTCTGGCTCTATAGAAGTTGAGAGAATAATATCGGACATAGCGTATAATGTAGCAACATCATCTGACAATCCATATATTTGGACTTTACTTTGCATTCTATTTTCTTTTATACGTTTTGCAACAATATTTAAAAACTCTGGGTCATTTCCAAGATGTCCTACTATTATGCAATAAAAATTCAAATCTTTTATTAACTTCAAGGCTTCTAAAAGAAGCAGATGCCCCTTCCAACGAGTAAATTTTGAAGGCAGTAATATTATAGGGGTAGATTTGGGAACAGCATAGCGTAATTTTAATTTCTCAATTCTAATTTCATCTATAGTATTTTTATCAAAATATTTATAATCAACACCACGAGGTATAACTAGGATCTTATTTTCATCAGCTGCATATTCTGAAATGGCATGCTGTTTAGCAAAATGCGACAAGGCTATCATTTTATCGCTTTTATACATTATAGAATTATAAATTTTTTGCAGCCAACTTTGGTTAGTATAAATAGAATGCAGGGTTGTGATTATAGGAATTTTACTGTTTTGACGTTTTCTGTATAAATGGCTGCTCCATGAATAAGACCTAGTATGTGAGTGAATTAAATTGATTTTATGATCTATTATGGCTTTAGAAATTTTATTACTATCATTCCAAATTTTAGAAAAGAATATATTATTATTTTTTAAAATTATATTTGGAACATTCATTTCGTGCAAAGCATTTATCAACATTCCACCAGAAGATGCTACAACCGAACGTTCTCCTAAAGAATTCATGTATTTCACTAAAGGCAACACACCTCTTTCAAGTCCATAAGTCTCCATGATTGGCGTTAGATGCAAAACATCTATAACATGATCCTTGGGCATATATTACCTAACTTTATTAATTCAAATAAACAACTATTAATACTAGCTTTTAGCAAAAAAATATTCACAATATACAATATATTAGTATTAATAATAAGGGAATTGTAGTTAACAATATCTTTAACATTATCTTGACCAAAGTTTTCATTAAAGAACTAATTTATTATAAGAGAATATTATTAAAAAAGTCAAACAACCAAATATATAATATACCTAGAACTCTTAAATTTAGACTAAATGAAAAGATATGGTGGTTTTATTTTTTAGTAACTGTGTAATTAATAGCCTTTATCAATAATAGCCTTTATCAATCTTCTTATCGGTTTTTGTAAAACGCCTTCATCAATCTTCTTATCGGGTTTTGTAAAACTCTCTTTGGAGAAACAATAAGATTTTCACTATCAACGTAGTTTTTTTTGTTAACTTCAGCATTTAATTGATTTGTAATACTATTACCCAACTTGTGTTGAACATCTACATCAGTACTATTATTATGTATATTGGTTGTTGAGCTCTTTAATTTATTTTTGGTATTTTTTTTCCAAAACCGTCTAAAAAAAAATTTAATTTTATGCCAATAACTTTTATCTTCACGGTTACGAGCTTTTTTATTATTGGGTTCTTTGTTTTTTTTCTGATTTTCTTTCAAAGCCTGTCCTTTTTCTTCCGAAGCCTGTCCTTGTCCGTTTGAGATTGATAGGTTATCGCCTATATTATCTGATAAATCATAAACGGTGTCTTTATCTGCTTGTGCCTTCTTTAAGTTAGCATCTTCATTTAATGATGCTCCACTTTTTTTTTTAGCGAGTTTCTGTCTACGCTCATCTAGCCTACGGGCTATTTCCTTTTTTTGTTTTCTTCCATCGGCTTCAAATACTTTTCTTGCGGTATTAGCGATTAGTTTACTCTGTTCGTATAATTCAAGTGGGTCTAACTCTATTATATTATTTGTTGATTCTTTTTTTATTACAGGATCTTTACCTTTCTTTTTAAGCCTTTCTAACAACCGCTCTTTAACTGAATTACTCTGCTCTGACAAAGAATTTTGTAAAACTTTTTTTATTGCCTCTTTATCTTTCTCGTGGTTTTGAATTTTAAGGGACGCTTTTTCATTCTCAATATGATCTTTTTCTAGAGTTTGTTCTTGAAATTTTTCTTGGGATTGGGATATTAATTCTTTTGGGTAATCTGGATTTTGTACAAGATCTTTTTCAATCTTGTTTTCATTTAATTGTGCTTTTAGTTCATTTAGTTTTTCTTGTATTACTTCACCTTTAATTGAATCTTCAGCGCCATTAAGCTCAATCCCAAGTTGTATTATTTGTTCTTCTAATGATTTATCTGATAAATTTGTATTTTTGTAGATCTGCGTTATAATTGATAGCTTTATACTTTTTCTCGTTTCCTCTATATCAGCAGGGATTTGTTCTATGGTTTCTGCATGTTCCTTATTCCTCTCATTATGTACTTCGTCAACTTTTTTTATATAAGCATCAAGCTCTCCAGCGTTTAACACTTGTTCCTTTTTATATATTGCGCTTTCTTTTATGGCTAAACCACTTTCTACTGATGCCAAAGGTTCAGACTTTAATTTGTCATTATTAATGGTTTTTACCTGTAAATTTTGTTTTTCTTCTTGTTCTACAGAAATAAATCTATCCTGATTTGAAGGGTTTATTCCATCTGAAATGCTTTGATTCATAGCTAAAGATTCAAGTGATGATTTATCGCGTAAATCTTGAGAATTGGTATTATCAAACTCTTGAAGTTCAACTTTCTTATATTCGTCTTTGTCTAAAGCTACTTTTTCTTTATCTATATATCCTTCACCATACTCTATTTCTGCAGGAGAGTTGTTAAAGCTTTTACTGCTTATAATACTTTCTTTGAAAGACTGGTAGAACTTTTCACTTTTTAAGATAGTTGTATCTAACAATTGTATATTTTCATTTAAAGTCGAGTATTCACTTCTTAGTGTCTTTTCTTGATTTAATAGTTCTTTATTTTTAGCCTTTAATTCATCCTTTAATTTTACGTCTAAGGGATCTTTATATTTTTTTGTACAATTTTTTATATAAACAGTAGTTTCATTAATTGTAGTATTAATAACTTGAATTTTGTTACAAATATCTGTAGTTTTGCCAAAAGTTTCTTGAATAAAAAATTGGTTGATATTCTCTTTAACTTCATCAGTTACATTGTCACGATTATTTATTAAATCCTGTGTTATTTCTTCATATTTTGGTATAAGTTGCTGTAGTTTCTTTTTTGCTTCAGGTGCAATTGCGGCAAGAGCATTTTTTAAAGATTCAAGTAATTTTTCGCTATTAACAACCGTAGTATCTTTTTTAACATTTTTTTTTGTACCATTACTATTTTTAACGTACTCCTTCATAAGTGACTATCTGTTCATTGAAATTTAATTAACAATTATCTTTAATTACAAATAATAATTATAAAAAAATTAATATTCAATAAAAATTAGGTATAAATTTTAAAAATATTTTTATATAGATAAGGTGTTTTTAGTAAAAAAAGCTTAAGACAAATTTTTTTTGTATAAAAAAATGTTGCATTAGTAGAAAAATTGATCCATATGTGAGTATTCAATAGATGAAATATAGGAATATTTGATAATAGTAATTATTGATAGTAGCTAAAACTTGTGAGTAGAAAAATTTAATATACAAAGTATATTAGTTTATATTTTAATTATACAAAATATTTGTTATGTGTTAGAAACAGATAGTTGATGATATTGAATAGATAATAAGTGGCGGAGAGAGAGGGATTCGAACCCTCGACACTTTTGGTGAACACGCTTTCCAGGCGTGCGCCTTAAACCGCTCGGCCATCCCTCCAACTTGATAGAATATAGCTTTTGCAAATGAATTTTGCAATATATTTTTCATTAAAAGTGAAATTAAAATAAAAACTCTATTGTCAAAGCCTTTCTGCAAAAGTTCTACATGGGCTTAGTTATTTTTTAGTAGCATTATTGATAATTTTATGGTAAAGATTATATTAGTTTGATTAAAACCTTTAATAAAATTACAGAAGAATATGAGCTTTGATATAGTTCGAGTAAAAGACGAAATTTTTGATATAATAGCAAATAAACTTAAAAAAGATAAAGCTGCTTTATCTGAAACAAAAACTTTCAATGAAGAAGGTGTAGATAGTCTTGATCAGGTAGAAATTGTAATGGCTGTAGAGGAAAAATTCGGATGCACCATTCCTGATGTTGATGTTGAAAGGCTTGTAAATATAAATGCTGTTGTAGAATATATAGAAGAGCAATATAAAGCTGGTAAATGCAAACTTTAAGTTTTATTTAGAATATGGCTGGAAATTCGTTACGTAGAGTTGTAGTTACTGGCATTGGGGCTGTTACGCCTCTTGGTATTGGCACTAAACTCTCTTGGGATAATTTGCTTGCTTGCAAAAGTGGGATAGAGTTTATTGATAAATTCGATCTTTCTCGTTGTGAATCAAAAATTGCCGGTGTAATTAAAGATTTTTCTCCAGAACTCTATATGAACCCTTCTGAGGTAAAAAAAATGGATAAATTTATCCATTTTGGTTTAGCTGCAGCTACTGAAGCTATTCAAGATGCTGGTATAGATAAGCTCTCTGAAGAGGAAAGATTAAACATAGGTGTTCTAACTGGCTCTGGTATTGGTGGTTTAAAAACCATAGAAGAAATGTCTATTGATCTGAAAGAAAAGGGTAGGGTGAATCCCTTTTTTATTCCTTCTACCCTTATAAATCTTCTTTCGGGGCATATTTCAATAAAATATGGCTTCACTGGTCCTAATCATTCCGTT
Source organism: Rickettsiales bacterium (assembly GCA_947454145.1). GTDB lineage: Bacteria > Pseudomonadota > Alphaproteobacteria > Rickettsiales > Rickettsiaceae > JAIOYM01. The sequence continues at coordinate 16,113 of CANGIW010000002.1, forward strand.
GTAACTGCTTGCGCTACAGGAACTCATGCAATAGGTGATGCAAGTCGTATGATCAAATATGGCGATGCAGATATAGTAATAGCTGGCGGAGCTGAAGCAGCAGTTACTCCTTTGGGTATGGCTGGATTTTATGCATGCAGAGCTCTTTCTACTCATTTTAATAACTCTCCTACAAAAGCTTCAAGGCCATGGGATAGAGATCGTGATGGTTTTGTAATAGCAGAAGGCGCTGGTATGGTAGTTTTAGAAGAGTATGAGCATGCTTTAAAACGAGGCGCAAAAATTTATGGTGAAGTAATTGGATATGGTATGTCTGGGGACGCTAATCATATTACAAGACCTCATCCAGATGGTTTAGGAGCTATACGCGCTATGGAAAAATCTATTAAAGATGCACAAATCGACAAATATAAAATAGATTATATAAATGCTCACGGAACTTCAACTCCAGCTGGAGATGAGGTAGAACTTCTTGCTGTACAAAAATTATTCGATGGTAATTTACAAAAAATGCATATGTCGTCTACTAAATCTTCAATTGGTCATATGCTTGGCGCTGCAGGTGCCGTAGAAGTGATTTTCTCACTACTGGCTATGAATAATAGCGTAGCACCAGCTACATTAAATTTAGAAAATCCTATAGATAGTTTTGATATCAAGATTGATTTAGTTGCTAATAAACCTAAAGAAAAAAATATTCAATATTGTTTGAGTAACTCTTTTGGATTTGGAGGGACTAATGCAAGCATCATTTTAAAAGCGCTGTAAATAAGTTATAGCGCTTTGTGAGTTAGAGCTATATATATTATTTTAAATAAAATTTTTCTCCCGGTTGTTTTCTGTGCTTTTAAAATGATTATGTTTTATTTTGTTAAAATTTTCAAAAAAATTATTAACGTCTTAGTTTGTTTCTGAGTCTAAATTTTGGATATAAGGTAATATTTCAGAATAATGACTACATAAAATAGTATTAGTAGCGAAGCAAATTAGAATAAAAATAATTTCTGTAAATATTTTACTAGTATTTTAATTTTTTAGTCGCAGCCATATTATTTAGGACTTATCCAATATAGTTTAATTAAAAATAAATTAATAAAGCATATTAAGTTAAGTGAAATTTTTATAAATACCAAAAAAACTGTACAGTGCATAACAGTATGGAGTTAAGATAAAACATTAAAAAGATTATAAGTAGAAAAACGTAGTAATGATGGGGACAAAAGTAAGTGATGATATTTATAGTTCAATTATCATAAAATAATTTCAAGTTTAAATTAAATGAATTTTATAAACGATAAAGAGCTATAAATATTAGAAAAATCAATAATAAATGCCCTACATATATAGTGAGTAAATTCCTAGATAAAATTCTGCAGTCAATTATAAATCTATTTGTGAAATTCATATTTAAGGCTAAAAAGGTTAATACAAATTCAGATATGATGGCAAGCATTTTCCATCCAAATTCAAAATTAGGCCATATTTTCACTATACAAAAGTAAAATAAAATAAAATTTACTGCTAAAAAAATATTTGAATGTTGCTTGGTTTTTTTAAGCCAACCAGTCAACATGAATAAAATTGGCAAGGTTGAGCTTTCAAAAGAATGACTAGATGGTATTAACAAGATAAGGCTTAAAATTATCCAGGCAATGTAAATATGACTAAAGGACTTGTATTTTTTTAACCATAACAAAAGGATTTTCCCTAAAAAAATACCTACTAATAAATTTATGAAAACAACGTGGAAACACCAATAAAATCCTATTGCAAGAACAACCCCCCAAAATAAAATTTCATAGCGGATATGGTTACTAGAGTTATAGCCAGCAAAAAAACAAAATAGGGGTAATGCTATTCGCCCTACTAACCTAAGCTCATCATATTGAGGGTAAAAAACCATGGCAATGTGATCAAATATCATCACTATTATTGCCAATAATTTTAAAGCATCTTGTAAATTGGACTTGTTAGTATTATTAGCATTTAAAATCACAGAAGAATTCATAAAATGGTGAATTATAATTAATTTACTCGTTTTGCACAATATTCTACCATAAGAATGAGGATATTCTTAAATTCTTTGTTGTTTAAATGAATTTGCTTTAATAGATTGATGCAATCATCGTGTAATTTTAGTACTGTATTATCTAATCTTGTATGAATTTTATAATCTAGCAATAATTTTTGAATAAAAATCATGTCTGAATATGAACGTACGGGAGCTGAAAATATCTGAAGAAGTTGTTTTTTTGTATCTTCTTCTAGAGTTTGAAGTAAAAAAATTATTGGTAAAGTTATTTTACCCTCGAAAAAATCATCACCACAATTTTTACCCAATATATTATCAACTTTATAGTCTAATATATCGTCTGTAACTTGGAATAGCATACCCAATAAATAACCAAATTCAGAAATTAATTTTATATTGCTAAGGTCTTGAGACGAAGTTATTGCTGGAATTTTGCAAGCTAAACAAAATAAATCAGCTGTTTTTTTACCTATAAGTTTCCAATATTGCTCTTCTGAAATAACTGTATTAGTTTTTTGAAAATTTAAATTTTCTATTTCACCGTCTACCAAATTATTTATAGCAATATTAAAACTTTCAAGAACGTCAAAAGATCGGGCTTCTAATATCAAACTAAAAGATCTACTTAGTAATACATCGCCAGCTAAAATACTAGCTTTATTGTCCCATTTGGCATTTACGGTTTTTTCAAATCTACGCATAAAACTATTATCTATAACATCATCATGCAAAAGGGTTGCTGTATGAAGTAATTCGATAGCTGCAGCAAGTCTAATGTCAATTTCTTTAATAGCTCCAGAAAATAGCTTATTGCAGGTTATAGCAAGTAATGGCCTTAGGCGTTTGCTTTTTAATTTAAAAAAATAATTTACAATATTATTCAACAAAGGTGTTGTAGAATTAATTGATTGATTGATTACCAAATTTAATTGGCTAATTTCTACCTTAAAAATGTTATGTATATTAGCTATAAAGTCCAAAATATAAAGTTATTTATATATGTTTAATTCAAGTTTCTAATAAAAAGTATATACCAAGAAATATCATTTTGGCTATAGCGGAATTATTGGTTTACAGTGTCTTTATGAATAAATCAATGATTCTAAAATCCGTATCTCAGAAAAATTATAATTCTTTAGTCAATAAAAACATTGTATGTGATAACTCATTTGATTTGCTGTGGTGCTTATGATATTTTAAATAAATACTGACAAAAAAGTAACAATCAGATTATTCCATAAAATGAAGTACATGATAAAAAATACTGGATCAAATAAATATGCATTATCCATTATTATGGAAATCTTTAAAGCACATAAAGTGAAATTCATTCTGTTTCTTTTATTTGTAATAATAACTGGTATATCACCGGTAATAGATAGTGTTATTTTAAAATCATTGGTAGACAAGGTAGCTATTATTACATCATCAGATAATAACTTTTTTGTTTTGCTTATGTGGGCTGCAGCTTATGCTTTATGGTGGGAATTCATCAACATTAGCTATAGAATAATTGATATAGTATATCTAAAGATGATACCAGCCGTCAAAGGTAGTGTAGCAAGTTTTTTATACAAAACTGTTCAGCAATATGAATATAGTTTTTTTCAAAATAATCCCTCTGGTGATATCACAAACTATATAACAGAAGCAGCTAGATCTCTTGAGATGATATTTTCACTATCGATAGAAAATATATTACGCCAAATGATTTTAATAATTGGTACTTATTTTGCCATCTCGTCTGTTCATCCGTTGCTATCCGTAGTTTATTTATTATGGCTTGTGGTCTTTTTTACGATAAATTTATTTATTGTAAATCGTATGGGAAAATACGCTAGAACCTATTCAAAAACTAGAGCAACTTTGTCTGGTAAATTGGTAGATGTACTTTTTAACATCTCAAATGTACGAATGTCTAATGCTTACAAAAAAGAGCAAAATTATATTAATGGTTATGTAAAAGAATCTGTTGATGCTGACAAAAAAATGCGCCTAAGCCTTTTATTACCTCATTATTTATTGGGTATGGCTTGTAATTTGCTTATATTTTTTATAGTTTTATTTTTAGGCAATCTTAAATCTCAAGGCAAAATTACTGTAGGTGACTTTGCATTAGTGCTAAGTCTTTGCACAGCTGTGTCTTATGATTTATGGACATTTGCACAAGATTTAGGTGACTTGTTCGAAGAATTTAATAACTTCAAGCAATCTTTATCCTCTTTGATAAAATCTACCTATAATAACACCAAAATTCCAGATACCTCTGAACTTATTGTAACAAAAGGAGAGATTCAATTTAAGGATGTTAGTTTCAGTTATCAATTCGGTAAACGTTTATTCTACAAGAAAAATTTTATCATTTCTGGTAAACAAAAAATAGGATTAGTAGGTTTTTCTGGATCTGGTAAAACTACATTAATTAATTTAATATGCAAGCTATATCCAATTGAAAGTGGAGAAATTTTAATAGATGGTCAAAATATCTCTAATATTTCTGATGAGTCTTTAAGAAAAAATCTTAGTATCATACCGCAAAATCCAACTTTATTTAATAGAACTATTAAAGAGAATTTAATATATGGGATGGATAATGTAAGTGACGAAGATATGTATGAAGCTACAAAAAAAGCTTATTTACATGACTTTATAATATCTTTGCCTGATCAATATGATACTCTATGTCTAGAGGGTGGGAGCAATTTATCTGGGGGGCAAAAACAGCGTATAGCAATAGCAAGAGCTATATTAAAGAACTCTCCAATATTAATCCTAGATGAAGCTACAAGTGCTTTAGATAGCGTTACTGAACAACAAATTCAAAAATCTTTAGATCTTTTGATGCTAGATAGAACTGTATTAGTTATAGCACATCGTTTAGGAACTGTTGTTGATATGGATAGGATATTAGTGTTTCAGGAAGGTGTTATAGTAGAAGACGGCCAACATGAAGAGTTAATAAAAAAACAAGACGGATTATATCAAAAATTATGGCAATTACAAATAGGCGGTAAATTAGCAAATCTGGGTTAATCATTTATACTTTGGGGTTTCTTTAAAAAGCTTGTATAGGACCCTCTGATAAGCCCATAACAAATTGATGCAAATAAGAATTGTTGGCCTGATCTATATTGTTTCTTTCACCTTGCCATACAATTGATCCCTTATGCAGCAAAATAATATCATCCGCTATTTGTCTAACACTATTCATGTCGTGAGTTATCGTTATCGTGGTTACATTAAGATTTTCTCTAACTTGAGTTATCAAGCTATTTATTAAATTTGACATTATAGGATCTAAACCTGTTGTAGGTTCATCAAAAAATATTATTTCTGGATTATGACAAATAGCCCTTGCAAGACCTACACGTTTTTGCATTCCACCAGATAATTCTTTTGGATATAGAGATAAAATATTTGGACCAAGTCCAACTTTTTTTAGGGTTTCTGCAGCTAAATATTTTTTTTCTACTGCACTAATAGGGCGTAATTTTTCGACAAAAAATGTGATGTTATCACAGATATTTAAAGAATCAAATAATGCTCCGGATTGAAATAAAAATCCAACTTTTTGCAAAAGGTTAAAGTAATTTTGACGCTCTTTATTATTCACTACTATATTATTTACCAAGACTTGCCCAGAGCTTGGTTCTAACAAGCCACACAGTATTTTTAATAACACAGATTTACCAGTTCCAGAAGCCCCCATAACGACTAGAGATCTATGTTTTTTTACATCAAAGCTAATATCGGACAAAACTTGGTTTTGACCAAAGCTTTTGTATAATTTTTCTACTTTAATCAAAGTATCTGGCATAACAATATTTTATTTTATTTTATAAAAAACAATTCAGTTAAAAGATAATTGGAAAGTAATATAAATATTGACGAATATACTACTGCTGATGTAACAGCTTTTCCTACACCTCTAGCACCATTTCCGCAATTACAACCAACAAAACAACTAGCTATTGTAATAATTCCACCAAAAACAAAAGCCTTCACTAAACCTGAGAACACGTCCATAAAGTGTAAATATTTTACAGTGCTATTAAGATAAGCGGAGCTACTAAAGCCAAGTTTATAAATACCAACCAAATAACCGCCAAAAATTCCAATTATATCAGCTACAGCCACTAAAATTGGTAACATAACAATTCCCGCTAAAACTCTTGGTGCAACTAAATAGCGTATAGCGTCAGTGCCTAATGTTTGTAATGCATCAAGCTGCTCTGTTACTCTCATGGTGCCAATTTCTGCAGCTATAGAAGAGCCGGTTCTTCCAGCCACCATCAGGGCAGCAAGAACTGGGCCTAATTCTCTAGTTATAGAAAGAACTACAACGTTGGGAATAGTAGATTCAGCAGAAAATCTGGCAAACCCCACATAGCTTTGTAAGGCAAGAACTGCTCCAGAAAATATAGCTGTAAATCCTACTATAGGAAGTGAATAAAAACCAATAATTATAAATTGTTGGTATATATTACTTAATTCAACATTTTTTTGACAAAAGACCTTTATTATATCAATAATAAAAAGTAGAATTTGCCCTAAGTTCTGAGAAAATATCAGTATTTTAGAACCCAAAGATTTCAGAATTCCTTGTATTGCCATCATTGCTTTCATAAAAAAATATTACGAGTTACTCAAAAATAATTATAATTTACAAAATTACTACTTGAGGTAATTTTACATTTCACTCTTAGTGCTTTTATATAGTAGTATATTACTATAATACACAAGTTTATCTAAAAAATTATAGAAATGATATGCAAAAAACACAAATAAAACAAGTTTTAATTGGTCAAAATAAACTTGGATCTAAGGTTTTAGAGAAATGCACTACATATAATTACTTCTTGATGATATTGAGCATATCAATTTTTGCTAATACAGCTGCTGTATACACGGAAAATATATTAGGGTATTTGCCTTGTAATTTATGTTTATACGCTAGATTTCCCTATTTTATGTCCACAATATTTTCTCTTGCTGCTCTGATTTGTAAAAATTATCAAGCAAACATAAAAATGTTATTTTGTATAACGCTTTGTATACTTGTTTCAATCTCTATTTCAATATTACATATCGGAATAGAGATGGATTGGTGGGCACCAAGTGGCTCATGCTCAAACAATATAGATTTTAAGCAAGATTTATCTTTAGAGGAGTTAAAAAAAATTATAGATCGTGCTCCTTTGGGTAATTGTGCTGTAGTCAATTTTACCATAATGGGTTTTTCTATGTCTGAGTTGAACTTTTTGATAAATATAGTATTATTGTTTTTATCAATAAAAGTTATTTTTTATGAAAAAAGCATCAATAAATTCACAACAAAACGATATATTTAAATTTCCAGATACAAGTAATAAATTATTATTACATTCTTGTTGCGCTCCTTGCTCGGGACCACTGATGGAAAAAATTAAGGATAGCGGGATAAATTTAACAATTTTATTTTACAATCCAAATATTCACCCCAAAGCAGAATATGAAATCCGCAAATCTGAGAATAAAAGATTTGCAGATAAATTAGATATTGAAGTCGTAGATTTGGACTATGATGTGCAAAACTGGTTTACAAGAGCTAAGGGTATGGAATATGCGCCTGAAAGAGGAGTCAGATGCTCTATGTGTTTTGACATGAGATTTGAGCGCACAGCTCTGTATGCGTATGAAAACGGCTTTAGCGTTATAACTAGTTCTTTAGGAATTTCTCGTTGGAAAGATATGCAGCAAATAAATTTCAGTGGTTTAAAAGCTGCTGGGCATTACGCGGGAGTTACCTATTGGACATATAATTGGCGCAAAGACGGAGGGTCGGCCAGAATGTATGAGATAGCCAAGGAAGAAAATTTTTATCAACAAGAATATTGTGGATGCATTTTTTCCCTTAGAGACAGTAATATATGGAGAGAAAAAAATGGACGTCCTAAGATAGATCTAGGTAAAAAATTTTACAGCTTAGACCAAGAAATTAACTAAATACTAATGTTTTAATGTTATAAATTATCCCTACAAGTATTAATTAAATTATAAAATAATTATTACTTTACATCGTTTAGTTAATAATTCAATAAAGAATTCAACCATAAGGGATATAAGATATGAAATCAGAATTAGATGCTCAGGACAATCAAATTTATAAAGGTAGAAAATTATTAAAGTTAGAAGACTTATTAGAGAAAGCACGACAATCTGTAAATCAAGAATATCAAAAAATTCATACCATCATATATAACGAGAAAGACCATGCCTTGTATCCTTATGTGAACATAAACATGTGGTTATTCTCTATATATGATAGTATTTATAATTCTGGTATAAACCAGGATAGACAACAAGGGGATTACATATTCGATGTCAATAAGGATAAGTATAGTTATAGCTCCCAAGATTATAATTATGAGAAAAAACGCCAAAAAATTGATGATAACCAAATACCAGAAAAAAAATATTTTTTTAACAATAAAAGGAAAATAACCCAAGAAGAATATATTAAATTAGCTAAGCAAAGAGGTTGGGCTGAAAAATTTGAGGGTTCTATACCAGAATCACAATCAGATAAAAATCTGATTTATAGTAATCAAAAAGAACAAGAAGCTATGCAGGAGGAACCATCAGTATATAAAATAGATCGAAAAATTAAAATACTATTGCCATTTTTAGATTTACAAATTGTAGATGCTGATGGTTTGTGTTTTTATAGATCTATAGCTAAATTTATCTATGGAGATCAACATCGATGTGGTGATGTAAAAAATGAAATTATAAATTATTTAACAGCTGATGAAAACATAAGCTGGAAGCTAATATATTATACTACTAAATCAATCTTAGAACCAAGTATACAAAGGCAGAAAGAAGAAACTGAAGCAATCACTAAGGAATTATGTTTGGATGAGTATAAAAAACCACAAGCATATGCTGATGAATTGATAGTTACGAGTGCTAGTAAAGCTATTGGTAAAAATATTTTTATACTTCAAAAAAATTCAGTTAATTTATATTTTGCCGTTGATAAAGAAAATTATAAAAATAGTGAAACTTGTTGGATATATTATCATCCTGATGAGGCTAGCTATAATGACAATAAAGCACATTATAATGCTTTAAGAGTAGCTGACGAGAAAGCAATAAAATCATTGAATACTCTTGTAGTAAATTTGTCTAATCATAATAATATTTTTGATAATAATCTTTTACCACTTCTACAAAAAGAAGGTTATATAAATTATGAATATTTAAACAATTTTGAGGATAATGTTAATCTTGGTGGTGAAAGAGGGTTTGATGCCACAAAAAGTATGAATTACTGGATTCAATAAAAATTAATATAAGATTTAATATCTTAGACACTAAAGCTATTGCCGCAGCCACATTTAGCTGTGGCATTAGGGTTAGAGATTTTAAAATAAGACGCGCCAAGCTCTTTTATAAATTGTAGCTCACTTCCTTTTAAAAATTCCATAGAAACACTATCTACAACTACTTTAACGTCGTCTTTTGTTAGCATGATGTCATCTTTGTCTAATTGATCAGTAAATTCATATTTATACTGAAATCCAGAACATCCACCGCTTTCAACCATAACCCGTAAAATTGATTTGGCATTATTTTGCACAGATGCAAGATTTTTGATTTGTGTGACAGCGGACGAAGAAATTAAAAATAGATCGTTAACTTGCATAACATTAGTCTTTTTAATTTATGTTAATTTGCTGCGTTAGTTTTTGTAGTGCTATTTGTAAAACTATATAAAAGTTTATTTAGTATATTTTCAAGATTAACGCTTGAACTCAAGTTTATATAATCATTAACATTTAGATATTCTTCGGAACTTCCTGGATCAATTTTGATTAATTTTCCACCAAAAAATCCATCGGTCACTATAGCAGCTGTAGAATCTTTAGGTATTTTAATATCCTTATTTAATTTTATAGTAATATGAGCATTATAATTTTGTTCATTTAAAGATATATTATCTACATAGCCAATTTTTATTCCAGCAATTTTTACATCTGTACCGTTATTTACACCAGAAGCATTGTCGCATTCTGCAAGTACTGAATAATATTGCATTGAATTGCTGGTGTTGTTTTTAAAAAGCATTGTTGAAAATGCCAGTACTATTACAATAAAAGCTAAACCTATTGAAGTTTCTAATATACTATATTTCATGTTAAACTATCTATTTTTGACATATGGGAGGTTTTTTTTAGTGCAATTAGCACTCTTACTAAGATATCCTAATCAATATAGTTGTTATAATCAAGTATAACTGTGTGAAAAAATAAAAACACAAAAATTCTATGGATAGAATGATATCAGAAAATACTAATATCTACAAAAGAAAAACAGACTACATTGCTTTTTTTGCTATGGTTGTAGGAATGTTTATGGCAATTTTGGATATTCAAATTGTTGCCAGTTCTCTTCCTAAAATAGCAGCAGGACTTTCTGCTACTAGTGACGAGCTTTCATGGGTGCAAACTTCATATTTAATAGCTGAGGTGATAGTTATACCTTTATCTGGATTTATCTCAAGAGTATTATCCACAAGAACAACGTATTTTATTGCAGCTTTTGGTTTTACTATAATGAGTATATCTTGTGCTCTATCTTGGAGCATAGAATCTATGATAGCATGTCGTTTTTTTCAAGGACTTTTTGGCGGATTGCTAATCCCACTTACATTTTCTACAATTTTCATTATTTTTACAGCGCAAGAAAGGCTAACGGCAAATATAGTAGTAGGACTAGTTGTAACTATAGCTCCTACTCTTGGACCAGTTATTGGGGGATATTTAACAGAAAGCTTTTCTTGGCACTTGATGTTTTTATTAAATGTTCTCCCGGGTGTTTTTGTTTGCACTGTAATTTATTTATATGCAGACTTTGATAAACCTAATACTAGTTTATTACAAAATTTTGATTATATTGGGGTTATGTCATTAATTTTATTTTTAGGAATACTTCAATATATTTTAGAAGAGGGTAATAAAGTAGGGTGGTTTGATAGTAGTGCTATAATAGCTCTATCTATTACTTCATTTGGTTGCATGATTATATTCTTAGTTAGGTGCTTTACTTTTTCAAATCCATTGGTAGATTTAAGGGCATTCTATTCTCGTAATTTCACACTCGGCTGCTTATATGCTTTTTTGATTGGTATTGGTCTTTACGGAGTAGTTTTTTTACAGCCATTATTTTTGGCAACTATAGGAAAGCTTAATTCTTTGCAGATTGGTCTAATTATGTCTATTACTGGTATAGCCCAGTTGTCTTCTGCTCCAGTTGCTAGTAAATTATTCTCAGCTGGACTTAGTTCTAAGTTAATGCTGTTTATAGGCTTAACTCTATTTAGTTTAGGCTGCTATATGAATAGCTTTCTAACTTTAGAAAGCCGGTTCAATGATTTTTTTTGGCCTCAAATTATCCGTGGTGTAAGTTTAATGTTTTGTTTTATTCCTATTAGCAATATAGCATTAGGAGATTTGTCGCCTAGCAAAATTAAGTCTTCAAGCGGTTTATATAATTTAACTCGTAATCTTGGTGGAGCTATAGGTCTTGCTGTTATTAGCTTTACTCTTACAAATAATGCTAAGATTTTTGCTAGTTATATAGGAGATAATATTACCGCCAATGACCCCAAATATATAGATACTCTACAAAATATTGGAATGATTCTTGCACCAATTACTTCAGATCCAAAAGCTGCGCTTTCATTTTTGAATGGTTTAGTAATGCAAAATTCCTATACAATAGCTATAAATGGTATATTTAGATCTATAGCTGTTTTGTTTTTTTGTAGTACAATCTTTATTGTATTCATCAAAAATGTTAAATCAGATAATTTAAAAACAAATAATGCACATTAATTTAATATTATTTATATTATTTTGGATCATAGTAAAAGACGTTCCACAGAACTTAACGGATTTGGCTTTTTTATTATGTTGTACAGGTTTTTTATTCCTTCTTTTAAAGAAATATAATCTGTTGCCTAAATTTAAACTAGGAATAACTTTTTTATTTAGTTTGATAAAGTATATATCCTTACTTGTAAAAGATATATTTTTCTCTACAATTTCCGTTACACGAATAATTTGGAACCAAAATATTCCTACTTCCTCTAGTTTTGTTGTAATTAAAGCAAATAAAAACAATAGTGAAGCTATAAACGCACTGGTTGCTAATTATATAACATTAACGCCTGGAACCTATACTATTTCAATAGATGATAATAATTTTCTTATAAATTGTTTAAGCCAAGATGATGCAATTTCTATTGGAAAATCATTTGAAGAGATACAAAAAAGAACAACTGAATTAATGAGGTTAGCATGATAACAATAATGTTGTATTTTTTTGTAGCCATTTTATTTTTAACTAGTATGTTTTTTATTTCTAGTAAATCAACTGGAGTAAAGATTTTGTACTTAAATTATGCAAATAGCATAGTGATACTAATTATGGTGACTTTTGCTAGCTTAAAATATCGACAAGATTTTTTTGATATCGCTCTAATATATATATTATTGGGTTTTATAGCTAACAGAGCGATATTACGATATAAAAACAGAAAATAAAAATTAGCTTATGCAGCAAGTATATTTAAGAAGTGATATGGTGATATTGGGCGCTGGTATAATAGGAATGGTGACAGCTATTGCTTTGTCTAATAGGGGTATTAAAACTACAATAATAGAAAAAAGGACCAGAGATGAATTAGTATTATCTAAAGATGAGCGTAATATAGCTATAACTAAAACTACTGAGAAATGGCTAAGGTTAAACAATATATGGGATGATTTAGTGCAATTTTCTGCAAAAGTTAATGATATTTATGTTATTGATGATGAAGATGAAAGCTCAATGATTCATCTTCATCAATCAAATAAATCATCGCAAGAATTAGGTCATATGATTTTAAATCATGATTTAATAAGAGTGATTTTTAACAAGATAGAAGAAGATGCAAACATTACTTTAATATTAAATTCTAATTACACAGATATTGAAGCCAAAGATACGCATAATTTTGTATATTTAGATAACTCAAAAACAATACAAGCTTCTTGGGTGTTAGCTTGTGATGGTAAATTTTCTAAAGTTAAAAAAAAATATTGTCGCTATCAAGTACAAAAAAATTATCACCAATCAGCATTAGTATTTCAATTGAAGCATCAAAAATCTCATGAAGGAACTGCAGTTGAGCACTTTACTAATTCTGGGGTATTTGCTATTTTACCTACAAAAGATCAATTTATATCTTCTGTAGTTTGGATAGAAAATACTGAAATAGCTCAACTTTTAAATTCCATGTCTGCTGTTGAATTTACGCATTATGCCTTACAAAAATTTGGCCTTTTTTTGGGGCAATTAACTTTAAATAGTCAAATTATTTCTTATCCCTTGACAGCTGAATTAGTAGAAAACTACTTTTATAAAAAAATAATATTTTTAGGCGATTCCGCTCATTCAATACATCCACTTGCGGGGCAGGGTTTAAATCAAGGCATTAAAGATGTTATAGATCTAGTGGAATTAATTTCCGGCAAATATTTTGTTGGATGCGATTTATTAGAAAGTGACTTAAAGATTTATCAACAAAGGCGCGCTCTGGATAATTTTATAATGTTTACCGCATGCGACTTTATTGAAAAAATATTTCAAAATAAAATATCTGCAAGTTCTGTGCTTAGAAAAATGGCAATGAAACTTGTTAATAAATCATCCTGGATAAAGGATAAAATACTTAATTTTGGTACTAAATAATATTTTATTTTTTTACTTTTTATGCATTTCCATATCTAGTAATTAATAACCCATGAGGTGCCCCCAATAAATTTATGGCAGAACGCCATTTTGAATTGTTATCTTTCATAAACATGATTTTTTTACTACTATCAGAAATCAACCACTTATTATTATTAAGCTCGTTTTCTAGATGTCCCGGGGGCCAAAAATTATAGCCAGAAATAAATAAAAACTTTTTAGGTGCTGTATTTTTTACAATATCATTCAGTATTCTTTCGTTAGGAAAGATATAGTTAATGCCGCCCACCATTTCTTGTGATTCTTCTACTCTATATTTGTCATTATGTAGTAGAATAAATTTATGTGGTTCAATTTTTCCTCCAGAAAAAATCACCAGAGCTGCATTATTAGCTATTTGGTTGTTATCAATATCTTTATCTTTCAATAGTGCTATAATTTTTTTGTGCGATATTTTAAATTCTGGTTGATTAATAGTAACCCCCACAGATCCTACGGGGGAATGAAATAAAACATAAATTATACTTTTGTAAAAAGTATTACCAGTTATTGTATTGGGCATAGATAATAAAAATTTGCCCAATAAAGAACTCCTTGTATTTTTTGATTTTTTTTCTGTCATGAATTTTTTTTTAAAAGCTAACTATTATTAAATTTTATATATTATTGCATTTCTTTATGGAAATAGATATTCAACTACTCTAAACTTTAACTTGTATTTGGCTAATAAATTTTCAATTCAACAAAACAAAAATATGTATAAATGTCTATTATTTATAATCACTTTTTTAGCTAATTTCAATATCTTGGTAGCAGAAAAATTTTTTTCAGTTTCTCATGATACGAGTAATAAAATAATTTTGCATGTTAATTTACCTGAAAATAGTTCTATCGCTTGGAAATATGCCGGGCAGATGGGTGAAAAAACTGAAATAAAATTACATTCGAAAGAAAATTTAGAAAGCTATAATATTAGCTGGCCATTTCCTAAAAAAGCTACAATAGCTGGTAAATATTTAAGCTATTACTATGATTCTAATTTTGCGATTCCAATAATATTAAACGCTACAGATCAAAATAAAGAAATAAAATTTTCTCTGCAAATTAGTGGAGTTTTGTGTCGAGATAATCAATGCGAAAAAATAAGCGAAAATATAGAGAATATTACAATACATCCGCATAAATATATTGAAGACAACAATAAATTTGAAGACTTTGAAATAAAATCTCTAAAATTAGAACAGAATACAGCTATATTTACAATATTATTTACTAATAGTTTTATTACAAAGTGGCCAGATTTTATTGTAGAGCCTACAAAAAAAATATTTCTGGGATTTGGTGAAGTTAAGTCTGTTGGCGAAGATAGTAGAAGCTTTGTATGGGAAGTACCATTATTGCAAGGATATAAAAATTATATAGGGCAAGATTTCACAATTTATAGCAATCAAAATCAGAGCAGGGGATTAACATTCAAATTCCAAGATACTAGTTCAGTCTATAACTACAACCTAATGTATATTGTATTTTTACCTTTATTGATAGGTTTTGGGTTGAGTTTTTTAGCAGAACCTGGTTTTTTGACTGGCATCATTAAAAATTCATACAATGCCAATAGTTTACAGTTTCTAAGAATTTTATGGATAACATTTTTAAATTTTTCTTTGATAGGGATTTTAGAATTGTGTGTAACTAATATAGTATATTTACTTACATCAATTCCAACTTATTTCACTATATTAATCATAATATTTGCAATTTTTTGGTCTTTTTATGCGATATCAAAGGATCAAGATATACTGCCTAAATATTTAGTACAAAATTTTATAAAATTAACTGCTTTCTTAAGAAGCAAATTATCTTTTTTGTTAAAAAATCTACAATTTAAAAAATTATTCATACTAGTATATTTAGTACAAATATTTTGTACAAGTAACGGAATTTTTGTTACATTAATTTTCAGCTTTTTTATAACCCTAGGTTTCCTATCTCGATATTTATATAATCGATATTTATATAATATATTCAATAAGGAAAAATTTAGAATGAAATTAGAAAAAAAACATTTAGGCTATATTATAGCTGTAGTATTATTTTTAGCACTATCTTTGTGGATGTTATTATCATCTAGCTCAAGTATAACAAGCGATGAAGAAGTATATAAATTAATACAATATAACTTGATAACCTCTTTTTTAAATAATTCTAGCCTATATATATTCTCTCTAGCCTTTTTAGCGGGAGTAATATTAAATTTTATGCCTTGTGTTTTGCCCGTTCTTTCGTTGAAAATTATCTCTATATTACAAACAAGTAACACAAATAATAAAGCAAAAATTCTAGCAACTATAGCCGGAATATTGTTTACTTTTTTAACTTTGGCTTTGATTAGCATAAGTTTTAAATTTTTTGGTATGAAGTTCGGTTTAGGGGTAACTTTTCAACAACCATATTTCATAATAGCTATAATAATAATTCTTACTTTCTTTATTTGTTCTCTTCTTGATCAAATTAATATTACTCTTCCAAATGCATTGCTTAATATAATGGTAAAAACTAAATTCAATAGCGAAATTATTCATAATTTTTTTCTTGGTATTTTGGCAGCAATTTTATCCACCCCATGCACAGCACCATTTTTAGGTACCGTTATGTTTTTTGCAATGACAGAAAACGTCCTATTAAATATAGGCTTATTTCTTACTATAGGTTTAGGCTTTAGTCTTCCTTATATATTACTTTTAATTTTCCCAAAGCTTTTAAATTTTTTACCTAAGCCGGGAGCTTGGATGAGTAAATTAAAAACTATCATGGCTATTTTACTCATAGGTACAATTATATGGCTTTTAAATATATTATATTCCCAACTTGGAACCAGAGCTGTTATAATAATTGGACTTATGATACCTTTAATCAGGTACTTTTTAGAGATAGATCAAAGCCGTTATGTAAAAATTTATAAATTTTCAAGCTCTACAACTAAATTGTTAACCTTAAGTATTTTAGTGGGGTTAACATTTTATTTACCTTATCAAACAAAGCTTGAGGATAATCACATCAATTTGCGTATAGGTAAATTTTGGCAAAATTTTGATCAAAAATCTTTAGACCAAATGATAGCTGAAAATAAAGTGATATTTATAGATATAACTGCAGATTGGTGTTCTACATGTATGTATAACAAATTAGTTTTACTTGACCGCGATCATTTTTTTAATTTATTAAAAAGCAACGATGTTCTAGCTATGCGTGGTGATATAACTTTAGATGACAATCCTTCGATAGGTAAATTTTTAGAAAAATATCAAAAATATGGTATACCTTTTAACCTAGTATATGGACCTGGGGCAAAAAATGGTATAGAATTGCCAGTATTACTCAGTTATAATGATGTAAAAAATGCTATAAAAATCGCTAAAGGCGATTGATAATTTTTATTAACTTATATAATATTAAAGACTTTTATATGAATGAACAATTGCGCAAAGAGATAGATGATTTGTTAGCAAATAATAGAGTTGTGTTATTTATGAAGGGCACAGCTAAAATGCCAATCTGTGGATTTTCTGCTAAAGTAGTACATATACTCAATGGTTTGAATGTAGAATTTAAAGATATTAATATACTTGCAAATCAAGAATTACGTGAAGCAATCAAAATATATTCAGATTGGCCTACTATTCCACAATTATATATCAATAAAGAATTTGTTGGTGGTTGTGACGTGGCATTTGCTATGTGGCAGTCTGGGGATTTACAAAAGCTTCTAGAGATAAATTAAGGTTACAATAAAAAATATTCGATTA
Source organism: Rickettsiales bacterium (assembly GCA_947454145.1). Classification (GTDB taxonomy): domain Bacteria; phylum Pseudomonadota; class Alphaproteobacteria; order Rickettsiales; family Rickettsiaceae; genus JAIOYM01. The sequence goes on from CANGIW010000002.1 coordinate 33,732, forward strand.
TTGATCGTCAATTGGATATTATTTATAGATAAAATAACTATAAAAATAGTATTACAGATGCTGCAATGAAAAATATTTTAACAATTTTATTGAGCTTATTGGTATCGAATTCAGCGATTGCGGATCAACCAAAAGCATGGCAATTTGGTTTTCAGGAATCCGCAACTGAAATCATGCAAGAAATAACATGGTTGCACGATATATTGTTATTTATTATCACTGCTATTGTTTTAATAGTTTTTGGATTATTATCTTATATTTGTATACGCTTCAATGCCACAAATAATCCAATTCCAGCAACTTTTTCTCACAATGTTACAATAGAAATAATATGGACGGTGATACCAACAATAATATTGTTTATAATTGCGATTCCCTCTTTTCAGATATTGCATAAAGTAGAACATACGCCTAAATCCGACTTTATAATCAAAGTTGTTGCTGCGCAGTGGTATTGGAATTATGAATATCCAACTGAAGGAATAAAATATGACAGTAATATGTTAGAGGATAACGATTTAAAGGAGGGGCAAAAAAGATTATTAGATGTAGATAATCCTTTAGTGGTTCCTCAGGGTGCTACAATAAAATTTCTTATCACTTCGCAAGACGTTATTCATTCTTTTGCAATACCCAGCGCCGGAATTAAGACTGATGCTATACCTGGTAAAACCAATGAAGCTCATATCAAAATCGATAGATTAGGCACATATTACGGGCAATGTTCTGAATTATGTGGTGTTCATCATGCGTTTATGCCAATAATGCTAAAAGTTGTTACTAAAGAGGAATATGCTTATTGGTTAGAGCAAACAAAAAAACAATTTTCTTTATAATTAAAATTATATTATACAAAATCCCTTATGTTGTCAGAAAATCCTGTAAATTCTAATCTAAATATAGACAATCATCATGATGAAACTCCAACTGGAATAAAAAGATGGTTATTTTCTACAAACCACAAAGATATTGGAACTATGTATCTTTGTTTTGCAATTTTTGCAGGTATGGTAGGGGGTATTATGTCTGGTATCTTTAGGCTTGAGCTAGCTTTACCTCATCAAGGCATCTTGGGAACAAATTATCAATTATATAATGTTCTTATTACTGCGCATGGGTTAATCATGATATTTTTCATGATAATGCCCGCCTTCACCGGTTTTGCTAACTGGTTTGTGCCTATAATGATTGGTGCCCCCGATATGGCTTTTCCTCGTTTAAATAATATTAGTTTTTGGCTAATAGTAGCAGCTTTTATATTATTGCTTCTTTCGGCTGTTACGGATGGAGGGGCTGGAACTGGTTGGACTATTTATCCACCTCTTAGTAGCCTTGTTGGTCACCCTGAATCGGCGGTAGATTTAGCCATATTTAGCTTACATATAGCTGGAATTTCTTCTATTTTAGGCTCTATTAATCTTATCACTACTATATTTAACATGCGAATTCCTGGTATGGATTTACTTAAAATGCCGTTATTTGTATGGACTATTTTAATAAGTTCTTTTTTACTAATATTAGCTCTGCCGGTTCTTGCTGGAGCAATTACCATGCTATTAGCTGACAGAAATTTCCATACTAGCTTTTTTGTACCATCTGGTGGCGGTGATCCTGTGTTATATCAACATTTATTTTGGTTTTTTGGTCATCCAGAAGTTTATGTAGTAATTTTACCGGCTTTTGGTATAGTAAGCCAGGTTATTGCTACCTTTTCACGCAAGCCCTTATTTGGTTATTTGGGTATGGTATGCGCAACTTTAGCTATTGCGATTGTTGGATTAGTAGTTTGGGCGCATCATATGTTTACGGTAGGCTTAGGTTTTAAAACCTTAGCGTTTTTTACCGCAGCTACTATGATAATAGCTATTCCTACAGGAATAAAAATATTTAGTTGGCTTGCAACGATGTGGGGAGGTTCTTTAACATTTGAAACACCAATGCTATTTGCCTTAGGTTTCATTTTTGTATTTACTTTAGGCGGTGTAACCGGGATAGTGCTTTCAAATTCAGCTGTCGACAGAGTTTTACATGATACCTATTATGTTGTAGCTCATTTTCATTATACATTATCTTTGGGGGCTTTGTTTGGAGCATTTTGTGGATTTTATTATTGGTTTCCTAAAATTTCAGGTAAATTATATTCAGAAACCTTAGGTAGAATTCACTTTATATTAACTTTTGTTGGTGTGAATATAACATTTTTTCCTCAACATTTTTTGGGCCTTGCTGGCATGCCAAGAAGAATACCACAATATCCTGATGCATTTTGGGGATGGAACTTAGTATCCTCTATAGGAGCTTTCATATCATTATTTGCAGCTTTCTTCTTTTTATATGTAGTATGGAATTGTTTGAAATATGGCAAGAAAGCACCCAATAATCCTTGGGGAGAGGGCGCAACTACTCTAGAATGGACTTTATCTTCTCCTCCACCTTATCATGGGTAAAAAAATATTGTTAGGGGGGGGGATAACACAAGAAGAAATAGGAGCCTTTAAAAAAAAATCAAGGCTCTTTTTTCGTAATAAATCTCAAGGACAATTTTTATTCAACTCCTTTTTGATTATTAAAAATGCTGGATAACTATTTTTACGCTTTAGATCTGTTTTTTCATCACGCTCTAATTTCTTCCAATAGAGAGCTCCAAGGTAATTTTTCGTTACCCAACTCATATTTCATAAGCTCTCAATTATCTATCTTTAAAAGAATAAAATGCAAACTAGCAATTTTGTGTTTTAACTAAAAAAATTACTCTAGTTTTTTTACATTACAACAGTCATATGAACATACTAAGTAACATCTAAAAAATATAACAAGAGTTGAGTGCAGTATTGTTTGATAAAATATATAAAATATTCCCCTGGTAAAACAAAAATTTGTATAAATTAAGCCATATTCATACCGCCGTTTACCGATAAAGTGTGTCCGGTTATAAAGGATGCTTCCTCTGCAACAAGGAATAATATTGCTCTAGATATATCATCAACAGTTCCCAGTCTTCCTACAGGAATAGTTTTAACTATAGATTCTAAAATTTCTGGTGACATAGCTTTTGTCATATCTGTGTTTGTGTAGCCAGGTGCTACAATGTTCACAGTGATATTTTTATTAGCAGATTCTCTAGCCAGCGCCTTACTAAAACCTATAATTCCAGCTTTAGCTGCACTATAGTTACATTGTCCAGCTTGACCCGTTAAAGCGTTAATGGAGCTTATATTTACTATTCTACCATAGCACTGGCTACGCATTTGATTTATAACCGCTGAACACATATTAAATTGAGAAGAAAGATTGGTATCAATAACATCTTGCCAAAAAGCTACTTCCATTTTATGAAGCATTTTATCTCTAGTGATTCCGGCATTATTAATTAAAATGCTAACAAGTCCTACTTCTCTTTCAATTTCTTCCAGGGCATTTTTGCATTCTTGAAAATTAGAAACATCCCATTTTTTTACAAGAATATCATGCTCCCTAGAAAAATTAAGGGCAAGTTCTTCATTAGTTAGGTAATTAGAAATCACTTTGTAGCCTTTATTCTTTAAAGCTATAGCAGTAGCGGCACCTATACCTCTTGTACCTCCAGTTACTAATGCTAATCTTGATGTTGTCATATTATTGTGAATATTATTTTTTACCCGCTGCTTCTTGTTTGGTTTGATTTTTGTTTACCATGTTGTACATCTGCATAGCAGATTCATTCAGCATATGCCCTATCTCTTGCCCGTTTTGCATGGCTTGAGTTAAAGAATTGGAGATAAAATTTTTCTGTACTTTCATTAGGTCTTCAGAGTTTTTTGCATTCATCATATTTTGGGAAGACTCTAAAGTATTTTTAATATTATTTTGCACTGCATTCATTTGATGATTGAAGAATTTTTTACCTGTTTCCATTAAGTAATTAGAAGATTCGTGCGCCATATTAACAAAGTTTTGCATTGAATCATTTAAATTGTCGTTAAGAGAAGAGGAGAAGTTATTATTTTGGTTAAACATACCATTCATCATGTTTTGAAAAATATTATACATATAGATTCCTTTTTTTATTTTTATTAGATACTACAATTAAATATAATAGTAGTACTTTATTTTTTATGCAACCTTAAATTAAAAATTTAACACTTTATCGGCTAAAAAATCTATATTCTTGTGATTTTCTATCGATAAAGCGTAATATTATAATGAAAATAATTATTAACATGAAATTTCTTTGCAATTTTTACTATAGATTAAGATATTAGAATTTATACTTTAATTACATTAAAAGTAATATAAAAATTAAGCATTATGGATTTTGACTCACAAGAAACCGACAAAAAAGAATACAATATTTTTAATGATATAGAATATATATGTCGCTCTACTATTATAATTCAAGAAGCTTTGAGTAAAGGTTGTGACGTTGCTCAGATGCCAAATGGGGATATAATCATTACTGAGGTAAAAATAATAAATAATTATTATTCTTGGAATAGCGCTACTAAAAAACTTATGAAAGCTGGCAATTTTCTATAAAATAAAATAAAATTAGATTTTTTTAATAAAATCTGTGGATAATTACATATAGATTTATATTTGTTATATACATTAGTGCATTTTTTTAGTATGATTTTAATCATAAAAATTTCATGTAATTAATTATGAGTGTAGGTTTTTGGCAACTACTAGTTATTCTTTTTATAATTCTTGCTTTATTTGGTGGAGCTAAACTTTCACAAGGTTTAGGAGATGTTGGAAAAGGTATTAGGTTGTTTTTTGATGGTTTTAAAAATTCGGAAAAAAATAAAGATGAACATAAAGATGATGCTATAGATTAAAAAAAATAATTAATTACAATTCACAGAGCAAAAACCCCTCCGAATATTTTATCTAAGAGTAAAAATAACTAACTAAATTATAGATTTTGTTTTGAGAAAAATTGACAAAAATTTTGCTGGAATTTCTTATAAAATTCGTAGTTTGATGTTTTATGTTGTTATAGCAATAACAATGATTTTACTATACATCATTTTAGTTACCATACATCTTTTTGGTGCTAATTATGATACAAAATATAAATTTGCAGTTTTTTCATCCAAACTGTTTATTTGGATATTAAAAATTACTTGTTCTTTGGGGTATAACATTAAGGGTTTAGAAAAGATACCCAATGAGGCAAGCGTTTTTATGGCTAATCATCAATCTTTTTGGGATAATATGTTCATGCAATTAATAACCCCCAAACATTCCTGGATTATAAAACAAGAATTACTTGATATACCATTTTTTGGATGGGGACTAAAAATTTTGGAACCAATAGCTGTGAACAGACATTCCAGTATGTCTGTTCGTGAAATAATTATAAAAGGTAAGCAAAAAATTGCCAACGGTATGTCTATGGTAATTTTTCCTGAATCTACAAGACTGAAAGTTAATGAAGACAGATCTTTTAAACCTAGTGGTATTAAATTAGCAACTGAAGCCTCTGTACCTATAGTCTTAATAGCACATAATTCTGGTTTATTTTGGCCTAAAGGTTTGTGGATTTTTCCTGGAACTATCCAGGTTGATATAATTGATGTAATTTATCCGCAACAATTTCAAGATAAAGATGTGCGCCAGATAACAGAAAATATACAAAAAATTATACAAGAGCGTAAAAATTCTTTAGCAGTTAATAAAAACTAATCCAGGTTCATGTTTCGTAAATTCATAACACAATGGTGGCAATTTTTTAGAGTAGTGGATAAGTCAACCTTGTTTTCTGTGCTTATATTAATTGTTTTTGGATGTATTTTAGTTACAACTGCTGGAGAATCGGTTGCAACGAAAATAGGAGCTCATCCTTTGTACTTCATACGTAAACACCTATTATATTTACCATTTGCTATAGCGCTAATGTTAATTATTGGATTACAAACACCAGAATTCATAAAAAAATTTTCTATTTTGGGCTTAATTTTTTGTGGTATATTATTAATAATGGTGCAATTTTTTGGTGCAGAAATCAAGGGTGCTAAGAGGTGGTTGTATTTTGGTAGTATCGCTATACAGCCATCAGAACAAATAAAACCATTTTTTGCTATAGTGATAGCATGGATTTTAGAAATCCGAAAAACAAAAAACTTTAAAGGGATACTTTATTCCATAATTCTATATTTATCTATCATTGCTTTGCTTCTTGCGCAACCAGATTTAGGAATGGTTATGATGATTACCATAACTCTTGTAGGACAATTTTTTATTGCGGGTATGCCTATAAGTTGGGTTATAACTTCTTGTATAGCTGTTGTGTTATTAGTATTTGTTTCTTATGCTACTATGCCACATGTTACACAAAGAATTGAAGATTTTTTGACTGCAGGTAAAGAAAGTTATCAAGTTAATAAGTCAATTATGGCATTTTCTAAAGGAAAATTATATGGCGTAGGTCCTGGAGAAGGAGCTGTAAAACATGTCTTACCAGATTGTCATGCAGATTTTATTTTTTCTGTAGCAGCGGAGGAATTTGGTGCTATAGCTTGTGTTGTTATGACAAGTATTTTTACTTTTATTGTGGTAATGAATTTTATTAAAATTGCTACAGAAAAAGATAGTTTTAAACAGTTATCTATAGCGGGATTAATGTTACAGTTTGGTGTACAAGCCTGCTTTAATATAGCTGTTACTATGAATTTATTGCCAACAAAGGGTATGACTCTACCATTTGTTAGTTACGGAGGGTCTTCTATGATAGCAGTTGCTATTACAATTGGTATGGTTCTTGCTCTTTCGAAAAGACAAGTAGTTTTAGATAAATATAAAGAAAATATATGGTAGATGTAATATTGGTAGCAGGTGGTACTGGGGGGCATTTATTCCCAGCAGTTGCTACTATTGAAGAATTAATTACTAAGAACATAAGTTATAAATTGATAACCGATAATCGTTGTGTACATTATGTTGCTGATAGCAATCTAGATTACCAAGTTTTTCAATTAAAATCTTTAAGTGGTAGTATTTTTAGTAAACTAAAATGGTGCATACATGCCTTAATAGTATTATTTCGATTGATCTGTTTTTATATCCACTTAAAACCTAAACTTATTGTAGGTTTTGGTGGGTATCCCAGTTTTTTACCACTTTTAGCTGCTCGTATTCTACGTATAAAAGTAGTTATTCACGAACAAAATATATTTCTAGGTAAAGCTAATGCTTTCTTTCAATCTTATGCAAAATTTTTGGCAACAAGCTTCAATAAGACTTTAAATATAGCTTCAAAATATAGTAATAAAATCATAAATACTGGTAATCCAGTTAGAAAAAGATTTTTTGATATCGCTAAAAAGCCAGAAGATTTTCATGTAATAGAGAATTTTTGTATATTAATTTTAGGGGGAAGTCAAGGCGCTCAAATTTTTACTAAAATTATGCCACAAATTTTACCTTTGGTAAAAAATTATCATAAAATAAAAATTATTCAACAAGCCAGGAAAGAAGATATTGCTAGCTTGCAGGAGCAATACCAAAAAATAGGCGTTGAATATGATGTATCGGATTTTTTTACTAATATTGTAGATTTATATAGTTGTGCACATTTAGTTATAGCAAGAGCTGGAGCTTCTACTATCTCTGAATTGATAACTATAAAACAACCAAATATTTTGGTGCCATTACCCAGCTCCACCCAAGATCATCAAAAATTAGCTGCTGAATTTATGGAAACCAATCAAGCAAGCTTTTGTGTTTTAGAACAAAATAACATAGTAGAAAAAATTGCTATGCATATTAACGCTATTATGCAAGATAAAGCTATAATGGTAAAACAACATAATAATTTATCGGCTCTTAATATTAAAAATGCTGCTGAAAATTTAAGCAATTTAATAATAAATACTATATAAATTTTATGTCAATGAGGCTATATCTTAAAAACACAGAATTATTTGAAGGACAAATAATAGAGATATCCTCACTTCAGCATTATAATTATTTGATTAATGTTTTAAGGGCTTCTGTTGGTTATAAGTTAAAAATTTTTAACGAGATATATGGTGAATTTTCAGCAGAGATTACTAATATAACAAAAAAAACTTGTTTTCTTAAACTGGGCAATATAGCTAGATCTATAGCAATAGATTATGAGCCAGAAGATTTTTGTTTGGCTTTTGCTATAATAAAACCAAAGAGATTAGAGATGCTAATAGATATGGCAACACAACTTGGAGTTAAAAAATTCCAGCCTTTGATAAGTAAAAATGTTTCAATTCATAAATTGAATTACGAAAAAATTGAAAATTGGATAATAGAAAGTACTGAGCAATCGAATAGAATATCTCCACCTACAGTTAAACCCATAATGGGCATACAAGATTTTCTTATTAAAAATCAAAATAATTTTATTTATGCAAATGAAAAAGAACAAAATTCTAATTTTACTTTTATGCTTAAGGCGCAAAAAGCCCCAACAAATCTTTTAGTAGGGCCAGAGGGTGGTTGGACACAAGAAGAATTAAATTTAATGAAAGAATATGCTGGATATTCAGTAACCTTGGGGTTAAATATTTTAAGAGCCGAAACGGCTGTTGCCGCCATTATCTCTCAATATTTATTAATGCTTTCTATAAAGTAATAAAGTCTAAGATTTTTTGTTGAGTAAAGAGTTTATAATTTTTGCCTAAAAAAGCTATTAATATCTAAAAAATTTATTAAACCCACCCTTGATTTTTCTTTAATAAATTAATACTATACTATTATAGTTTATTGTAGTTATAGTTACTCAAAAGACTTTGATTGAATAGCTTAAATTCCTTAGAAGTTCAAAACTAGTTAATATTTATTACAATTATGAAAGGAATACATAACCATACAAGCAGAGACACAGGCGCTAATTATTACGGTTATGAAAATGGCAAAGTAAAAGAATTGAGTTTAGAAGATTTAGAAAACTCTTGGACTTATAACTTTGATGGGGCAATGAACAATTGTTTGGTAAGGATAAATAAAATAGTATCAGAAATAAAACAACAAACTTTGTGTAACCCATTCAATTGGACACAAGAAAGAATTGAAAAAACAAATCAGGTAATCAAAGAAAATATCATACCATTGTTGATAAAGAACGAGATGAGAGGTGGGAATAAAAATATAGTAAACAATAACAGTATGTGTATTCTTAATCAACTGCTAAATTTGTTTGATGTCAGCAAAGATAACCCCACTATTAATGAGATTGTTGGTACTAATGAAAAAAAAATATTCGTTACAAACATTACAAAATTAAAAGAGTATCTAAATCAACTATTAGAATCATTTATAAATGATAAAAAAAACCTATACACAGGAATTAGAATCATAATAAAAAAAACATTAAATTCAATTACTGAAGCTGATGTTAAGTTTTTTAATTACACAACACAAGACTATGACATTATATCAGCAAATAAATTGTACAAAGAAACAAAAATATTTGAAGAAAAGCTAAAATTGTTTTGTAAACCAAATGATCATGTATCAGATGATGTACTAAATAAAAATGTAGAATTAGAAGAAGTTTATATAAGATTAATTATAGATAGGATTAAGCAATCTAAGCCAAATGATAAATGTGCTTATGGCCCTAAAAACAAAACTTTAGAAAGTAGAATACTTGAGGTTATTGTAAATAATTTTATATTACTTGATTTTGATAGAAAGCTTAAATATGAGATAGTTAATAATCAGTTGTTATTAACGGGTCTAAAGCATGAAGAATTAGTAGAAGCGATTCAAAAACACTTTAACTTTGATAAAAAGAAAAAAGATAAAGCTAATAACAATAAACTTAAAGATAAACTAGATAAGTATATTAACGAAGGATTAATTAACCTTAGTAAAATTATAGATTCAGCAGATTTGATTAATTTTAAACTTGATGAAGAAGTGCTCAATAGGGAAGATGTAATAAATTTAGTTAGACAAGTCTGGGTAGAAACATTTAATCTAGATGACTTTAAATTAGCAAAAGACGATGGTTATTCAAAAAATATGATTACACTAAAGAATTTGTTAACAAATGTCAAACATATTGCTATACAGCTTTATACATCAAGTATAGATATAAAAATAAAGAATGAACTCGATTCAAAATTATCCAGGTATGTATCTGATAAATTATTTGATCTAGACATTTATAAGGTTATAAACGGTACACTTAGGGGTCAATTTGGTAATGTAGACAACTTATATACCGCAGTTTTGGTTGCATTTATAATGCAAGATATGTGTAATAACTATCAATATAGTCTTGACAAGCCAATAAATCTTGTGAGGGGTGAGGGTGATTATAGGCTAGAGCAATTGATTGAAATGTTTGAAAAAAACAATGTTGAGTGTTCAAAAGGATTTTTGAGTACAACAAAAAAACTAAAGAATGCTGAACAATTTTCTGAGGTATGTTATACCTTATATGAAAGTAGGTATACAAAAATAATTATAGTTTATGAGCATGTTAATAGAGCAGTAGATTTTTCAAAATTCATTAAATTGTACTTGATGGGCTTTGACGAAAGTGAAGTTTTAATTCCACATGGTACTCAAATTGAAATAACGGGTCATAAAATAATTAATGAATACAATATATTTACCGCACAAATAGTAGATCAAACAGAAATAGTAGATCAAAAAGAAGTAGATAAAAAAGAAGTAGATCAAACAGAAATATTGTCAACTCCAGATTATTTAAATCAACATAGTGGTTCTGAAATCATATCGCAGATGGATAAGACTAAATCTCAGTATCGACTCCCTGAGTGGTTAACAACAAAGTTACCAAACTTAACCTTAGTCTGTCTACAGTATGATGGTTATGAAAGTTTATGGAGGTCCTTAGAAACACTATTCAGTAAATCAAATTTAAGGGGGGAATTCATTGAATATAGGGTTCAGCAATTGCAAAAAGAATATTGGGCTAGTGAAAATCAAGAATCAGTAATTACAACAGAAAAGATAAAAAATCTAAATGATGATGTAAAGATGATGGAAGATGCTGCTAAATATTTACAAAAAAACATTGTAATCATTCCAGGTGAACCTGTTAATCAAGAGCAGAGTTTTAAGCAAGAGGAGGGAGTTAAGATTTATCTTGGTAGTAAGTTGAATGCTCATAATGATTTTATTTTGATATGCGAACATAATAATGTGGGGAGTAAATATTTTTCTAAAGTCACAAACTCATTGAATTCATCGAAAATGATTGATAAATTGATCATTGAGCTTAATAAATCACAGAAGGCAGAATATATTTCCTTAAATCTAGATAGATTTAAGGAGATAATTACTAGTCCGTTTAAGGAACATGATTATATTTTACCAACTCAAGAAGAGATGGATAAGAATATAAAATATGCCAAAAACCCTATAACACCAGATTATTTCTATACTTATTCCTTAAATTTGAAAGACAACAAAGGGTTTCTTAATTTAAAGAGTATGTTAACAGAAAGCTTACAAGAGGTAAAGGCATCATTGATGTTTTTGGATAGAACGGAGTTTAGCCACAATAATCTGTATGAGGTTGCTAAAGAACATGATATAAATCTTATACTTTTTCAAAAACAGGAAATTAATATTTATTTTGGTGGTGGAAATCCAGATCAAGAGGAGACTCCTAAAGATTTCCTCATATATCATTATAAAGTATATGAGTTTGATTGGTATTATGAAATAAATAAAAATCAACACACTGGCTATAGTGATTTGAGATGGTTCTTGCCATATTATTTATATAAATTATATGGAAAAGATTATGGTCATATAATCGAATTTGAAAAAGTGATGTCTATCTCAGTTGAAGAGTTTATAGAATTTATGGGCAAACTAGAAGAATGCGAGGGTGATCTTCACTAAGCAGGTTGTAATCATGAATATAATAAAGATACTACTATAGAAAAAAATGAAAACATTGGAATCTAATGGGGATAATTATTGCGAGCACCAAAAGGATGTTGGTGTGGTGGGGGGGGTAACTCAATTTACTATCAATGATTAATGATTTCCATTTAAATTAGATAAAATTCACTGATCTATGTTATCTTCACTTGTTTTTGGAAAGCTCTAATTTATGATTCAAGTTTAAAGCACAGCGATAACATCGTTGTTCTTTATTTTTGAAATTTTTTTAGCCATACTTACTGGATTTTCCTCTTTTTTATTAAAATTGCAAGCTTTTTTGTTGAGTAAGGAGTTTAATATATGTATAATTTTGAATATTTTAATTCGCCCTCACATCTTTTTATTCTTATTATTAAAGGCCTAGGCAATAAAGATAAATTTCTGGATTTATAGGTTAAGTTGCAGTGCAAACAATTTAAGGGGTTTAGCTTTGTGTTGATGAACAGCTTTATATGTCTGGCGATTCAATCTTTGATTCTGGGGGTAAAGTTAATAAATTCGTCATAAAAGCCCTTAGTTTAATATAAATCAAGAAATTTTAACTTCATTCCCTATTATACATTATAATTGTGGCCATTAGTAAAATATTTTTGTGTCATGAAAAATTCATGTAACATATTTTTCGTTCTCATAGTATAATCTTTATGTTTTACAATATAAATATTACTAGATAAAAAACTATATGAAGAAGAAATTATTTATTCAAACATACGGTTGTCAGCAAAATGAATATGACTCTATACGTATCGGGGAGTTGATGACAACAAATGGGTATGAAATTACATATGAAATGAAGGAAGCTGATATGGTAGTTTTAAATACTTGCCATATAAGAGAAAAAGCCACACAGAAGTTATATTCTGAACTTGGAAGAATAAAAAAAATCAATGCAGGTAAAAAAGTAGTTACTGTAGTAGCAGGTTGTGTGGGGCAGGCTGAAGGCGAACAAATATTTGATAGATCCAATAATTTCGTAGATATAGTTGTTGGTCCTCAGTCTTATACGGAGCTACCTAAATTATTAGATAAGATTAATCAAGGGGATAAGAGGGCGATAGAATTAGATTTTGTTCTAGAAGCCAAATTTGATATATTACCAGAATCACAAGTAGCACAAGGACCTAGTGGATATGTTTCTATTCAAGAAGGATGTGATAAATTTTGTAGTTTTTGTTGTGTGCCTTATACGAGGGGAGCTGAATTTTCAAGACCTATGGAACAGGTTTATAGAGAAGCTTTGATGCTTGCTTCTAAAGGCAGTAAAGAAATATATTTACTTGGACAAAATGTTAGTGCTTATCATGGCAAAAAATTAGATGGCAGTATATGTGATTTAGCAGAATTAGTGGAGTTAATAAGTCAAATACCTAATGTTGAGCGCATAAGATATACTACTTCTCATCCTATGGACATGACAACTAGACTTATTGATATGCACAGTCGTCAGAACAAATTGATGCCTTTTTTGCATTTACCAGTTCAGTCTGGCTCAAATGTTATTCTAAAGGCTATGAATAGAAAATATACAAGAGAAAAATATCTAGAGCTTATCGGCGCTTATAAAAATGCAAGACCAGATATACAGGTTTCGTCAGATTTTATAGTAGGATTTCCAGGAGAGACTGATGAAGATTTTGATGCTACTTTTTCTTTAGCTACTGAGGTTAAATTTGTGCAATCTTATTCCTTTAAATATAGTCCGCGACCTGGAACTCCGGCTGCTTTAAAAGCGCAAATAGATGAATCTATAAAAATAAAGAGACTCGCGATTTTACAAGAACAACTAATCAAAAATCAAATGGAATTTAATGAAAGCTGTGTAGGTAGAACAATGCCAATTTTATTTTTAAAAGATGGTCGTTATGATAATCAAATTATAGGTAAAACCGAATATATGCAATCGGTACATGTTGATACAAAAGCAGGAAAAGATTTGCACGGCAACATTATAAATGTCAGGATTATTCGTGCTTTAGAAAATAGTTTAGCTGGTGTTATAGATTAAAATCTTTTTAAGGAAAAACGAGGAAATGAATCAGCAATTAATTCTAGCTATATCCGACTTATATCATGAAAGTGAAGATTATATTCGTACTAAATCTAATTATAAGGCTTATAACCGTATGATGAAATTTGGTGGTGAAAGAAGTATAGCTTTGTATAATAATTCAATAATATTGTTAGGACCCAAATTTTCTGGTAAAAGTTTGCTACTATCTTTATGGGCTAAAAAATATTCTGCAAAAACAATTAACCTTACAGACACTAATATTGAAAAAATAGAAAATTTATCGGCTCTGGTTATAGATGATATAGATCAAAATCCAGATGAAGAAAAATTATTGCATATTTTTAATTGGTGCCATCAAAATGATATTTTTTTGGTTCTTTCTTCTGTAAGTTTAGAAGCTTTTCATTTACCAGATTTAAGTTCAAGAATAAAATCAATAGAGTCGGTAGTCATAGATAAACCAGATGATGAAATGATAAAAATATTTATGGCAAAACAATTTTCTAATTTTAGTATCCATATTTCAGATCAGGTTATTAAATTTATAGCAGAGCATGTAAAAAGAGACTTGGGTTATATAAAAGAATTTATTTTTGCTTTAAATAAAATTTCATTAGAAAAAAATAAAAAAATTTCAATAGAATTAGTAAAAGATCTGATAAATAGCTTTTCATAAAATAACAGCAATATCTTTAATTATTCTTTTTATATATGAAAATTTTAGAAGCTATTACTTTTTTAGAAAAGAGGTTAAAAAAATTAGCATTTGTTTCTAATTCCAATATAGAAGCTAAATTTTTGTTAGAAAAAATTTTAGATTGTTCAGCTTTAGACTTTAGTCAATTTTATGATCAAGAGCTATCTGCACAGCAATGTATTTTGTTAAACAATTTTATTGTGGCTAGGGAAAACAAAGAACCAATAGCCTATATAACACAATTGCAGGCATTTTGGAAATATGAGTTTAAAGTTAATGATGCGGTATTGATTCCTAGAAGTGACTCAGAAACTTTAATAGAAGCAGTGCTTACTAATATAAAAAATCCAAAAGATTCTTTCAAACTACTGGATTTAGGGGTAGGAAGCGGCTGTCTTACTATTTCTTTGATGCTAGAGTTAGTAAACTCTACAGCCGTTGGCCTAGATATTTCAGCTGATGCTTTGATTGTTGCAAAAAATAATATAGACCAATATAGATTACAAGATAGAATCACGTTACAAAAAAGCGATTGGTTTGAAAAATTATCATCTTTAGATAAATTCGATATTATTATTTCAAACCCGCCTTATATTTCGATTACTGAAATAAATGTGATGAGTGAAGAAACTTTGATATATGAGCCGCATATTGCTCTTTTTGCAGAAGATAAAGGATTAGAAAATTATAAAATTATAGCCAACCATGCTAAAAATTTCCTTAAGATAAATGGTAGAATTTACTTAGAAATAGGTTTTAATCAAGCTAAATCAGTAAAAAAAATATTTACTGATAAAGGCTATATCTTTGTGAATTCGTATAAAGATTTAGGTGATATAGAAAGATGTTTAGAATTTAAAATATGATAAAAAAGATATTATTACCCACCCCAGAAGAAACTATGAAATTTGGTATTGATATAGCTAAAACTTTAAAAATTGGAGATATAATAACTTTATCCGGATGTCTTGGGGCAGGCAAAACTTGTTTAGCGGGAGCTATAATCAACTATTTTTATCCTGAAGAAATTGTTACTAGTCCAACATTCAATATAGTAAACATTTACAATAATGATAGGATAACTATTTATCATTACGATCTATACAGACTTAAAAATAAGGATGAAATTTTTAATTTGGGTATAGAAGAATCTTTTTTTTCTGGTATTTCTATAATAGAATGGCCTGAAATAGCACAAAATCTTATTCAAAAAAATAGTCTTATTAGTATAAAAATAGATGTTAATGATAACTGTATGCGTGAAGCTGAAGTTGTTGATATGCGTGTAGTCTGATTTCAGCTATTTTTAGTATTAAGGAGTAAAAAAAATAATTTTATTTAATTAGTTTTTACTATATAATCAAGAGATAAAATTTATATAGCAAATTAAGAGGTAAATATATGCCATTAGTACCAATAGTAATAGAGCAAACAAGTAGAGGTGAAAGATCTTATGATATATATTCTAGGCTACTTAGAGAACGTATTATTTTCATTACCAATCAAGTTGAAGATAATATGGCAAATCTTATCGTGGCTCAATTACTTTTTTTAGAAGCAGAAAATCCGAATAAGGAGATTTACATGTATATTAATTCTCCTGGTGGTTCCGTAACTGCTGGTATGGCTATTTATGATACAATGCAGTATGTTAAATCCAAAATAGTAACTATTTGTATGGGTCAAGCATGTTCTATGGGGTCTTTGTTGCTTACAGCTGGAACTAAAGGGTATAGATATTCTTTACCATGTAGTAGAATTATGGTTCACCAACCCTTAGGAGGTTTTCAAGGACAGGCTACAGATATTGAAATTCATGCAAAAGAAATGAGGAAAGTAAAAGAATTATTGCATAATATCTACGTAAAACATACTGGTAAAAACTTAGATTTCATTATTGCTAATATGGAAAGAGATAATTTTATGAACCCACAAGAAGCTTGTGAGTTTGGTTTAATAGATAAAATTATTAGCAATAGAGATGAAGTTGTGATTGCTGATAGTAAAACAGAAAAATAAATTATTTTTGGAAGTATAACGCGATTAATAATTAAATTCTTTACTACTTTGTTATCATATCATAATATATATTAATATTTACTAATTTTATCAAATATATTCATGATATGGCTTCAAACAAAAATATACCTAGTAAAAAAATAGAAGAACTAAAAATATTAATACAAAATCCTCAAGAACAAAATGTAGAAATCGAAAATAATAAATTAGTTCAACAAATTCCTGCTCGTGTAGCTTATAAAGCTGAAGGTAAAGATACAGAAGAGCTTATTATTGATCCTAGTATACTGGACAAAATGTCCCAAAAAGATTTGCAACACAATATAAAAGAACTTTTAGAGCTTAACTCTAAAGCATTACAATCTAAAACAGCAGAAAATATCGCTGATTCTGAAAAACTAATATTAAAAGGATTGTTGGACGAAATAACTGATATAAAAAAATTTTTTCTAGAAAACTCATCTAAGAAAATAAATAGTAAAAAGCAACGTTCTACAAAATCACTATTTCAAAAATAGACCCAAGATATTTTAAAGACAAAGTTATATCAACATATAAGAGGAATACAATACGTTATGCCCTTCTATAATTGCGTTATCACTTCAAATCACAATAATTACCTAGTCTTAGATAAAAAAGTTCATCAAAAAATTAAGTACAAAAATATTTTAAAAATATGCTTTACTATTTTTTTCTATCTATGGTAGAATTTTTATATAATTCTTAAGTTTTTGTATTTCAAATATATAGTTGAGTTTTTCTGTGAAGCTTTACGTTAATATAAAAATATATATGAAAACAAGAATTGTAAACTAGTAACATTACTATTGGTAATAATATAAATTAATACAAAAAGGTTGAAATCTTTATGAATACAGGCGCAATTAAATGGTTCGACAATACTAAAGGCTATGGTTTTATTAAAAGTGATGATGATGGTAAGGATGTATTTGTCCATATTTCTGCCTTGCAAAAAGCAGCTATATCAAATGTTCTTCCTGGACAAAAAGTTAAATATGAACTGGAAGAAAAGGCAGGTAGAATAGGTGCAACAGAAATAGAGCTTTTGGTTTAAATTGTTGAACTAAGGCGTTTTGGGAGTAATTATTTTGGAATATACAGAGAATTCATTTGTAGATAGAAAATTTATCGCCAAATGAATTTAACCCTGTTTTGTACGTTTGTAGATATATCATAATTAGTATTATTGGTGTGTTTTGCTAAAATTTCTAATGGTACATTTTCTCCCCAAAATTCTACCTCGTCTCCTATTTTTGCTTCTGGGTAAGAGGTTAAATCTACGCACATCATGTCCATAGAAACTCTACCTATTAGTGGGCATAGTATATTATTTATAAAAATTGGAGCTCCGTCTTTTGCGGTAATTGGATATCCATCACCATAACCCATAGCTATCACGCCTATTTTAGTATCTTTTTGGCAAACAGATCTAGCCCCATAACCTATAGTAGAACCTTCTGCAACATTTTTTACAGAAATCAATTTTGATTGCATGCTCATTACTGGTTTTAAACCTAAATCTGGACCAGTCTGATCTTTAAAGGGAGAAAGACCGTACAGCAAGATTCCTGGACGTACTACTTCATAATGTTGATCGGGGAAGTTAAAAATTGCAGCAGAGTTGCAAAAGCTTTTGATTACCGGTAATTTTGAAACAAATTGGCTAAAATGTTTTATTTGTATTTCATTTAGGGGATTTTGTTTATTATCTGCACAGGCAAAATGAGACATAATTCCTATAGGCAAAGATACATTAGGTAGACTAATTAATTTACCGTAGGCCTGTGGTGCTTCGTTAATAGAAAAACCTAGTCTACCCATTCCAGTATCTATTTTTAACCAAACTCTAAATTTTTTTTCTGCATAAATATTTTCTTCAAGCCATTTTAATTGTTCCCAATTATGTATGACGACATCAAAATTTTCAATTGCAGCTGCATTTAACTCTTCTGGTTCAAATATACCCTCCATAAGAGTTATAGAGGATTTGATATTGGCTTTTCTTAAAGCTATAGCTTCATCGATAGAGGCCACACCTAAACTATATAAATTTAAATCATCTAAATGCTTTGAGACTGAGCGTAAACCATGACCATATGCATTTGCTTTAACCATAGCAATTATTTGACTCTTGGGTGCTAATTTGGAAACAAAATTTATATTGTGCAATAAATTATTCTTTGAAAGAATAGCGCAAGAGAAACGAGCCATATTTGTCAAAAATATCTAAAAATAAAATTAATACCATCAATTTAGATACTAAATTAATTTAGTATTTTGTCAATAAAAGACTATAGGGTGATTAAAGATGGCAATTAACAAATTAATTGGTTATAAAAAGCATATAAGTGTTGATATGGAATCTGTTTTGATCAGGGGTACTGCACTTTAGCAGCAAAAAATAAGATTTAGATACAAAAAATTTTATGTCATAACTCTATATCTTTTGTTCTTGTTTTAAGATGTCTATTTCAAACTAGATTAGTAAATCTCTCTTCCTAGTTTATAGCAAATTAAGAAGAGAGATTTTTAACCCAAAAAGGTTAGTGGGCGCCGATGGATGCAATCTAAATATTAGTTAATCATTATAGCACCATAGGCTGCTAAAGCTAAAGAATAAATTAACTCATTAGCTGAGCTACCCATTTTGACTATCTGTACAGATTTAGAAATACCAGTAAGAACATTACCAATAAATGTTCCGTTAGACATTTCATCTAAAAGCTGCGTAGATACTGATGCGCTTATAAGATTTGGCATAATAAGTATATTAGCAGGTTTGGATAAACGAGCAAAAGGATAAAGTTTTAACACAGATTCATTTAATGCTGCTTCTACTGATATTTCACCATCATACTCGAAATCAACAGATTTAGCATCTAATAGCTTCACGGCATCTTTCACTCTTTGAGTTATTGGGTCATTGTTTCCAGAAAAATTCGTGGCAGCAATCAAAGCTACTCTAGGCTTATACCCCATATTTTCAGCTATTTTAGCCAATTGAATAGCCACTGAAGCAATTTGTTCAGAAGATAGAGTTGTGTTAACGCTAGTGTCACCAATTAATATCTGTTTGTTATTACTCAAAAATGTAGCATAGCTGAATACTTCCTTGTTAGCTGCTTTAGGAATAACACGTAAAATATCATCTAAACAATTGTGATAATTATTACTAAAACCAGTAACAATTGCATCAGCATGACCACATTCAACCATTAAACTTGCAAAAATATGCCTATCTGTTTTAACTAACTTGGCGCAATCTTTATATAAATAACCTTTTCTTTGAAGTCTTTCATATAGATATTCTATATATTGATTAAGGTGAGGGGTGTTGGCTGCATTTACAATTGTTATATCAAAATTGTCTGAGTAGCCGATGTGTTGTAATATTGGTTCAATTTTACTCATTCTTCCAACTAATATAGGTTTTGCATAACCGTTTTTATTTGCAGTGATAGCGGCTTTAACAACCTCTTCATCTTCACCTTCGGCTAAAACTACTCTTTGTTTGTTGGCAATAATTACATTAAAAATATTACTCATGTAATATGCAGTAGGATTTACACGTCTTTCCAAATCACGTACGTATAGCGCTAAACTCTCGTAAGGTTGTTTTGCTACGTTAGTTTCTATAGCTGCTTTTGCTACAGCAACGGGTATGGTAGTTATCAATCTTGGATCGAATGGCACTGGAATGATATATTCAGAGCCGTAAATAAATTTTCTACCACCGTATATTTTACGTACTTCTTCAGAAACTGGCTGATGAGCTAATTCAGCTAAAGCTTTTGATGCTGCAATTTTCATTTCAATGTTAATCTCTGTTGCTCTAACATCTAAAGCTCCTCTAAAAATATAAGGAAAGCATAATACATTATTAATCTGGTTAGGGTAGTCAGATCTACCTGTTGCTATAATGGCATCACTACGAACAGATTTAACTTTTTCAGGTGTTATTTCTGGATCTGGATTAGCCATAGCAAATATTATTGGGCTTGAAGCCATAGATTTCACCATTTCTTCATCTACAGCGTCTTTGGAGGATAGACCTAAAAATATATCTGCTCCAACCATAGCTTGCCTTAAAGTGCGAGACTCCGTGGTAGCAGCATGCTTTTCTTTCCAAGGGTTCATGCCTTCTTTTCGACCCTTATATATTGTGCCCTTAGTATCGCATAGTATTACGTTTTCTGCTTTAGCACCCATAGCTTTTATGAGCTCTATGCAAGCAATAGCAGCAGCGCCTGCTCCATTGACTACTATTTTGCAATTTTGTAATTCTTTTTTTGTTAAGTGCAAAGCATTTTTTAATCCTGCACTAACTACTATAGCTGTTCCGTGTTGATCATCATGAAAAACAGGTATATCCATTAATTTTTTAAGCTCTTCTTCAATAATAAAACACTCTGGAGCTTTTATATCTTCTAGGTTTATTCCCCCCCAGCTTGGACCAAGATATTTTATAGCATTAATAAATTCTTGGGTATCTTCGGTATTCACTTCTATATCTACACTATTAATAGCAGCAAAGCGCTGGAACAAAGCAGACTTACCTTCCATAACTGGTTTACTTGCAGCGGCTCCAATATTACCTAGGCCTAAAACAGCAGTTCCGTTACTTATAACAGCAACAGTATTACCCTTAGAAGTGTAATCGTAAGCAGCTTCAATATTTTTCGCTATTTCTAAACATGGTGCTGCTACACCTGGAGAATAAGCTAAGGCTAAATCTTCTTGCGTTACCATTGGTTTAGTGGGTATGACGCTCAATTTTCCAGCTTGAGGCTTCTTGTGGTATTCTAAAGCTTCTTTGTAGTATTTGGGTGTAGAAGGAGGTTGTGCCATAATATAAGTGTAAAATAATATTAGATTGAGACTTTACTATTTATAGCATCTTTTATAAAATAGTCCATATAGAATTTAGGCTTTATGAATTTTTTTATTTAAGTAAAATATCTCCTATACCCATAGAATGTTTAATTTCTACCAAAGTATTGCTTGCTATTTTACGAGCAGATTCAGTTCCTTGACGAAGAACTTCTAACGCATGATTATCACTAACAGTATTCCTTTTTTCACGAATTGGTGCTAGAAAATTCTGCATTTCATCATTTAATATATTCTTAAGTTTAACGTCACCTAAGCCGCCTTTTTTATAATGGGTTTTAAGTTCATCTAGATGGTCTTTATGAGGATAAAAAATATCTAAATAACTGAATACTACGTTACCATCAACCTTTCCTGGATCTGATATTTTAATATGATCTGGATCTGTATACATAGAAAATATTTTTTCCTTTATAGTATAAGGATCGTCTGATAAGTAAATAGCATTATTTAAACTTTTACTCATCTTGGTTTTGCCGTCGATACCTTGCAATCTTGCATTTTCTGAGATTATGGCCGTACATTCCTTCAGACAATCAGTGTTGTACAAGCGATTAAACTTACGTACAATCTCATTAGTTTGTTCGATCATGGGCAGTTGATCTTCTCCAACCGGCACCAATTCTGCTTTAAAAGCAGTTATATCGGCTGCTTGGCTTATTGGATAACACAAAAACCCTACAGGAATTTCACCTCTAAAATTTTTTTGTAATATTTCTGTTTTTACAGTCGGATTGCGTTCAAGACGACCTAAATTCACTAAATTTAAATAATAAAAAGTTATCTCTGCAAGTTCACAAATATAAGATTGCAAAAATATAATAGTAAGTGATGGGTCTATACCAATTGCTAAATAATCCTTTACTATCTCGGTGATATTTTTTCTAACTAAAGAACTATCGCTAAAATTATCTGTAAGGGCTTGTGCATCAGCTACCATTAATAATTGTAATATTTGGTTGTTGGATTGTAACTTTAATCTATTTACAAGTGATCCAAAATAATGGCCTAAATGTAGCCTACCAGTTGGCCTATCTCCCGTTAAAGCTATTTTTTTATTTATTTGCATACTTAATCAAGTAATTCTTTATATTTTTTATTTAATCTAAAAACAACGTAAAGCCAAATAGAACATATCATAGTAAAAAATACAAGCAACAAAGCAGCTATATCACTATATAAAGTTTTTGGCATTATAAAGAAAATCACACATTGAATAATTGAACCAGAGGCTTTACCTAATTTTGCCCCCATAATTTCTACAGCAGCTTTTCCTTTAGTCTTCATGTCGCTATCAAGGGGTATATATAACATTTCTTTTGTTGCATCAAACAAAGAATATTTAGTACTCTTTCCAAGAATACCTTGCAAAGCTGCTATTACTATTATCACATTTAATGCAGAAATACTATGTAGTGAGAATAAGGTAGCCAATTCATTTTCATATAATACTGCTATAAAAAATATTACACCATTTATAAAAATCATTAAAGGGGTTAATATTGCTGCAGTTAGCCAACCAAATTTTCTAATTATATTACTACCGATTACTGAAAATAATAATGTGAATACCCCGGTCCAAAAAGATACTTGGCTTTGGTATAGCATGAATTCTTTGGGGTTGGGGTATAATTGCTTTACCTTAGATAATATTAGACCTTCCATAAGATTTATAGACATCGAATATGATATTAAAATTACGCAAATGAACCAAAGATATTTTGATGATGCTAATGTTTTTATGCTTTCTCTAAATCCAAGCTTTGGTTTATTTTGTCTTATAGTTGAAATTTTAGAAGGCTTTATGACCGTTATTTCTATTAATTTATGCAAAAGTAAACAAAAAATTCCAGAAATAATTACTATAATAATTAAGCTTTTCAGCATTAATTCGACATTATTTTCAACTTCTTTTAACAACAAATCTGATATCCAATTTGGGGAAGAAAAATAATATAATACTCCGCCAGATATCAATAAATTAGATTGGCCAAACACACTAAAGAATGAATAGAAACGTTTTGCTTCTTCAGTTTTTGTGATTTGATTTGCCAACTGCCAAAACAATAAAGAGAACACAACAACTGGCCATAATTCACCTAACACATAAAATATTACATATGTCCAATTCGCCCATAAAGCTATAAACCATTTGAAATTGGGTAGTAAATTGGTGTAATGATCTATTGTTTCGGGGGATGGGTGCAAAATGTCTGCATTAGGAAACATATAAAAAGCAAAAAGCCAAAAAAATACCAAAAAGAACGATACTACGCATCTAAATACCGATTCTGTAGACATTTGATTACACATGCGTGAGTATATAACTACAAATAATATACCTATAGGCATTTCGCACCATAATTTAATAAAACTTATAATTTCTGGTCCTATCATTGTTGTGACTAAGTTATCACGAATGCTTCTTACTATGTTTTGATTTAGTAAAATAACAAACATAAGTAACGCCATAGGAATAAATTTTTGTAATTCCGAAGATTTTATAGGCCATATAGCTTGACGAAATCTACTTTTGCGCAAAGTTTGAAAGTGAGATAACATTGTTTTATTTAAAATTTAAATATTACTTTAGTAGATTTTTTCTTTTTAGTAAGAAATTATATGCCACATGATTTAAATGTCAAGAAATATTGATATATTAGCTGCATATTAATTAGCACTAGTGATTAAATTGTACCACAAAATAACCATAAGCCACATTTAAATTGTAAAAATTTATATTTCAATAGCTTAGTCTTAAATATTTCTAATAAAAAGAAATATAGTATATTGATTTAATGACTTCAATTTACAAATCTTGAAGTCTATTTTTTATAAAATTTTTAGTTCTTATTTAAGTCTATAGTTAGCTGGCCTTTATCTATAATCTCAATACTAGATCCTTCTAGATCTTTTCCTATAGGCTCAAATTTACCACCTAAATATTTTGCAAAAAATTGTTCTAATAGCGCATTAAAAGACATACGATTTTCTGGTCTTGTAAATCCATGCCCCTCATCAGGATAAAGAAGATAAGTTACTGGTATCTTTTTTTCTTGCATTTTCATAACTATTTGAGTGGATTCCGCCTCCTTAACCCTCGGATCATTTTTACCTTGTGCTATTAAAAGCGGTTTTTTAATTTTGTCCACAAAAGTTATTGGAGAACGTTTGGCTAAAAATTCTCTACCGTTCTCAGTAGTAGGGTCACCACCAATCTTTTTAATTAATCTTGAAATAGCAGGTTTCCAATATTCAGGTATAGAATTAAGTAGAGTGATTAAATTTGAGGGGCCCACAACATCGGCTGAACATGCAAAAACATCAGGAGTAAAAGTTAGGCCAACTAAAGCAGAATATCCACCGTAACTTCCCCCGTATATAGCAATTTTATCTTTAATAGCAATATTGTTTTCTATTGCCCAATTTACTGCATCTATAAGATCATCATGCATTTTTCCAGCCCATTCGCCATTACCTAAAGATATAAAATTCTTCCCAAAACCATCCGACCCCCTATAATTAACGCTAAGTACTGCATAGCCTCTATTTGTAAGCCATTGATGAGTTGGGTTATATCCCCAAAAATCACGCATTTGTGGTCCGCCGTGCACAAAAAGCACCATAGGAACAGCTTTAGTACTTAATTTATTAGTTGGGTTGTTAACGTCATTAAGAACTTCTCTTGGTAAAGATATATAGCTTGGTAAATCTAAACCATCTCTAGATTTTATAATTACTGGTATCATCGGTGAAAGTTCTGTATCAACCAAATTTTTACGAGAATAAAATAAAAAATCTAACTTTTTATTTTTTCTATTAAAGATGTAATACGAACCTATTATATCTGATCCCGAAAAGGATAATATCCAAATATCATCTTTTAATGTTCTACTTAATATGTTAATAGATACATCTTTTTTAGCTTTAGTTTGTAAAAAATTAAAATCTTCTTCAACGGATTTATCTAAAAAAACCTTAGTCTCTTTCTGATAATCATAGCTATAATATTGCTCTGTATAATTAGTAGGGTGAAGCAATATATAGGAAATATCAGTTTTATCATTTTGCGCAATTAATTTTTTTTTGCCCGATGTTGTTTCCTTAAACAAAGCTGCGGTATCATTGTTTTGAGAGTCTAAAACATAAAATTCATCATCTTTACCCCACAATAATATGTTTGTATTTGTTGAATCTATATTGTTAATGCTTTTATATAAGTGATGTTTGTTTTCATTTTCTATATTAAATATATCTATTCCACCATCTGGTGTAATATAAGATGCAAATCTTAGTTTTAGGTTGTTATCCGGAACAAAACTTGCGTATTTTTCATTTTTAAATATAAGATCCATTTTACCATTATCAATATTTAATCTGTAGACATCAAAGAATCTAGGGTCACGCTGATTCATACAAACTAATATTTCAGTTGCAAAATTTATACTTTGGGCAAGAATGTATGCTTTCACTTTTTCGGGTGTTAAAGGTATGATTTTACCATCAGCAATATTGATCTTATATAAGCGTGTGTTTTCATCGCCATCATTATCTTGCGAATAAATTATAGAAGAAGAATTTAAAACCCAGGAATAGCTTCTTATGCCACGTTTTGTATCATTAGTAATAGCCTTTGCATTACCAACATCATCAATTTTTGCTAAATACAAGTTTGCAACATCCTTTGTTGGAGCTATATAAGTTAAATATTTACCGTCGTGACTAATTTTTACATTCATATAATCAGGATTACTGAATAATGCTTTTCTACTAATCAAATTGCTTATAGGTTTTTGTTCCATATTATTAATATTTTGTTTTTGTGTGGTTGCTATGATATTGGTATATATATTTATAATTATTATAAAGCTTGTAAGTAAAAATTTTTTAATAATTGATTGCATAATTATTTCACTGAAAATAAATGTATACAACTATAATAGTTTTAAAAAAATAGATAAGTCAAATAGTTGATTGTTTTTTATTATAAAAATTTAGCTAAATCTTACTAGAAACAATTTATTTAGTGTGTTAGCATATACCTATAAAGGCTTATTAATTTTAACAAAGAAAAATTATGGTTATGCAAATAAATAAAATTTTATTACATCTTTATCTTTTAGTAGTTTTTTCATTTTCATCTTACGCAGATGGTATTAACGAAGATTATGAAACTTATTCTAGAATTTCTGGCACAATTAATTTGGGTCCTTTATTCACAAAAGGTAAGATGAAATTAACATCAAACCAAGTTGGTGAGAAAAATAATGAGATAGAGCTTATTACTTGGGGTATGGTAATAGGGGCTGAAACTTCTTTGTTTATTACAGATAAGATAGCTTTTGAATTATTTGCATTAGCAAATTTTAGTCCAATTAATAAAGATGCAAAAGATTCCTTTGATAAAAACATAACGTCTTCAAAGAGTGCTTTCATGATATATGTTCCTTTAGGAGTTGGATTGAATTTTCATCCATTTCCTTTCGGGGGTTTAGACCCTTATATTGGTTTTGGTGGTGAATATGATCTTATATTTTCAACAGTAAGTACTTTAACTACAGAAAATGCTTTTACGTACTTTGGAAAATTTGGTGTATCTCTAATTAGATCAAATAATTCAATAATGTCTCTTGAGGTTAAAAAAAGTTTTCTGACTCACAATCTAAAAATTACTAATCTACATAATTCAGACTATATTATGACACTCGAGCCATTGATTATTAGTTTTAATTTTGGATATAACATCTAAATAATTTTATTATCCCTATATATATTTGTTAAGTTTTGTAGGGATGATAAAATCTAGTAAGCCTTAAACCAATAGATTTTGTTTATCTCTAAATTTTCCAATAATGGTGGATGATCTCAAAACATAAAGTAATAGTGATAATAGGTCCAACTGCTAGCGGTAAATCTACCCTTGCATTAGAATTAGCACAAAAAATCTCTAATGTTGCTATTATTAATGCTGATGCATTTCAGGTGTATAAAGATCTAAAAATTATTACCGCATCACCAACAAACAATGATTTGATAACAGCAAAACATTATTTGTATAATTACTTAGATATAGGATCTTTTTATTCTGTAGCTAAATATATTGAAGATGTTAATCAGGTTTTATTGGGCTTATCTAAAAAATCATATGCTTCAATTTTAGTTGGGGGTAGTCATATGTATATTCATAACTTAATATATGGTTTAGATGATGTTCCAGCTACAAATGTTAATATCGCCAAAAAAACAACTCAACTATTTGATGATATAGGAATAAAAAACTTCTATGAACTATTAGGATCACTAGATCCAAAAATTATTGGAATAGTTGGATCTAATGATACTCAAAGAATGCTAAGAGCTTATAATGTTAAAATTCAAACAGGGATGTCGATAATTGATTTCCATACGAAGCATAAAAATAGTTACAGCTCATTTTTAAACAAATACGATATTAAAATCATATCAGTTCAACCAAATCGTGGGTTACTTTATAGTAACTGTAATGCTAGAGTAGAATTCATGTTTAGGAATGGCGCGATAGAAGAAGTCTCAAATATCATCAGGCAAAATCAAGATAGTTTAAGTTCTAGCATAAAAGCTATAGGTTTTGAAGAAATAAAGTCTTATTTGAATAGTCAATTATCTTATGAAGAAGCTGTACACATAACGCAGCAAAGAACACGTAATTATGCAAAACGACAGCTTACTTGGTGTAACAATAAATTCGATAATAAAATTATATATGATGCTACAGATTCTTTGCACAACATTGCCAAACAGCTTGATAATTGGTTAACCTTATGACAAAAATTCTAAAAATATTCATTCTTATATTAATTTCTCTAACATTAATATATTTGCCATTAATTTTAGGTAAATTTCATGTTTTTTCTAAAATATTACCAGCTTTTGAAATAATTTTTTTATTTATATATATAAAATATGGAAATAATAAAATAACAATATGTATTATATTTACAGCGGCAGTTTTGTTGGCTTTTATTTATGATATTTCGCTTATTACTAATATTCTACTAATAATTGTTGCTTTTAAACTAAATGAAATAATGGCAAGACATAGTTTTTTAGTACATTATAATTATAATCCAGTGGTAACAGATTATGGAAGATTTATTGTTTTTGCTTTTATAGAGCTAAATCTTAAATATTGTAGCGAGTGTTTGTGCAATTTGTATATATTTAATTATTCTCAAGTGCTTTTGCAGATACTGAATACAGTTTTTTATTATCCAGTTGTATATATATTAATAGATCTTTGTTCTTCCCTACATAGAAGAAATTTCAATAATTATTAAAAATGCTATATGTTAACTTTAACTTGTGAAAATCTTCAATTACAAGCTCAAGGCGGAGTAATTTTTCAAGATTTAAGTTTTTCTTCAGTTTCAGGGGGTATATTATATATAAGGGGTTGTAATGGCTCTGGCAAGTCTTCCCTACTTAGAATAATAGCTGGAATACAGTTTCCTAAAAGTGGTAATATTAAAATAAACAATTTAGAACAAGAACCAACATCATATTTTAGTTATATAGGTCATGAACTCGGTGTTAATTTAGTTTTGTCCGTTGAAGAAAATCTTTTATTTTGGGCAAAATTATATAATGCGCATAAAGCATTAAATGCAACTATATTTTATTTTGGGCTACAAGAATTATTGGACAATAAGGTTTGTGAATTATCAGCTGGGAATAGAAAAAAACTAGCTTTATCTAGGTTATTTTTAGAAAACAAGAAAATTTGGCTACTGGATGAAATAGATAGTAATTTGGATGAATCCAATAAATTAATTCTTTATAATGCAATAATTAGTAAAGCAAGTATGGGCGGGATAATAATAATAGCATCGCATGCACAAGAATTTACAAAAAATGCACAAATATTACATATGGGGGATTATGTTTAAAGGTGATATATTAGCCACATATTTTTTATGTGAATTAAAATATATGCATAAAATCTTAGGGGTAGGGCGTTTTATATTTCTAATGCTCTTATGTTCAAGTTTTTCATTGCCTTTTTTATTCCGTCAGCAAGATTTTTGGCTGTTGGGTAGCATGATTAACCTTATCTGCCTTCCTTGGATAATTTTAAGTCTTGCAGAAAATTTAATTAAATCAGAATTAAATGACGGCCGTCTTTATGTTCTTCTGTCTACTATGGATTCAAGCTCAATAGTAATAGGAAAGTTTTGCAGCCTTTCTTTAACTTCTATTATAGCAGCCATTCTACCGCTTCCTATCATTACTATAGTTTATGATAATACTGAAGTAATAAATTTCCTTAATGTTTTTTTAGCACAAAGTCTTTTAATTATGAATGTTTCAGCTTTAGCCATTTTAATAAGTTGTGTGCAAGGTTATTTTAAAAGCAATACCAATTTTTTGATTCCGCCCATCATTCCTTTTATGATACCCGCCATAATAACAAATGGCATAATAGTTAGTGAGCCAAATTTTCAATATATACTCCTTTCAGCTGGCATATGTTTGGTTACAATACCTATTACAATTATCTTTTCAAGTTACTTATTAAAAAATATTTATAGTTTTTAGAAGTTAACTCTTATAGTTTTTAGAAGTTAACTCTTAAATTACTCTTGACTTATTTTTTATTCCAAAAATTTCACATTTTTTTCTTTTTTTAACATTATCTTAATAATAATAACCAAAACATTAAATTTATCTTTGCATTTTAATATATAAACAGTAAAGTGTTGATTATATAGATAAAATTTTTTTACTATTCATTATGACAAATATATTTCGTTTTCGAGTACTAATCATTGTGTGTATACTCCCTCTTTTTTTGACTGCATATAGCTCTTTTGCAAATGTTGAAAATAAAAAAAATATATATCATTTTTCTCTTGACAAAACTCTTACACAAAATACTGGGGCAGATTTATTTTTGAATGGAGCTGAATTTTTGCAATATGGATTGGATTCATTGCAAATTGAAACATCTTTTGTAAAAGCTTTGGTTGGTATATATCCAGGATTTTTTGTAGCACTATTAAACCATGAGATTTCAGGACATGTTATTAGGGCTTTTGAAAACGATATTCCTGTTCATAAAGTTTTTTTGAATAGCCCGTTTTATGCTGCTGTGTCTGATGGGAAAGGAAAAAACATAATACAAGACATGGTTTCGTATTTAGGGGGAAATGAAGCTAATTATGTATTAGCACAAAAAATTAAAAAGAGATATTTTGATAATAAAATGATAATTACAAATATTATGGGTGCTACTTATTGGTTTTCTTCAGGTAATCAATTTTATTATACAGTATTATATACACCTCCTAGAGGGGGTCATGATATAACAAATTATACAGATCTTGTAAATAGATATTATAATGATAATAATTGTTCAAGCCTTGAAGAATTGAGTGTCTTCGGATATATTGATTTGCTTGATCCATTTTTATTGTTTTCTATATATTCTGCTATTACTGGTATGGATATTGAAATTCCAACAATTAAAATTGGTGATTTAGGATATTTGCCACAAGCTAGATTGGTGTTAGCTCCTTATGGGGCAGAGATAAAAATTATGAATCATTTCTATTATGACGATAAATATTTTCAGTTAAACTTTAATTATGGCAAAAATAAAAATAAAACTTCGTATATGATAGAGTTTAATGCTGATAAAATTTACGAACAGGATAACTATTTTATGGGTAGCAATATTGCAATATGGAGGCAACCAGAACTTTTGATTGATGAGGATGATTCTAGAATAGATGGTAATAATGCGCAAAATAAAATAGGCGGCAAAGCTCTTGCAATTATGGGAATGAATATATCTGAAGATTCAGCTATAAGATTTGATTTGGGATATAAAACTCAAGGATATAATGCTGGTGATATTGTAAGAAAAGGATGGGTAGTTAGGGCTGGATTAGAGTTAAGGTTTTAAAATTTCTAGATAAGTATCAAGTAGACTTATTGATACTTATATTCTTGTAATTACGATATTGCTTTATAAAAATACTAGCTGCTATTAACAGCATAACAACAGATAAAATCTGACCCATTGTGGCATTGCCAAATACAAATCCTATATGTTCATCTGGTTGCCTATATTGCTCACAGAAAGAGCGGGCTAATGCATATAATATTAAAAACAAAATAGAATTAAGCCCTGGATATTTTATAATTTTTGTATAGTATATAAAATAATTTAGTAAAACGAACAATAAAATACCCTCAGCAAAGGCTTCATATAATTGGCTTGGGTGCCTTGCTACAAATTCTTGCGGAAAAACCACTCCCCACGGCATATTTGTTACTCTTCCATATAATTCTGCATTAATGAAATTAGCTATTCTCCCCAAAAACAAACCAATAGGATTCACCACAGCAAGTAGGTCACAAAAAGCTAAATAAGGAATATGTTTTTTTTTGCAGAAACAAAATGTCATAATTGTAACACCAGCCAAGCCTCCATGAAAAGACATGCCCCCTTGATAAGTTTGCAATATTTCCCAAGGATGAGATAAAAATTGCAAGGGGTTGTAAAATAGAACATAACCTAATCTTCCTCCTACAATTATAGCAATTATACACCAAGTTAAATAGTCGTGAAGGTCTGAGGCTTTAATTTTTAATGCAAATTTGTTTACTAGAAATTGTAGATATTTGTAACCTAATAATATACCAAATATATATGCTAGTGAGTACCATCTAATTTGAAGATAACCTATACTAAATAATACTGGATCAATGTTAGGAAATTGAATCATATGTATAATACAAATTATCTAAATAGAGACAAAAATAGAATATTGGGGAGCTGATATATCATTTAACATAATTTTATCACTAATGGGGGCAACTATTAAATAGTTGTATCTATGCCCCCGATTTAGTAGCTATAAAAAATTATGAATTACAGGCATCCTTTAAATTTTTACCAGCTCTAAAGCTTGGTTTGTTGTAAGCCTTAATGTGCATTTTAGCGCCAGTTTTAGGATTGCGTCCGTCGCGCGCAGGAACATGTTGAGAAGTTAGTCTGAAAAAACCTACTAAACTTACATCTTTTTTCTGCTCTAAAGCTTTGTGCAATGCGTCAGTAAAAATATCTACAACTTCTTGGGCATAAACTAAAGTACAGTCATTTAGAGATGCTATAAAACTTACAAATTGCTGTTTATTCATATTTTCATTTGTTGACATTTAAATATACCTCAAATAATACGCTTAATTAAAAGCTTGATTAAAAAATTAACAAACGTCACTTTAACTTTTAAAAAAAGCTAGCAAGACGCTTGTATAAATAAAAGCACTTTGTATTGCTTAGCGCAAGGGTTTATTTTTTAAATAAAGAAAAAAATATAAAATTATTGTTACCAACTATGTTTTGTTGCTGAAATAACACAGTTATGTAATATATTCGCAAGCAACTTGTAGCGCATAAGTTAAGTTAATGCATTTATTAA
This sequence comes from Rickettsiales bacterium, assembly GCA_947454145.1. Taxonomy (GTDB): domain Bacteria; phylum Pseudomonadota; class Alphaproteobacteria; order Rickettsiales; family Rickettsiaceae; genus JAIOYM01. Next base: position 66,724 of record CANGIW010000002.1, read on the forward strand.
TCTTGGAAGTTTGTGTGAGAATTTTTCCCCAGAGTCACAAGCTTTTATAATATCAACTTGAAAATTAACTTTTGCTAACAAAGGGATATTATATTGTTTTGCAATATTTTCTCCAGCATCCCCAGGAAGCCCAGACATATTTTCTATTACACCAAAAATTTTAGTATTAAATTTATTATAAAGATCTATTGTTTTTATTGTATCAATCATAGCTAATTTTTGTGGTAGACAAACTATTACAACCCCATCAATCAAATAATTTTCCAAAATACTTAAATGTACGTCGCCAGTTCCTGGGGGCATATCAATAATTATGAAATCTAATTTAGGCCAATTTGTTGAAGATAATAATTGGTATAAAATTTTTGTAGCCATTGGCCCCCTGCATGCCAATGATTTGTCAATTTCTTTACCCATAAATCCAAAAGACATAAAAACAATATTGTTTTTCAAAAATGGTACAAACTGATTATCTATGATGTCTACTTTTACATTCTCTAATCCAAATATAATAGGTATTGAAGGACCGTAAATATCCGCATCCATAATGCCAACTTTTTTACCACAATCACTTAGTTGATCTGCTATTGCCGCTGCTATAGTAGATTTACCTACCCCCCCTTTACCAGAAGACACTAATATTACTTTATCAACATTGCGTATTTTGATTTTTGCTTTTTTAGTATCCATATTCTTCGTTAATATGACTAAAACTTTTTCTAAGTTAAAATTATCCTTAATTAAATCTTCAAGTTTTTTTTCTAATTCAGAATTTGTAATCAAAGATGAATTCTTGGATAACTGTATTATAATAGTCACTTTATCTTGAGAAAATTTTATTTCCAAATTTTCTGTCTGAGTTTGGGTGGAGTTAAGATAAGAAGTAATAAAATCTTTTATCTGTTGCATCTTAGGCGTAATTTGTTTATATTATATGATAGTCAGTTGTAGTGTGAATGGCTATCATAATTTTTTACTTTTTAAGATCTTTAAAATGAAATCTCCTTGGGATAATTATAGTTACGATAATAAGTTTCCAAAATTCAGTAATGATTTTTTTAAATGGAAACCAGATTTTTTCAATGTCAAAAATATAGCTTTGATTTTTGTGGGTGTACTAGGTCTTTGGCTTTTGTCAGGATTATATTCAATAAAAGAGGGTGAAGAAGCTTTAGTTGTAAGATTTGGAGCTTTTAATCGCAAGGCTTCAACGGGTCTTAATTATCATATTCCCCTGCCTTTTGAAAAGGTTATCATAGAGAAGGTTAATAAATCTAGAAGAATAGAGATAGGATATCGCTCTAGCGAGTTTGCAAATATTAAAAATTGGTCTAACGACAGTAATGATACCGAGGCAAAAATTAAATCTGTGCCTGAGGAAAGTATAATGTTAAGTGGTGACGAAAATATATTGAATCTTAACTGTGATATAGTATGGCACATAAAAGATCTATATGATTATACATTTAACGTTATCAAACCAGAAGAAACAATTAAACTTGCTGTTGAAAGTTCTATTCGCGAAGTAATAGGAAAAAGTTTTATTTCTTCAGTTTTATCAAACCAAAAGCAAGAAATTGCTGATGAAATTGAGCAGTTATCTCAAAAAATCTTAGATAATTATGGTGTAGGAGTTGTAATAGATAAAGTTCAATTACTTAAAGCAGAGCCACCAAGTGAAGTTATCAGTTATTATAGAGATGTTCAGACTGCTAAAGCTGATAGAGAAAAATTAATAAATCAGGCTTATACATATATGAATGACGTTATACCTAATGCAAGAGGTGAGTCTGTTAAGATTATTCAAGAAGCTGAAGCTTATAAGCAAGAAGTAATTGCTAAATCAATAGGTGAAGGTCAAAGGTTTAATTTAGTATTAAAGCAATATTCCAACAACAGACAATTAATGCAAAATCGTTTATATTTAGAAACAATTGAAAATATATTGAAGGGTTCTAATAAAACAATAATAGGCTCTTCACAAGTTTTACCACATTTACCGGTTACACAAAAAACAAATCAGCAGTAGTTAGTACAAATATCTTTATAAAAATATAACCTTAATATTATGTTGAACAAATTACGAACACCAATGTTTTTAGTAAGTACTACTCTTACTATAGCAATTACTCTATTATTTAGTTTATTTATAGTTAAACAAAATGAATATTGTGTGGTTTTTCAATTTGGTGAAGCCGTGCGGGTTATAGATAAACCAGGCTTAAAAGTTAAAATCCCATTCATTCAAGATTTACAATATTTTGATCAAAGATTGCTTTATGTAAATGTTGAAGATAAAGAACTGACGGCTTCAGATGGAAAACGTATAATAGTGAATGCTTTTGTTAGATTTAAAATAATTGATCCCGTTTTATATGTTAAAACATTGGCAAATAGTCAAAATAGCTATATAAGAATGAATAAGATCATGGAATCTTCCATGAGAAAAGTTATAGGTAAATCTCCACTAATATCTTTGCTGTCTACCGAAAGAAGCAATATTATGGTTGAAATTGCAACTTTAGTTGACCAAGAGGCAAAGAATTTTGGTATAGATGTTAAGGATGTCAGAATTCTAAGAGCGGATTTACCTAAAGAAAATAGTCTCGCTATTTATCAAAGAATGCAAACTGAAAGAGAGCGTGAAGCGAAAAAAATTAGAGCAGAAGGAAGAGAGGAGAGTGCTAGAATAAGGTCCGAAGCAGACAAGCAAGTTAGAATTGTTTTAGCTGAAGCTTCTATGCAAGCTCAAATAATAAAAGGTGAGGGGGATGGAGATGCGGCGGAAATATATAACAAGGCTTATTCAAAAGATGCCGAATTTTATAAATTTTATAAAAAACTTGATGTTTATAAAAATGTTTTGACAAAAGATGATACTAATTTTATCTTATCTCCTGATAGTGAGTTTTTAAAAATGTTGAATTTAAGTAAGTAAGTAAGTAAGTAAGTAAGTAAGTAAGTAATGTGAGAATTAAATAACAAAGGATAGTAGTATTCCTTTAGAAACTAGCTTTTAGCTTAGTTGATTTTAGTTTTGATAATTTTTTTAAGTAGTGTTAATAAAGTAAATCGGTATATCCAAATATGAAAAAATCAGTTTTTTTTATTCGTAAATCTTACATGATTATTGTGTTATTTCTTTTTATGCATTTGTCAAACCCATTATTGATTAATGCCACTGAAACACAAGATTTTAAATCTATTAATAAATATACTAGTATATTGAATAATATTCCTCAAAGTAGCCAAGAAGTTAAAAATGAAGCTAGTAATAACAGTTCTTCGGTAATAGATTTTAGACAAGGTTTTGCTAAATTATTATCCCCACTTATGCCCGCTGTAGTTAATATTTCTACAAAAGAATATTCTAAATCTGGTTCTGGACAAAGTTCTTTTGATGATTTTGATAGACAATTATTAGAAAGATTTGGGTTCCACTTTAAATCTGATCCTAGCTATGATGAAGATTACGGTAAGAAAAACAAATCAGCTACAGCTTTTGGTTCTGGTTTCGTTGTAGATGCAACTGGTTATATAGTAACTAATCATCATGTTATTGATAAAGCTGATGAAATTAATGTTAAATTCAATGATGGTAAAGAATATTCAGCAAAATTGATAGGAAGTGATACTAGAACTGATATAGCATTATTGAAAATTGAATCAAAAACCCCATTATCATTTGTAAAATTTGGTGATTCTAAACTTATACAAGTAGGTGATGCTGTGTTAGCTGTAGGCAATCCTTTTGGTTTAGGGGGTAGCGCTACATTTGGAATTATTTCTGCAATTTCAAGAGATATACTTACAGAAAATAAAGCCATTGTAGATGATTATATACAAATTGATGCTGCTATTAATATGGGTAATTCTGGTGGACCTACTTTTAATATGAACGGTGAAGTAATAGGTGTGAATGCTATGATATATAGCACATCAATTTCAAAAGGTAATTTAGGTATAGGTTTTGCTATACCTTGTAACACAGTTAAAAAAGTAATAGAGGAATTAAAAAAATCTGGGAAAATTAATAGAGGATTTTTAGGTGTTGGTATACAAGATGCAACTAAAGATCTTGTTGGCGATGAATTTCCTTCTGACGATGTTTATGGAGTTCTTGTGCGTAGTGTTGAAACTAATAGTGCAGCTTATAAAGCAGGTCTAAAGCCAGGAGATATCATTATAGAATTTGAAGGCAACAAAGTTTCAAATTCTAGAAAATTACAGATCCTTGTAGCAGATACTCCTGTTAATTCAAAAGTGAATCTCGTAGTATTACGAGATAAAGTTAAGGTAAAACTAACTACCAAATTACTTAGCGATGCTAGTCTAGAAAAATCTACAAAAGAAGAAAAAATAGATGGAAATTCACAAAATTCTATCTCTGAAGAAGGTGTAGAATTTAAAAATATAGATAATGAAATACGGTCTAAGTGGAATTTATCTAGTGATACTTCTGGTGTTATTATTGATAAAATTAAACGTAATTCAGCCTGGGCTGAAATATTGCAACCAGGAAATATTATAATTGCTAATGGCTTGAATAAGGAACCTATAAAGAATATTTCAGATTTAAATAATTTTTACCTTAAAGCCCTTAAAGCTAAGAAAAAGAATTTTATAGTAACACTTAGCATTAAAAACAACTTAGCGTTTATTTCCTTACCTATATCGGCTAATAATAAAAAATAATTTCTATTGATACAATAATGGTAGGGGGGCTATTTATAGGATAGGTCCCCTTTTTGGTAGAGGAGAGGCGCTCTATTTATTATAGGATAGGCCTCCTTAAAATAGCTATCTAGATTATTATTAACTGATGTAAAACCAACTTTAGATACATGTAATAATTTAGTTTGAATTATATATCTTAAAGAGATATATAATTTTATAGGGTAATGGATTACAACTATTGCTAGTCATTTTGTTACACACTTCAAACTTGAATCATCCCTTCTTTGGCCCTGAAACTGTTAAAAATACCTAGCAGGATCTATCAAGCTTTTGTTTAATAATACCATTCCTTCTTTGGCCCTGAAACTGTTAAAAATACCGAGCAGGATCTATCAAGCTTTTGGTTAATAATATCATCCCTTCTTTGGCCCTGAAACTGTTAAAAATACCGAGCAGG
>CANGIW010000003.1 GCA_947454145.1 Rickettsiales bacterium
ATGATAGCAACACCGACAAAAGTTCAACAGAAATCCGCGAAGAAAGCTTTTCTGAAATAGCTAGTTCAAAGTCCGATGTTACAACTCTTGGCAAAGATTTAGCATTATATACAGATAATAAATTAATTTCATATGCTATTGAAGAAGATAGTGATGAAGTAATCGATAACAACTATAACTATATACCTTCTATCATGAGACCCAGTGCTACTAGTGGTGGAACTGATATTGAAGAAGATAGTGATGAAGTAATCGATAACAACTATAACTATATACCACCTTTCAGAAGACCCATGGGTGCAGGAGGAGTGGGGGTGCTATCATCAAATAGTTCTTTTCCACCATCATTAGGGGGAAAAATAGATGACTGGAATAATTTGGCAATAAAGTCTTCAACTGATATAATATATAGTGTTTTAAAAGATACAATTGGCAACAATATTCTATCACAAAATAACCTATGGCTACAAGTTGGGGGAGTAGATGGTGAGGAGTTTAATGATGCTACAAAAACAATTACTATTGCATCATTATCTTCTAAAGTTGTTATTGGTGGATATCACTATAAATTAAATGATCTTTATGTATTAGGGATATTTGCTGGCAAAAACTTCTTTGATATAATGGGTACTAATGCTCTTACTGACAACATAACAGCAGAATTGGAAAAAAAAGCAAAAGCTGAAAACAAAAGCGATATATTGTTTGGTGGAATATATTCAAAAATAAATTTATTGTCCGATCTAGATTTAGAAATTAAAGCTGGGTTATTACTTAACAAAACAACAACACACACTAGTTCTTCTAAAACCTATTTTGCAGATGCTAGAGTAAATTATAATATAGCTATTGCTTCTGATATCAATTTGGGTGCTATTTTAGGATTAAATATACTTAAAAGAGGTGAATATGAATACACATGTGCAACGCAAGGTTATAAAGCAGAAGAAAGTAATAATAAATTTTTATTACTAGGAGCAAATATAAGTAAAAAATTTGAATTGAAGGAATTTAATTTACAACCAAAGATACATATATCAAAAGAATTTGCTTTAGGTCACAATGGTGCAAAAGTTAATTTAACAAACACATGGCCTTCATCAGCTGGTTTCAAGTCTGAAATTAATCATAGTTTAATTACTGGTGGTTTAATATCCTTACAATACAACAGCAAAAATACTTTAGATATTGGAATAGACTATGTTAGCTCAAGTGTATTTAACGGTGTTGTTGGTAAATTACAAGTTCATATAAAGCTTTAGAATTTAAATTACTTGCTTCTATAATAAAACTCTTTTACAATTTTTTTAACCCAAAGGCACAAAAATCTTTGGGTGACAATAACTTTTAAAATTATCCTAGATATTATAAATCCTAATACAATTGACTAAGTTTTGTTATAGCTTTACCGGCGCTAAGTCTTTATCAACAATTCTTCTGTCATCAAAAACAAAACACTTGCCTTGCCAATTATTATTAATATTTTTCGTGTCTTCTAGATATTGCAAGATTCCACCTTTTAAATGGTACACTTCATTTATACCTAAAGTTTTTAAAAAAGCTGTAGATTTTTCACATCTAATGCCCCCAGTGCAAAACATCGCCACTTTTTTATTTTCAAAAAGATTGTGATTTTGTTTTGCCCAAGATGGAAATTCTTGGAAACTATTGGTTTTTGGATTAACGGAATTGGCGAAACTTCCTTCTGATACTTCATAGTTATTACGAGTATCAATTACAATCACGTTGGGTTTAGCAATAAAATGATCCCAATTTTTTGTTTCTATGTATTTACCAGCTAACTCACTAGTATTCATATCTAAAATACCCATTTGAACTATTTCACTTTTTATTTTAACCTTCAATTTTTTAAATGGATGCAAATGCGAATAATTCAGCTTAGTATTTATTTTATCATTATCAATGCCTGTTTCTTTAGCTATCAATTCTATCAATGATGTCACGTTTTCTAAAGAGCTAGAGACACCTAAATTAAAACCCTCTTGGGCTAAAATAACAGTTCCCTTTATTGCTTTTCTTGAGCTAAGACGCAAAATTTTGAACATTAATTCTTCCGTATTTTTTATATACACAAAAGCATATGAATTCAATATCGCGATACTATCTTTATACATATTATTTATTTGGCCTGTGTATTATTATCGTTTTTTATGTTTTCTAAATTGAAATTTAAATTCTCTAAGTCTGTAATTTTCATAAGAATATACTGATTGTTATTCAAGTTAGAAAGATTAAATTTCTTCTCAAAATTTCTTAAATATTTTGCAGGAGCAATTATAGTTCTATTGACTGATATAGTTTGATTAAAAATAGCATATGAAAAAATCGCTGGGAATTGCTTATCCCCTAAATTCATCTCAATTTTAGCTTTTTCTTTTTCTGTAGTAAATAATATTTTACCAGTTAAATCCTCAATAACTAAATTAAATTTGATTTTATCTCCACATAATACCGGTAAAAAATAGCTAAACCCATCATTAAAAATTTTTATCTCACTCGGATTAATATCTGAATGCAATATTTCAATAAGACTAGCTTCAATTTGTGTATATTTTGTATGATCAACCTGAAGATCGTTCATACTAAGATTTTTACTATTATTAGGAACCAATGCAGAAATTTTTGAATTTTTTTTCATTCCTACAAATAAACTAGTTATAAAATTATTTTTTAGTTCGCTATCACCTAGAATTAATTCTAAATCTTGATTTTCCGTTCCTTCAGATTTATATAATTTATAATTTATTTTAACTTTATCCCCACAACAAGCAGACATTCCATGCCCTTGGGTTATTTCAGTCATTTTAAATAATGAATTTAAAATTTTTTTGTCATCAAATTTAATAGTGATACCATTATTTTCTGCAAAAGAATTTGTTGGTCTTATCATTTTTGTAAAAAGCTCTTTTCCTTCCTCAGTTTTGATTACATTTGATACAATTTTGCTAATTGATCTTTCAATAAAGTTTCCTTCCATAGATTTTTCAAAATCTTTAGCTTTATCGCTAACGTCTTTTTCTTTATCTTTTATTTCTTGCTCTGTTTTTTGAGTGCTATCAAACATAGTATCCAAAGGTAAAACTGTGGATATATTTTCTTTGAGTAAACTATAAACTATTACGACTACTATAAATAATGTCAAAGCTTTTTGTGGAATGTTGTTCATATAAAAATAGTGTAAAAAAATATATTTTTTATATTTTATCCTAGTTAAAATTATAGGTCAAGATAAAGAAGCAAAACAAAAAATTGTATTTTGTTGGTTAGTTTGTTCGACTTATTAAATTTGTAATGATCTTTCAGTGGAAATCTGCTAAAATTCTTTTTTAACTATAGATTTTTATAATATTTAATTATGTTTGATGATTTACCTGGATATATATGGTTTGATGGAGCAATAATAGCTTGGAAGGATGCTCGTATACATATAATGACACATTCACTGCATTACGCTTCTAGCGTATATGAAGGATTGCGTTGTTACCAAGGAAAAGTACTCAAAGCCCTACCCCACTATCAAAGAATGCAAGAATCTGCAAATTATTTAGATTTTTCTTTGCCTTATAGCGCTGAAGAATTAGCTGATGCTACAAATAAATTAATTGAACTGGGCAATTATAATAATGGTTACATAAGAGCTATAGCGTGGTGCGGCAGTAACAAAATGACTGTCTCTCATAGAGATGCAGATATACATGTGGCTATAGGTATATGGGAAAGACCCGTAAGTTATAGTTCTGAAATATACGAAAACGGAATAAGAATGAATGTAGCTTTGTGGAAAAGACCTCATCCATCCACAGCACCAGTGCATAGCAAGGCAGCAGGTTTATATATGATTTCATCTATGAGTAAAAAGTCTGCAGAATTAGCTGGATTTACCGACTCCTTAATGTTAGATTATGCTGATAATATTGCGGAAGCTACAAGTGCTAATATTTTTTTTGTAATTGATAATAAATTATATACACCAATAGCAGACTGCTTTTTAAATGGTATAACAAGAAGAACTTGTATAGAAATAGCCAAGAATATAGACTTACCCGTCTATGAATCCAAATTGACTTTAGAAGACTTGGATAGAGTAAGCGAAGTATTTTTAACCGGTACAGCTGTAGAAATATTACCTGTAGGCTCTATAGAAAATGAGAGTAAACTTTGGCACTTTAAACCTTCGCATATTACTAATAAAATAAGAAATGAGTTTTTAAGAATAATCCATAATTTATAAGTGAATTGTATGTTTAAAAAAAATTTATGGACAGCTTGTATCACACCATTCGTAGCAGATACTCTATCTGTTGATTATTTAGCTTTTGAATTATTACTCAAGCGTCAAGATGATGCAAAAAATGGTATATTAATTTTAGGTAGCACAGGTGAAGCTCTTTCTTTGAATTTTCGTGAAAAGCAAGAAATGGTGCAATTTGCTTGTTCTTTAAATTTACTCCAGCCCATAATAGTAGGTGTGCCTTCTCATAACATAGAAGAAGCTGAGAAATGGATGAAATTTTGTAACGATATGCCAATATCTGGATATCTTTTAACAACACCGATTTACACTAAACCTGGTGTTATTGGACAAACTAAATGGTTCGAAAGATTATTAGATCTTAGTAATTACCCAGCAATGCTCTATAACATACCATCAAGAGCTGGAATATCACTACACGCAGAGTCAGTAAAAACGTTACTTTCTCATAAAAACTTTGTTGCTTTAAAAGATTCTAGTGGATCTGTAGAATCTTTAATAACATATAAAAATATTGCCCCTGATTTAACGGTGTATTGTGATGACGATTATCTCTTCCCACAAATGTTTTTACATGGCTCTAAAGGTCTTGTATCCGTATCAGCTAACATTTGGCCAAAAGCAATAAAACTTCACACTGAAAAAATATTGCATAATGCGCAAACAGATATAGAAATTTTTTGGCAAGCATCAAAAGCATTATTTACAGCTAGTAACCCTATACCAGCCAAAGCTTTAATGTGCGAACTGGGTATTATATCTAACCCATTAGTACGACCTCCTCTGTCAAACGAAGATTTACCTTCTTTAAGACCATTACTAGAAGCCAACTCTAATATTGAATCTTGGTTTTATAAAAATAATCACCAAGATTAATAATCTTATTAGAAAAAATGATTATAATGAATTATCTCTTCCTAGAAGATAGGTATCTCTGTTTTTCCTTGTAAATCAATAGTGTTATTTATATAAAAATAATCATCCTCATAATAATTATATGGTAATGAAGCCAATGCTTCAGAGTAGTCGTTGTGATTTTCAATTTTTTGAAAAGCTTTTAGTTTATCTTTATTATATTTTTTGTAATGTGAACTCTTATGATGATTTTTATCTTTAACTATTACACAATATGAGATTTTATTCTCTAAAAATTCAAGTGATTTATTATCTATACTACTGTTTTTTAATAAATTATCTATTATAGATATTTTGTTTTTTATATTACAATTTTTATATTGGTAAGCAGATTTTTGTATTATCTTATTTAGAATTTTTGAAATGATATTAACTAATTCTATTTTTCTAAGATCTGGGTATATATCCAGATCAGAAAAAATCTTTAATATCCCTAAATCACTATTTTCCAAGGCAATTTCAGATAAAGATTGGAGATCTATTGTTTTTAAATTATCATTTTTGCTTTTTAATATTAATTTAACTTGTTGCTTGTGACTTTTTTTTACAAAAGATTTTAAATTTTTGCTATTGATTAAATGATCTGGGATTGGTTCGTCTGAATTTTTAAATAGTCGTAAAGATTGTTTAATTTTCATATATGGACCTTATAGCTTATATATAATTCTATAAAAGAATTGTTTGTAAATCTATAAAGATCATAGCTTTATATCAACTTATAGTAAAGTAAAAAATAGTAATTAAATCTAAAATTTCTTTATACGATACAAGTTAGATTAGGGTTATTAATTTATAAAGGCGTCTTGAAAATTATATCTATCAGTATAACTACTAAAAAATCATTATTTATACTGATGTGTAATAATACTATTATAAAAAAGCCATGTTGCAAGATCAAGGTAATTGAAGCAAAGAAGTTAAAAATCCTCTCAAATATAGGTTAAAACTTTTCTGTTAATTCTTCCTTTTTTTCAAGGCGGATTCTTTCTAGGTAATGACCCCCTAGATTTCATATCTTCTATACCAATTACCCACAGTGTTTTCTGATATATCACATTTTACCGCTGCGCGGCTTTATAGCTTTTACCTTTTTTGACTTATGCTATTGCTTTTTCTCTGAAATCCTGAATATATACGATGCTGCTATCTTATATTTTCACTTTATAACATATAAACTTCATTGTAAATCACTATAGTTCAGAGCTATTAGAGGCTAAATAATCAGCTACCCCCTCCGCAGTTGGTTTCATACCACCTTTGCCATGATTCCAACCAGCAGGACATACTTCGCCATGGGTATTATGATAGTCTATAGCATCAATCAAACGAATCATTTCATCTATATTACGGCCCAAAGGAAGATCATTAATAGTAATATGTCTAATATTAAACGCTAAGTCTATAATAAAGCTACCTCTTAATGCTATACCTTCTTTTTCTATCAATACACCATAATCAGAACTAGCTGTTTTATTAAAGTCGGATATCATAGGAAATTGAAGGTTGCCTACTCCACCGTCATTATAACTTGTTTTTTTCCAGGCTAAATGTGAAAAATGCGAATCAACACTAATACCTAAAACTTTGGTCTTTCTTTTGCTAAATTCTCCTAATCTATTATTTATTGCTATTAACTCAGAAGGACAAACAAAAGTGAAGTCCATTGGGTAAAAGAATAAAATAGCCTTATATCCGTTAATGTGATTTCTTAAATTGAATTCTGCTATTGAGTTATCCGCCATAACTGCTTTTAAAGTGAAATCTATAGCTTCTTGTCCTACAAAAGCTTTGTTGTGTCTATTAGTGTTCATCATAATAAAAACCTTTTTTTATTTTTGTTTATTTTTATAAGTTATCTGTAAATAAAATTATACTTTAAGTTATTTGTAAATAAAATTATACTTTATTTTACCTTGATTTTAATGACCTAAATTTTATTTTTAGCCATTATTTCAAAGTATTTTAAACTGACACTCAATAATGGATCTACTAAAGATTAGTTATTAAAGGCTAAGTTTATAATATTGTACAAGATATTTTATCTTAGATTCAAACTTAGCTACACTAAGCTCGTATTGTTTTACAATCTTATCCGAAGAATTTTCTGGCATATTAATAAAATTAGAAGCTTTTTGATAAAGAGATTCTAGCTTTTTACTAATTTCATCAAATTTATTTTGCGATTGCTCGTTAATAGATATTGAAGATTTTTTTACCGCAGAAAGCTTGTATTTAACTGAAGTTTTAAGCTGTACTATTTTAGTTTGAATTTTTAACCATTCATTACGAAGAAAATCTTGATTTTGCTTTTCCATATACTCTACTTTAGCTTGTATCCTAATTTTGTTAGTTTTATTAAGATCCCAAGCTAAGCCTAATTTATTCATACAATAAATTATCCATTTATGCACATCAAAATGATGCCATTTCACTCCATTTCTGTAGTCACTAGGAAATGCATGATGGTAGTTATGATAATTTTCACCTAATAAAAAAGGCGCAAGCCACCAAATATCACCAGAAGTGTTTTCGCTGTATTTTCTACTACCGTAAAAATGACATAAAGAATTAATAAAAAAAGTTGCTTGTTGCTGAAAAGCTCTGCCTATACCAACAAATAAAATACCAGCTAAGATACCTTGAAAATTATTAGCTATGAATATATAACCCACGAAAGCTGGAAGAATTAAATTCATAAGTATAGCTAAGTGTAAATAATATTTTAATTGCCACGCCAATAATTTATTGTCGGCATATTTTTTCTTTACAGCCGGTATAATATTATGTCTATTCCTATCTTTTACAAGCAACCAACCTATATGAGACCAAAGGAAACCTAGTAACCTGTTTTTGTATTTTAGTGGAGAATGTGGGTCATTTTCTTTATCTGTATAACTATGATGCAAATAGTGATCACTTATCCAGTATAATACTGGTCCTTGAAGAGTTCCTGTTGTAAGAAGTACTAGAATTAACTCTACAAATTTGTTTGTCTTATAAGATGCATGAGCCCAATAACGATGAAATCCTATTCCTACCGATATATTACATATGTAATAACTAATAAAAACCAGAGAGATTTCCTTCCATCCAACTGAATATTCTCTAATATAAGCTGAAAATAAAACGATCAATAAAATTGGTATTATTATTAAAGCAAAAAAAGTTAGCGCATTAATTTTTTTCATTGTAACTTAATTCAAGATATTCATTTGATTGTTAATCTTTAGTATTAGGATATTTAATTTCAACATATATCATGTTACCAAAGTTTGATTGAAGATTCAAGGTGGATTATGTATAAATTCATTATAGATACGAGTGAATAAAATTTCTATAAGCAGATGCGATATCAGGATGAAAGCTCTCTAGATTATACTGCTCATCAAAAGCATTGCCGTAAATTTTTTTATGCTGCACATTGTAATCTTTTGTATTCAAAGTATTATAGGTAGACTGCAAAATGCAAAATAAAACCATGTATAAATCTGCATTAGAAGAAGCCACCCTATGCTCTAATCTTTTAGGTTTTGCATCTGGAGTTCTTATAGCAACACTACGATTATTGTTACCATAAGATATTTTTGTTGGCGCCATGAATGCTTTATCGTAACGCAAATAACAGTTATGAGTTGGGGCAAAAGCTAAAAAATCATTTTTTATAGAGTCACATAAACCTGAAGCTATCAAATCTTTATACTCGTTGTTATCAAATAAATTTATATTTTTTGTATTGAGTAAATTAAAGTGTATATGCATACTACTGCCGTAATCTTCTGGGTAAGGTTTTGCATCAAATATAATTTCAGAACCAATCTTTTTTGCACATTGCTTTAGCTTTTCTTTTACCCGATAAAATCTCTCTATCAATTTAATTATATCATCTTCTGGCTCAATATCTATTTCGTATTGCAGAAAACCTTTTTCTTTTTTTAATATCACATTAGTTAGTTTTGAAAGCTCTATGTCAATTTCTTTAGTAAGATAAAATTCAAGCTCCACACCAATAACAGGTTTTACAGAAAAATCATCATATAATTTTTTAATATAATTTTCTAATAATTGCCTCTTCCTAATTTTTATGCCAAAATCTACAATAAATTTTTCAAATCTCTTATATGTTTTTGAATTCATGGCCTAAAAATATTAAATATAAAATTTTTGATAACTCTTATAAATATTCTACTCACTATTACAAGAGTGATGCAACAATCTTAGAAAATGAAGTCCAAAATAATATTAGCGCCGTATCTTCTGATTTAAATGTTGAAGCGTTATTATTAATGAATCAAATTCATAGCACTAAAATTATCCTTGATGACGGAAGAAATGATTATAGAAATATTGATGCAGATGGAATAATTTCTACAAGAAAAAATATAGCAATAGGAATTTTGACAGCTGATTGTGTGCCAGTTTTAATAACAAATTTAAAGGGAACTTTTATAGCAGGGCTTCATTGCGGCTGGAGGGGTTCTGCAAATGGGATTGTACAAGAATTTGTAAATATTATAAAAACAAATCTTTTCAATATTGGTGATTTATATGCTATACTAGGACCCTCTATTAGTCAAAAGAATTATGAAGTATCGAAAGAGTTATACCAAATATTTTGTAAATTAGATCATAATTATAACCATTTATTTTTAAAATCGACTAATAAAGGGTGTTTTTATTTCGACCTACAACAATTTGTTGCGCTAGAACTAGGTAAGATTGGGGTAATTGTTATCCCCTCACCCACTAATCAATGTAGCTATGATAACAAAAATTATTTTAGTTGGCGACGTTCTAGTGGAGTAGAAAAAAGAAGAATTTTGTCCACAATTTATATAAGCTAAATATTCTAAATTATCCTTGATAAATGTTTATAATCATCATATTTAGGACTGTTTGATTTATTGGGATGAGCAATAAAAATTGCATTGTCTTGTGTATAAAACTGCAATAAATTTTTTAGAGCATCTTCATGTGCTAATAATTCTTCTAGGTTTATTTTGACAGGTGAAATCCTTAAAAATGGCTCCTTGCTTGACAGTTTTATATAATATATATTTATTTCTAAAAAACTTTTTATTCCACTAAAACCTCCGTAATAAGCTATGAGCGCATTAACTATAAGTTGTGGCGAAAGCCCATGATTTATATCTTTATTGGGAGGTAAGGTTCCTGTTTTATAATCAAAAATATGAACTTTGTTATTTTTACATATCTCTATTCTATCAGCTATTGCTGTTATTTTTTGTTTTTTATTATTCAAATCTAAAACTATTTCTCCCGAATGCTCTGAAAAAATTTTAATAGAATTAATACGCCTATTAAGATCAAAATCCAAAAAACTATCAGCAAAATTATTAACCCTTCTTTGCCACCACAATTGAAAAGGTTCATAATTTCTAGATAACAAAGTTTGAGAAATTTGTAAAAATTTATTGCGCAAATTGACATAACTATCTTGGATAAAATTTTTAGTGTACAGCTCAATAACCTTATGCAAAAAACTACCAAATTCAGCGTTACTATCAAAATTATGTAAATATTTAAATTTAGCTAATTTTACTATCCTAGCAGCATAAAAACCGTAAGGATTTCTAACTAATAATTCTGTTGAAGATGCGGATATTTTTTCAGGAAAGTAATTAGAATTTTCTAGATTTACTGCTATGAAGTGATTGTTTAACTCTGCCAAATCTTTGTTGGCATTAGGATCAATATTTTTAGCTGAATTTTGGCTATCAGATATATATTTATTAACTATTGTAACAAATCTAGAAGTAATGGTAGATTTTTTATTACTATATAATGATCTTGTTAAATAAATATTTTTACGACTTTGCAGACAATAAAATATATAAAAACTCAAAGAAATACGATGTTTATCTGTAGAAAACGCCAATTTATTTCTTACGCTAGGTGTTAACCAGGTATCTTCCTCTAAATCTTTTGGCCATATATCATCATTAAATTCAGGAATAATAACATAATCGCTATCTATCATTATTGCGTCATTGGCTTTAGCTATTATAACTTTGCTATTTTGGGATATAGTTGCTATATTATTTTTAGAATTTAGAAAAATTTTTAATATCTCTTCATAATTTTTAATATCTATAGATTCCTTTGCAAAGTTCACTATATCAAGTAATAAATCGAACAACTCATGTTGTGATTGATGATCTGCATAAAAATATTTAAATAGTTCTATATGCAGTAAGGCTATAGACATTATATCTTTAGATTGCTGTTTTTTAGATAAAATTTCTTGCAAATATTCAAGACAGGAGTAATGTTTTTTATATTCTTCTAAAATTTCATCTATACTAATGTGACGTTTATTATCTTTTATTATTTTACTTTCTAATTTATCTATCCCGTCTTGAACAAAATATGGATTTTTTAAAATATTAATTAGTTTTTGTAGATCTAACTCATCGGAGAAAATAATTGCTATTTCTATAAAACAAGACACAGCTATCTTCTCTAAAAAATTATATGCTATATGATTATTAAAACTGATATCTCTGTTGATCAAAAATTTAGTGAGGAATGAGATTAATTTCGTATTTTCAGTCACTAATAAAATTTTAGCATCATGTTTTTCAGACAATATTTCTTGAATTTTACTAAATATAAATTTAACTTCCTCTCTAAGATTATACGCACAAAAATATTGAATATTTTTTATGATATTCTCTTTATTTTGCTGGCCTAAATCTAAAATTTTAGAATTTTCTATATTACTATTTTCTAAAAAATTCTTGATAAAAAAGAATGGGTTATCACTTGTTAAATCTACAATATTAGAATTTTCATTTTCTAAATTAAAAGATGGTAAAATTACATGACAATTTTGGATTGCAGAACATTTGTTAAACATTGTTTGTAGTATTTTATTGTCTCCAAAAAATCCAGCCAAAATAAAAAATCTTTGAGGATTCTTCACTATAATGTCTGGAAGAGTGTTTACTATTTTCAAATAATTTTGTGCAAAATCTATTTTATCTTTGCTGTTTAAATAGCTTTGCCACTTGGCACTTGCAAATTTTAAAAAATTTTGTGTTGTATACCAATGTTCTGGCTCATTTTCAAAATCTATAATATTCTCTAAGTTGCAAATATCTAAATCATTATATGTAAATTTACTAATTAGGTCATACAGACTATCCGCTAGCTTTAAAGCTGAAATGAAGTTTATATCTAAATTATTGTACGATTGAATAATATTCGCTAAGACATATTTTTGTTCATAACTAGCTATATTAGCTTGAGAGCAAAATTGATAGCGAAGATTAATGATGGGTGTTATTTCTGGTAAAAATGCAGATTTTGCTATATTAAGCTTGAATAATTCTTTGAGATAATAACACACTACACCGCTTGGCAATATAATTGTGAGTTGATCTAATTCTTGTGCATAATGTTCACAAACAAAATCAACTATGCTCTTTAAATAATAGTTTTGAGTATTTATCCGGTATATCATCAGTTATAGTAAGAAAATTAAAACAATCCTTTGCTTTATAATATATCACATAAACGAATTATCTATGCATATTAGAAAAAAGGTTATTTAGTTATGCGCGAAACAGCTGCGATATAAAATTATGTTTTACTACTACCTGCTGACAACACCACTAGCAGAACTACTACCACGAGCAGAACTAATACTACGAACTTCTGATGGTGTTACGGCTGGTGCAGAAGTTTTAGCTGATGATACTTCGGTTTTCTTCATAAAACTTGTAATTTTTGCTTGAACCTTCTCCGTTGAAGAAACTTTTTCTTGCTTTGCAAATTCTTGATCCCACTGCTCACCTGTTCTTTTAGGATCCGCTTCAGGCGCCTGGCTCCTGCCTGCTACTTGGACCGGTTCTTTACCTTGTTCTTTACCTTGTTCTTTAGCTTGTTCTTTACCTTGTTCTTGTCCATTTTCAGAGACAATACGCCCTTGAGTTGTTGGAATATGGCTTTGAGAATCATATTGAGATTGTTGTTTTTTAGATGCATCATACATTGTTTTTGCTCCATAAGCTAAACATCCAGCAGCTATAATACCCAAACCTATAGGACCACTTAAAGCAACAGAGACCATAAAAACTCCGATAAATGCTGAGGTAAGTGGATTTTTTGAGATGAAACCCTCCTTGGATTCTGGTTCAGCTTGTTGCGAACCAAGGACTTCTTTTCCTTTAAGAGCTGCCTCTCTTTCTTGAAGAGCTTTTGCCTCTCTTTCTTGAAGAGCTTTTGCCTCTCTTTCTTGAAGAGCTTTTGCCTCTCTTTCTTGAAGAGCTTTTGCCTCTCTTTCTTGAAGAGCTTTTGCCTCTCTTTCTTTAACCGCGGCTTCTCTTTCTTTAACCGCGGCCTCTCTTTCTTTAAGAGAGGCCATCCTTTCTTCAAAAGCTTTCTTTTGCTCCTTAAGAGCTGCATCTCTTTCTTTAAAATCGGCTTCTTTTACTTTAAGAGCTGCCTCTCTTTGTTCAAGATTCTGCCCTTCGTCTCCTTCTGACTTCATATACTACAAATAAATACTTATTGATATAATTATTGTAGTATATACTGCTTTTGGTTAATTTTTGGTAAACATCACTTAGTGTCTTCTAATTCTGCTAGTAAATATAACGAAGGGTTTTCCGTCCATTTACGTATCTTTAAATGTAAATACAAGTGTATTTTCATATTTAGATTTTTTTCTATTTCACCTCTAGCGGCAATAGACATTTGTTTTATTTTTTCTCCGCCTTTTCCTAGAATCATAGCCTTATGACTATCACGGGTTACTATTATAACCTGATTTACAACAGCAACATTTTTAGATTTTTGATTCCAAGCTTCTGTTTCTACTGTAAGATTATACGGTAATTCTTGATGTAAGTTTTGAAATAATATTTCTCTAGTTATCTCTGAAGCCAAAAATCTCATAGGAGCCGTTGTAATTTCATCCTCATCATACAACCAGGAAGAATTAGGGGCGTTATGCAGTAAATCTTTGTATAATATGTCAAGATTTGTATTATTTAATGCTGATATACAAAATATTTGACTTGTTGGTAACAATTCTAAAAGCTTGTTTTGTAACATTCTCAACATCACTTCATTCCCTGTATCAATTTTGTTTATCACAACAATTATTGGAATTTTTTTTAATCTAATATAATTTATAATTCTTAAAGTTTGATCATCAAAAGTTTCATAAGGATCTATTAACAATAATATTTTGTCGGCTTGTACAATACTATTCCAAGCTTCCTTTACCATAAATTTTTCTAATTTTACTTTTGGCTCAAAAATCCCAGGAGTATCCAACAGGACCAATTGAACATTATCTTCTGTTACAATACCTCTAATAACATTTCGTGTAGTTTGAACTTTTGGTGTTACTATAGAAATTTTATACTTTACTAAGTGGTTTATTAAAGTAGATTTACCTACATTAGGTTTACCTATTAAACTTAATATACTGCATTTTTGTGTATGTTCTAAATCCATATTGGGAATAAATGACTATGGTTAATATTTATAAGTTGAGTTACAGCTCTTATTATGTTAACATTTTATCTGTAAGATACAAATATTAATTAATTATATGTTTAAATTAAAATATTTGTATTTAGCTTGGAAGATTTGAATTAATGATGGATAGAAATATACCAATTAAATTTTTCTTCTTACAAACTTTAACTAAATTAAAATATTTATTTATAAAAAAACACAGGAGACTACTTATGTTAAAATTTTTAAACACAACCTTATCATTAACTGCAATATTGTTTCTTGCTTCAGCTTGTGGTAATAAAGCAAAAATTACAGATACTACATCAGAAATTGATAGCCATTATGATAATTCATATAATGAACAGATGACTGCATTATCAAAAGATGGTAATAACATTGTAAATTTCTCTTATAACAGTTATGACTTATCTTCAAAAAGCAAAGAAATACTAAAACATCAATTAACTATATTGAAAAACTATATGAATATTAAAGTTTTAATTGCTGGTCACTGTGATGAGCGTGGAACTTATGAATATAATTTAGCTTTGGGTGAACGTAGAGCGAATGCAGTTAAAAACTTTTTAGTTTCTCATGGTGTAAGCCCAGATCGTATTGAAGTTACTTCTTATTCTTCAGAAAAACCTTTAGATTTAGGTCATGATGAATCTGCTTATGTAAAAAATCGTAGAGCAGAAACTACTGTAGATGGATCAAAATAATAATCTATAGGAGATTTATTTTATATTTTCTATCAATTTCAGAGGAGGACTCCACCCTCCTTCTGCATTGCATCAATCATTGTTAAAAGATTTGATATTAATAAATAACCAAACTATGAAAAGTGAGAAAAAAGTATACAATCAACATACAAAGCAAATTACAACAGCTATTACTTTATTTAACCTAGCGCGCTAAACATTGGGGCGTTACTCTTCAGGCAAGCTTCATTGAATGATAGATACCCCAGACTTGCTAAGGAAATAAAAATTCAAATTTAGGTCTGTTGCAAGATTTTTACTCCATTTCATCCAATACTTTATTAGCTAAGATGTTAGATAATATAAAAAAGGATGCTACTAGCTAGATAGAAGCTAGGGAATCTATAATCTCAACAACTAATTTTGATTTATAAATTGAATATCTGGATCATTTTTTTAAACATTTAATATTTAACATTTTAGAAAAAAGTTGTAGAATATATTTAACCTATTATCAAATATAATTTCATTGTAATGCTTATTCTATTAGCCTGGCTCTTGATATTTTTTGGTTTGTTTTTTATATTTACTGCTCTTATAGGTAGTGTGCGTATGCCAGATTTTTATACAAAAATTCATGCTTTTGGTATTTCAGATAGTTTTGGTGTACCACTTACCCTTTTAGGACTTTGTTTGCTTCAACAAAACCTTATTCACAGTATAAAAATTATTTTGATAATTATTTTCATGATAATATTAACTCCTTTATCAACACATTTAATTGCAAAAACATTTATAACAAATAGCGACAAAGATAAACAAAAATAACTGTTATGGAAGAAATAACATTTTTGAATAGCAGCTTTTTGTTGATATTTTTATGTTTTATATTAGTAATATTGGCTACTTATATTATTTTTGAAAAAAAATTATTAAATATAGTTTTTGCCTCATCTGCTTTCAGCGCAATAATATCCTGCTGCTATATAATTTTAGATTCACCAGATGTTGCAATGACCGAAGTTGCTTTAGGCGCAGCTTTATCAACAACTTTATTATTAAACGTGGTGAAAATAATTAATTACGATAGTAATTATATTACTAATAATATTTTAATTACTCATACTCATTCCCACATCAATGGATTATTTATATTTGGTATAATTATTATAGCGATAATTTTTGTTATCTCGGCTATAAACTTAGGTAATAATATTACTGAATTTGGAGATTCAAATACTATGTTACACAAAGGTGTAAGTAATTATTATATAACTAATACTTATACAGATACCCATGTTGCTTCCATGGTTGCAGCAATACTTGCCAGCTATAGGGGATATGATACACTTGGCGAAACATTAGTAATATTTCTGGCTGCTATATCGGTAACATTTATTATGTTTGCCAATAAAAATTCACAAGCTACTAAGCTACACTTAAAATAATGCATTTGCTTTTATAGACTCATCAAAATTTTCTTGATTTTTTAACCCCTTCGATTTTGACATCATTTAATTATAAAAATATTATTTACTATTGTTAATGCATTAATTTTTTAATAAGATTAAAGTAATGTAATAAAGTCTCAATTAGCTTGATAAGTGCAAAAAGGTCAGAATAATAAAAATCAATTTATGATTTATGCTATGTTTTTTGTAATCATAGTACTTATTATAATTGTAGTAGGAGCAACAGCAAAAACTCTTTTGCTGGATAAAAGTGGATGTATATTACGCTACACTGTTAATGAAGAAGGTGTAATTGATGAAACTAAAGAAAGTTTTTCTACGAGCGTAAAAATTAAAGCTAATGGTAATTATAGGGAAAGCTCATATAATGGAGGTTTGTTTCAAAAAACTAATGAAGATAATTACGGGCAATGGAAGAACACCGGTATCGCTTTAACAAAAGGTAAACAAATAGAACTCAACATATCTGGCCAAGTTAGCCTGTGTGAATCTAAAATAGATGGCATAGAGTTAAAAATCCCAAGAATTGATGACAGCTATATACCAAAAACCAATGAAGATGAAGCATCCGCTAAAGCTAAACTTGATTTTTATTCGTACGGCCTTCTTAAAAGTTTGGATGCCGCAAATACTAATTGGACTGATTTAATAGATGTAGGCTATCTAGATAAAATTAAAATTACTATAAGAATTTCACCAAATTCTATTCCCGGTAAACCCGGCTATAATATTAACACAACTAATATTTCTACATTAGATGTTAATAGCACCAAAACTCTAGATTCACCAAGATTTTCATCAACTAATTGTCAACAAGGAAGGGTTGTATATGATGCAAAATGTAGTCGCTTCACCCCGTATCTAAATAAATCAGTTGCAACTGATTGTAGTAATGAAGAGTTGTTGGATAAATGTAGAAGAATTTATGGCGAACAGAAGCCGAAGCAAATGTTAAAATGTTTACAACCTTATACCGACCAATTTAGTTGGAAGGAAGACTTTAAGTGTGGATTGCTTAGTGTGTTTAACGCTAAACTTTCATGCAGTATTGGTAGAATAAAAGAAGACTTTAAAGACGGTGACTTAACCCCCCAATATGAGTCATACATAAAATCTTCTTCCACTATACCATTTGGGTATAGTGATGATGGAAAATACACTGAAGTGAATTTAGATACTACAGACAGATTAGGTAACTATTCCCTTAAAAATTTTAATTATTCATGTCGCTGGAATCAAGACAATTTTCCTGAAAATATAAATACTCAAAAATTTTGGTTTACTAATGGAAATGGATTAACTTTTAAAGATACTCTTAGAAATGAGGAAAAAATTGCAAGAAGTAATATTGAAAATTCTGGTGCTATAAACTATAAGGAAATTTATACTACCGAGATACATTTTCCAACACAATGCAATAATAACCTATCTTGCATGCAAGGCTGGAATACCAAAGGTAAACTTCAGTATAAATTTCCTAGTTTTTCAACACAATCTAGAGGTGGTTATTTAATAGGGATAAAACATTCTACATGTATAAGAAAAAATGCCATTGGTTTTGAAGGTGGCCAAGGTTTTAGCGACAGAGGACAATTGAAATATATTGTATCAACCAATGACGAAAAAATTACTGAAAATTCTATAGGTGAAGATGTTAAACTTTTTAAAAATGATAACTCTGGCAGTAGAGCATTTATAACACCTGACAAAGATGGTGTTTTATACTTACGCATTAATAATAAACGGGAAGATTATGCCACAAGTTCTGGTAGCTATAATGTTAGTGTTGTACAAATTACTAAAATCGAACAAATTGAAGATAAAATTAATAACTTCATTCTTGATATAAAGAGTAAAATTTCAAATTCAGCTCTTCAAATTATAAAAAATATGACCTGTTATGGAAGTGACAAAACAAAATGTCATAATTTCTTTACATATATAAAAGTTATATTAACCCTATATATTAGTTTTATGGGTTATAGAATGATTATGGGTCAGCTTATGAGCACGGCAGATTTTATAAAAAATTTACTAAAAATGATAATTATTGCTGGCTTAATTAATGATAATACTTTTAATGTATTCATCACTTACATCAATCCTATGATTTGGGAGTTTACTGATATAATGTGCGCAAATTTAGCCGGTACTGATAACACTAAAAATATTTCTATTGATGGGAAGACTACAACTATTTTAATTGGTCCAATAATGATATTTAATAACCTATTAAGTAAGTTGCTGTTTAGTAAGCTTTTAATAGCTAAACTTTTTGCAACTTTATCAGCTGGATTGATGGGAATATTTTATTTTGTTTTAGCAGCAATAGCCTTAATTATTCTAGTAGCAACAATTTTTAAGGTTTTAATTACTTATATATTCTCGTTTTTTAAAACCGGTATTTTATTAACAATGTCCCCAATATTTTTAACTTTTATTTTATTTAAGCAAACAGCTGGATTTTTTAAACAATGGATGGGTGAACTATTAGAGGCAATATTTCATCCTATTATCTTAATTGCTGGGATTGCTGTATTAATTCAAGTATTCGAGTTATATTTAGATTTTGCTATGCCTTATAGCGTATGTTGGAAGTGCTCTATCTATTTTAGGTTGCCTTTTAAGGAAATAAATGATTTTCTAAGTATTCCATTATTTTGTTTAAATTGGTATGCCCCTTGGGGAATGGACACAGCATCAGATAATATAACATTTTCGATAGCTAATTTTGCTGGTTTATTCATGATAAGTTATTGTAGTGTAAAATATATCAAAATAGCAGAAAATGCTACTAGTAAGATCTTTAAATAAAGTGATCTTTCCTAATTTTTGAATAAAGAAAACAGAGTCTCTAATATATAGAGGCTTGTGATTAGAATTAAAGAGAAACTAAGGGTATAAAAATATAACATGGGAGGCTATAAACTATATTTTGTTTATATAGTATAGGATTATATGGATTATATAGACTACTACTATAATGCGACTTGAATTACTCTCTTAACACACGTGTAAATCACAAAACATTATGTTCTGAGGTTATATTCAACATATTTAAAGCAAATTGTATATCACTAATAGGATTTTGGTTTAAATATTGTTTAATATTAGCTTCTAATGCTATAATGATCTTATTCTTGATATCTGAATCTAGCTTTAATTTTAATGCCTTTATATTTTGCTCTAAATCTAATTTTTTATATTCATAGCTCGCATTAAAACTTTGTAGTTTATTGTTTTTAAGTTGCTTTAAGAAACTATCTATATTTTGAAACATTTGCTTTTCATATTCCACAAGGGCAATCATCTTTTTTTCAACAACAGCAAGATTTGTTATCGAATTATCCAATAAATTTTGAGCTTGCTGCATCTCTTCAGCTAAATTGGATACGTAAAGTGATATATTCTGCATAAAAACATTACGCAGTTTTTTATATGTAAAAAATACAAATAATAAAAAACCTATTAACAACCAAAACTCAGCATTATTAACTGTATTAATCATTTAATCCTCTTGTGTTTTATTTGACTTGAATATTTTTGTTAGCTATTTTATCTAAAAACTTTTCAAATAATTGCTTTGCAGCAGAAGTTACATCTAAATTATCGAATTGTTCATGCAATTCAATTGTAGCTGCAAAGAATTTAGCATCTAATTCTTCACTAGATTGCTGAATTTTTTTATCAAATTCCGCCTGTATCTCTTTTCTAGAAGCAACTTTAATAGCTTCTATTTTTGAATTTATAGCCTTAATCTTTACCTCATAGTCATCTTCAAGCTTTTCTATTTTATGAACATTGGTTTTAGCCGATTGTAATTTGCTACCTATCTGTTCTTTACGGTAGTTAATTATATACATAATTTTGGGTAAAAATACAAAGCGAAATAGTAAAAATAATACTAATAGACATATAGTTAGCCAAAATATTTGAGAAGAAAAAAATTCTGTACGAAGCTGTGGCATTATTTATTTATTTTTTTATGTTTATTGTGATACTAATAAAAACTCAAAAAACTATAAACGGTCTTGAGTTTTTATTAGAGCTGAAGTACCAACTTCTATGAGAGAATATACAAATTGGTATAAATTCAAAATTTAACCAAATAAGATTAGAATAGCTAAAACAAACGAGAATAATCCCATAGCTTCAGTTAAACCAGCACCCACAAAAGCCATTCTTTGTAATTGCTCAGATGCAGAAGGATTACGTGACATAGCGTTTAGTAGAGAAGCAAAAATATTTGATACCCCAAGTGCTGCACCAAACATACCTATAACTGTTAAACCAACACCTATATATTTTAGACTAGAAGTTTCCATTTATTAAATTCTCCTTTTTGTAGTTAATTAGTTAAGTTAATATTGTTTTCAATGTAAGTTTATTGCATCATTCAAATATACACAAGCTAAAATTGTAAAAATATATGCTTGTAATACAGCTATAAAAAATTCTAATCCCACTATACAAGAAACAAATGCAATGGGTAGAATTTTAAATAATAACCCAAGGCTTACTGCAAAACCGGCCAATATCTTCAAAAGAATGTGTCCAGCCACCATATTTGCAAAAAGTCTTAATGCTAAACTTATTGGTCTTGTAAGGTAAGCAAATAACTCTATTAAAACCATTAAAGGAGCAAGCCATGATGGAGTTCCTTTTGGTAAAAATAATGAGAAGAAATGCAGACCATGTTTAAATAACCCATAGATATTTATTAAAACAAACAACATACTCGCCAAAGTAAAAGTTACTATAATTTGACTAGTTACGGTGAATGCATATGGCAGCAAACCCAAAAGATTAGAAAGTAAAATAAACCAAAATAATGTGAAAATAAATGGAGCAAAAGCTTTACCTTCATTTCCAACATTAACTTGCACAATATTATTGATAAATTCTACCAACATCTCCCCTACAGCTTGTAATTTTCCAGGCAATAATTTTCTAGAAGAACACATCGCAGAAAATAGCAACAAACTACTGGCAACCACAACAAACATCCATATTGTTGAATTTGTAATACTTATGTCATACCCATATAAATTCAAATCTATTATCTTTTTTATTTCAAATTGTTCTAATGGACCGGACATAATCTAAGATTTTAAAGTTACTTTAATATATTTTTAAATTGCACAAAAATACCAATAGTCAAAAATATAATAAACAAAAATGGCTTCGTTGTAAAGTACATGTCTAACTTCCAACCAATAAAACTGCAAAACAAAATAATAGCCACTATTTCTAAAGATAAAAAATGCGTAGCAAATCTAAATTGCTTAAAATTATTCATTTGATTAAGTTTACTAATTTTATCCTCTATCTGCTGAAGATTTTTTTTTAGCTCGTCTTTATTCATAGTAGATTGATGCAGTTATTTTTTCTCTTCAATAGCTTTATCAATAGCTTTATCAATAGCATTGATAATATTTTGCATACTATGTTCGCTTTCAAGTTTTTTACCATTTATATGCAAGCTTGGTGTACCTACAAACCCTTCTGTGCTACCAATTGCTTTAGTAAAAGCCAGGAGTTTATTAACCAAATCATTATTGGTTAAGCATTCTTTATAAACCTCTTCACTCAAACCTCCTATTTTTGCTATATTAACAAGATTTTGGCTATATTTGTTATTAAACGCCCAATTTTGCTGTTGTTTGTATAAAATATCTATAAAACTATAGCGTTTCTCCATAGGGGCGCAATAAATTAAGGATGCTGCTTCCACGTCTTGCCTAGAAACAGTGAATTGCCTAATTACATAAGCTATTTTCTTTGTTTCTATATATTTTTTAGCTACTTCTGGGAAAACATTATTACGGTAATAAGCACAATGGTAGCAAGTTGGAGAAGAATATTCCAGCACAACAACCCTAGAATTTCTATCGCCCAAAACCAAATCATCCTTATCTATAGCAAATACATCAACTTTAATTTTAAGGAATGCTTCGGCCTCTTCTTTGGTTTTAGCTTTACCCTTATAGTCTTCTTCATTTTGTATTTGTTTGGTATCTTGTTGAACTGTTATTGGTTTTATTTCTTCTAATTTCGACTCAGCTCCATTTTGCACCTCTGAATGATTCTTATCATTATTATTTTCTTTATCATCCTGAATTATTTTTTCTAACACAGCTATAGAATTTTCATTTTGCGGTGTATTACTAATCTCAACAAACTCATTTTGGTCTTTTTTTACATTATTTTCATTTTTAACTTTTTTGCATTCGGGTTTGTTTGAATTATCTGGCTCTTTACATGCCAAATATTCTGCGCTATATTTCTTTATATGCTCCTCGGCGGTTGTTGTATTATTAGATTTATCCTCTTTCGCGCAAGACATAATTGTTAATATAATTACATTAAGTAAAAATAATCTCATTAATTTAAGCATATAGATTTTGAATTTTGTTAATATTTATCATTCTACTATTTTTTATTGCAAAATGAAATAGGGTAATATATGAAAATAATCTTAGGTTGTATTTTTACACTTTTGGTAGTATTAATGAGTTTTTTAATCTACTATTTTGATATTAACATTCTATCCAAAAAACCACATTATTATAAGATAATAAATAGACATAATATGAAAAAAGTTGTAATTTACACAAAAGAAATTTGTCCTTATTGCGTTAAAGCCAAAAAATTATTGGATAAGAAATTTGTATCTTATGAAGAAATAGAGATAACTGGGCAAGATGATATGCGAGAAAATTTAATAGCATTATCTGGTGGCAGAAAAACAGTACCTCAGATTTTTATAGGTAACTATCATGTTGGTGGATGTGATGATTTATACGCACTGGAAAACGAAGGAAAACTAGATGAACTTTTATCAGATTAATAATTCAAGTATCAAATTTTAAAATCTTTTGTATACTCCATCACACTTCTTCTATGAATTTCATGCATTTTTATTTTGGCGACATTACTTGCACCTAAAAATATGCCTGCTTATTATAGGGCTGATTTTAGGTATAAGATTAATATCATAATAATGATATTCGTGTTGCATTAATACAACACTGCACTTGTTAATTTTATTTACTATAATATCATATTTATATTTATATTTATAAATCTTAAAATATAGTTATCTATAGACCATATTCCAAAAAAAAAAACAAAGAACAATGTAGTATATTTTATATAGTATATACATAATATAAACCTAATTTTACTCTTATGTTTTTTATAAAAGGTAAATAAAATAACTAACTGGGGTTAATTCTACTAGTTTTTCTAAAAAAATTATGTTAGTGTTAATTTTATTAATGTGTAATTAAATATGCATTTTCTTTATTTGTACTACAATTACTTTAAATAACACATTTAAATAAGGTAGGTAGATGAAGAACTTAATTAATAAATATAAATTTAATATTTAACCAACTAAATTTATTTACTAAACTCAAGTATATGAAAAAAATTTTAAATCTAGCCATATTGGCATCTTTATCCACAAGCTCATTAATTTCTAACAGTATTTTCGCTGATGCCGATTATGACATAGGCGAACCTTCATTTGAAATTATGTTAGGTAAATCTTTGTTAAGCCAAAGTCAATTACTAAACCAAAGCTATAATACCAGGACAAGAGAATATTCAATCCCAAAACAATTTGATTGGTCTCTAACAAGAGATTATTCTTTAAGTGCATCGTTATTATTTAATATTTCTTCGCAAGTGAAAATGGGTATTCATGTTGGTACTAGCAGTTTTGACAGTACTTATAAGATCGATAATCCAACATTCCCCGTTATACCCTCACAATTATTTGAAACTACTACTAAAAATTCTTTGGGTTTAAAATATAACAATAACGACGTTTTAGATGAAGAAATAACAAGTTTAAAAGCAATAAGCACTAGCCTTTGGGATAATACTAGTGGTAGTGGTAGTGGTAGTGGTAGTGGTAGTGGTAGTGCTATTAAAACTAAAATTGATGACGCCGCAACACAGAAAGAACTTGGCTCGCATTTAACCAAAGCATTAGCATCAAAATATGATTTACCTTTTTACGTATCAAGTCATAACGAACATACCATATTCGCAAAAGATAGTGCTGCGATTGTAGAGTTAGGGAAAATAGCAAAAGAACTAAAATCTGATACTGCTCATGATGATGGGGGTATTTTTGCTACTTTAGACACTAAGCTAAAATCAACAGGAAAAATAGTAGATCAGTTTATATTCGAGCAAGTAAAGGTTTTTAATATAGCTTTTAAAAACAAAAGTGATGGTGATGAAGATCCTAAAAAGGATTCTGATGCTGAAGTAACAGCATTAGAGGGGATTATTGCCAAAGAAATCAGTAATGCTGACGATGGCAATAACAGTGGCAATGGCGATTTTAATCCTGCAAAACAACATTTAAATAATATTATTAATAGTTTATTTACCGATTTTAACGCTGACGTTCAAGCAGAATCTACTAAACGAATTGAGGCTGTAACTACTTACGAAGATGGTGTGGTCAAGAAAGTAAATAAATTAGTTCCGGTTCTAACCAATATAAAAACAACTTCCTCAATAAAATCAGCTGAGTTAGATGCTGCCATAGCTGCAGTGGATAAAATTAAAAAATTTTACGATACTGGCGAAGCATTAGCAAAACTTAAAATAGATATTGCGGCGAGTGCAGTACAAGAAAATACAGTTGTATTAGATACATTAAAAGCATTAACGCTAGCAAAAGACGATGATGGCTTTTTATTAGCAGAAGATACCGAAGAAGCAACTACATTAGAAGGTCGTGTTGAACAATTGTCTCAAGCCTTAAATGAGGATGATGCTAAGCTTACTGAGGATGGTGCAAACAAGATTCTTGGTGTCTTGACTGACATTAAAACAGCTTTAGGTGCGTTATATAAAGAGATAGATACAAAATTAGAGACATTCAAGAGTAGCGTCACCGATGTAGAAGCCCCACTAGCAGCGTTTGTAGATAAACTAAAAGATAACGAGCCAACTGCTGCTGATAAACCAATTATCACTACATATGCTACTAATAATGCTGCTACTACTGAACTAAACACTTTGAATCTTACTCAGATACAACAATTACACAACTCAATTCAACCAAAAATTAATACCCACGCTGCAATAAAAAACATCTATAGCCAATTACCAAATCAAGAAGTGAAGAGTGCTGTTAAAACATCGTTTGCATTTCTTGATATTGCTACTGCTGATATGCAACTAGAGGAAGGGGTAAACTTTTCATTTGGTACTGGTTTTGGTTTGATGAATTTCATGAAAAAGGAAACATTGGAATTCGAGACTAATGACCAAGGTACTATTGTAGTTCCTGGTGCTGCTGCTATTGCTGGTACCCACAAATTCACACGTACAGCTGAACAGAATGCAACTACTTGGGCTAACCGTACTCATGTAGCCATGAAATTTTCTCCTAATGGTAATTTCAATTCCGGGCACATTATTATAGACCTAGCTTGTCAGACTGCTGGTAATACTGGCCCTGCTGAAGTTAAAGAAAACTGGTCTAACAAAACTGCACCAGCAGCCTCTCCTATTTTTACTAAAACTAGCAAGGCTAATAGTAGCGATAAAAATTCTATAGGGATGCAAAATTTTACTCTTTCTGTAGGTTTTTCACTAAACTTGTAATACCACTACTTAATCACCAATGATAAAAAACATCTTTGGTGATTTGCGCGGGCACTTGGTGACGAAGAATAATGCAGAGTAGTAATAAACTACCCCCCCCCAAGTACAATTCATCACGAGGGGGGGGATGCAAAGCATCATGCTCTCAAAGCTCATATATACACAAAGCATGCTAAAAAAAGCTCATATATACACAAAGCACATAACACACATATATTATATTGACACACCCTCCCAATTTTACTAGCTGAATCGCAAGGGGCTATACTATTAACTGAACGGGGGGGTATTTTTTGATTTTTTGCAGATCAAAGCACATGGCATATGCCTAAAGCTACTCTAATTAAATTTCACAGAGTCTTTTAAATATATCTCAGAAACATATCTAATTCCGTTTTCTCCACGCTTTAATTGAACTATTATATCAATAAGATTCATGATATATTTTTTGATTTCTTCCGGTGGCATACCTAAAGATGCCTGCATAACCATCAATTTCATTTGTTCTATAGCCATTAATGGATTGTCGGCATGCAAAGAAGATATAGACCCAGGATGACCTGTGTTTATAGCCCTGAGAAAATAAAACGCTTCTGAACCTCTAATTTCACCAACTATTATTCTGTCGGGACGAAGTCTTAAACAAGCCTCTATAAGATCTTGTGTCGAAACATTAGCTCTACCTTGCCCCCCTTTTGATGATATCAAATGTAGCTTATTGGGATGTTGAGACAATCTAATCTCTCTTGCATCTTCAACAGTAATAAGCCTCTCATGCGTAGGAATTTCTGATAATACTGCTCCAAGAAAAGTTGTTTTACCGGTAGAAGTTCCACCGCTTACTATAATATTTTTTTTATATTTAACTGCCGCTCTAAGGAAATCTTTTATTTTATTATCACGCAATAATTCACTTAAATGCCGCATCTGTTGGTTTGCACTAGAAGCCTCTGTCCCTGTAATTAGAGTTTTAGAAAAAGCACCAAAAGTTTCATATTCATCTAGGGTAAATGATTTTTCATTGCTTTTTCTAATTGACATAGCCACTTTCCCTGGCTCTGTTGCAGGAGGAAATACGATTTGTATTCTATATCCATTAGGCAGTGTAGCGGATAATAGTGGCTTTTCTTCTGATATAATCTGATCTGTAGATTGTGCAATAAGCCGAGCGAGCCCCATAAGATGTACAAAATCAAAGGCTGGGATTAATTCTTTTCTAAAATCACCCTTTTTTTCCACCCAAATTTCACCAGGCTCATTCACTATAATTTCGTTTACAGACATTTCTAACAAAATGTCTCTAATGGGTAAAAGATATGTTTCTAATGCTAAAAAGTCACTCATATTATAATAAAATATACAAAAATTATACGTGTATTTAATATTTGGTTAAACAAAGTCTTGTTTAACGAGACCTATCTATAGCCTCTTTAGGAAATTCTATATCTTGACCTATATACATTTTAATTACTGAACCTTGAGGTATTGTGACTACAGTAGTGATATCTTGAGTGCCAGCAATGCTTTTTAAGGTGTTGTTTAAGTCTGTGTAAGCCTGTGCAGCTGCTTTACTAGTAGCTGAATTATCAGTTGAGCTAAATGTGCCATTGTTGGTTAAAAAAGAATTTGCAGTTGCGAAGTCTGTAATAATCTGCTGATAGTTTCTATTAACGTCGTTACATAAATTCTCTAGATTTAAATTAGTAATAAGCGCAATAATAGGATTGGTTGAATTTGCTAACATTATACTTTTAAGTGCATTTAGACCATCGTTACATAATTTTTGGGCCTTTTCTTGGATTGTCTGATTTGGTATTGCTACTGATAACATAATTGCTTGATATAGAGTTGTAAAAGAAGTTGCATTCAATGAGTTGTTATTTGTGGTAGTAGTTATTGGGGAAACAGGAGCTATCGAGTCTAGGCCAACAGCGGAAGCTATGCTAATTACTGAAGACATAAGAGTTTTTGTTATTTGTTCAGCAATTTTATAGTCTACGTCTCCATTTGTTCCTACCATTCCTAAATTATTTACGCCAGAAGTTTTAGTAAGCTTTACCACGTAGCCATTTACTAAATCTATTCTTTCCCAGTTAACATTTATAACACCCACCGGCTTTCCTACACCAGTAGAATAATTACCTATAGCCCTTGAACCCTTGGGTATTAATATAATCTTTCCACTTTGAGAATATACATCCCTTGATATTATGGCTCTAATTTCTCCACCTATACCACTATTTATAGGAACTTCAATAATTGAATCTATTATTTTTCCTTTAGCAAGTAAATATTCAGGTGCACCTTTAAAACTTACAGAGTTTCTTGAAATATCTGTAAAATCATCAAGTTGTGCTTTAGAGATGGCTTTTTCATCTTGCTTAGCCCCACCACCTCCTCCGTAAGCCATAATAGAAGCTTTACGCTTATTATCCTCTTTGATTTTTTGTTCTTTAGCAACAACAGTTTGCTCTTTTAGCCCAGAGTCTGAAGATTTTTGTTCAATAGGTTTAGGTAAATCTATAACTGATGCTTGAGGAGCAATTGGAGGTGATGGAGGTAATGGAGGCAAAATTTTAACGTCTGAGATACCTTCAACTGGAGCAAGAAGTTTAGGTATTTGTGGTAATTGAGGAATATTTATCCCAGAATTATCTTGACTTACAGGTGGCTTTGCTATATTTTTTGGAACCGGTATTTTTGTCTCTATGTTATCTTCACCCTTGAATGCATTATATATGTAATAGACTACAATTAAACATATTATCCCAAAAAAGCCTATGAATACAATATTACTATTAGACGGCACCGCTGCTTGTGGTGTAGTAACTGGCTGTTTATTTTGTTCAGAACTTTCTTGATTGTTATCTTTAGCCATCTTTATATTCTAATTTTGTTACTCATTAAATAATGTTTTATCTGGATAAATAAACTTCATACGATAAACTACTTCACCATCAAAATCTTGCATATCTTCATCATCACTCAGATTTTTAGAGATTATATCAAAATAATACATCCGCTTATTTGTTATTAAAACCATATTAGTTTTAACGTTTTTTTCTATAGCTTTAATAAACAACCGATTGTTTATTATCTTCATATCCCAAGCATATCTTTCTCCCAGTGAAATAGTTTCTATTTTTTCGTTTTTACCTACTTCTATTATGCATTGATGATTTAACGCTAGGGGTAATAAATATACTTCATTATCATTGTATACATAAGTTTTTATCCTATTATCTGTAGCAAGTGGTATTTTGCCTTTTTCACTCTTTGCACTTGTGCTCAAAAGAAAAAATGCAATAATTATACATATTCTACTAAAATTTTTTATATTAATATTAGCTATTATCATCATCTACCTTATATGCAGTTACTTGAAAACCAATTGGATTAATATCTAGTTCTTGTGGGGATAACTCAATTGTTATATAGTCTACAACTACCACAGCTATTTTATTGAACGACCTCATTTCTCCTTGTGTTTCGGTGATAGTAAAACGTATAATATATTTATTTTTTTCTAATTGCGACCAAGATTTTACTGTTAAATAAGTAGAATTTTTATCACCATATTTTTTAGAAAAATCATTATCTTTAAGGTAACCTATATATTGCCAATAGACATTATTATTAGACAAAACTCTTACAATAGAGCGGCTTTGAGCATTGAAGTCTGCAATATTATATGTTTC
The DNA here is from genome assembly GCA_947454145.1 of Rickettsiales bacterium. Classification (GTDB taxonomy): domain Bacteria; phylum Pseudomonadota; class Alphaproteobacteria; order Rickettsiales; family Rickettsiaceae; genus JAIOYM01. Next base: position 30,188 of record CANGIW010000003.1, read on the forward strand.
CCTTGCAGCCACATATTTTTTAATGAAATATTGAGTTAAAGCTCTATCGGATAGAAGAACTTCTTGACTTAAAGGCTTCACTACTGTTGTTAAACCTGTTTTTTCTTCTATTGATATGACAAAAGGATCAAATTCTTTAGAAGTGGATATTTTTAGTACAGCTATTACCGCTAAAACTATACCCACCAAAGCAACTGAAAAGAAAAATCCCAACATATTGCGCTGCACAAGAAGTAGATCATATCTTTCTTCATACCAACTTTTAGGTTTTATACCAGTAGCATGATCATTTGAAAGATTACTCTCGTTATCTTGCTTACCTGATAAGTCTTTTTGGTTAAAAGATTTTTTAAAAAAATCGAGGAATTTGAACATCACTGAATCAAACTTTATTTTTACTACTAATAGTAACTTTACACCAATAGTAATACAAACTCTAATAAAATTTGCATTTTACTAATTATTTTTTATAATTTTATCATTATTATTATCCAATGCTTCATTGGTTTGAGATTTTTTGCGTCTTAATAAGTTAATTTTTAAAGCATCAGCTCTTTTTTCTTGGGATATTTGTAACTTATTTGTCTTTTTTTCTATATTATCCACCGCTAAAAAATTTTTTATATTTTTAAATTTTACTTTTGCATTTATTTTTAACTGGATATTTACTATTTGCTTTTAAATATTGCCAATAAACACTACGAATAGTACTATATAAATCTGTAGACTGATCATCTAAGTCTGTTAATAAATTTGTATTTTTAGATCTGTTAACTGTTAAATTTGAAGCTTTTACTGTAAGATTCAAAGCTTTGGGTATGTTATACAAAATAGGATTAAATAAATCTAATATGTTGATAATAATTTCCGTTGAATTACTAACAGTAGTAGGACCAAATATTGGAAACATAAGATATGGCCCCCTATAAAAACCATATTTTGCTAATGTATCTCCAAAAGTTGTTTTTGTTGCAACAATACCAATTCTAGCAGCTACGTCATTAAATCCAAATAATCCAAAAGTAGAATTAATAAAAACTTGCCATACAGCCCTCAATCCATTTTTTGTGTCACCCTGTAAAAAACTATTGACTATAGTATTAGGCATGTATAGATTATAGAAAAAATTGCTAAAAGCAACTTGCACTTTTGTAGGTGCATTAGCTTTATATGTATGTGATAATTTACGCACCAAGAGTCTGTCCAACATCATATTAAAATCTAATATTTTTCTATTAACAGATTCAAAAGGATCGTATATTTTATCGCAGTCATATTCATTATCCTGATCATATTCGTAATCATCATAATTGTATGTAATGTCTACTTCATTATCACCATAAATATTACTATTGGTGTAGAAAAAAATTATACTTATATGTAGTAACAGCAATATTTTTCTAGTATTTATGAGGTTTTTATATCCTATCATTTATCACATTATAATAATTATTCTTAGCTATTATAGTTAAGTATTCTTTATCTCTTATTTTATTAGTATCTTTCTTTAAAATGTAAAAACCTATATGCGTTAAGCTTTTAATTATCTCATCTACATTATATACAAAATTATATAGTTTTGTGTTTAATTTTGTTTTATCAATAGTCACTTCTAAAGTTAAACATAAAACACCTCCTTCGTTTAGATGTTGATAAATATTTGTAAAAATATTATCAAGATGTTTTATGAAATCCAAACTACAAAAACTCAAAATAATATCAAATTTTTCTTGGTTATTCTCTAAAAAATCTATTATTTCCTGTTGGAAAATTTCCTTATATAAATTTTTATGAAATTTATTTATATAATTTATCATATTTTGGCTATTTTCTACGGCAAAGAAATGATCTTGGTTGTTTTTATTTGAAATCTCATAAGAAATAATTCCTGTAGAAGCGCCTAAATCTAATATTTTTCTATGTTCTCTTTGTGGAATAAATTGTAGAAAAGATTTAATAATACTATGGGGTAAATAATCCCTTCCTTCTAAAAACATACTATCATAATAATTAGCTTGCCAAGAACGTCGTGCTTTATATATTTCTTGTGGTACCATTTCATAATTATAAGGATTTGAAAGAAAGTCTACTATCTTTGATTCATTTGCTAAATTAAAAAATTCAATTGATTTATCAATATTACCCTCTATATAGTACGTCCACGCCTTTAAATTAAAAATTTCCTCATCCTCTTTTGCTATTATTCTACTCAATATACCCAGACGCAATTTTGCATCAAATATCCTACCTTCTGATAGATGATATTTTACTAATTCAATATTTGTATTGCGCAAATTGTTAAATTTCAATATCATCTCTTTAGCATCAACAACCAATTGAGTATATTTATTTTGTAATAAATTTGGTAAATGTATAATTGAATATTTCGCCCTTAAATAAATATTTTTAGCAGATTTTAGAAAATTCTTTAGCATATCGTATCATTTTTAAATTGAATTGTAGTAAAATTACACTTACAAGTAATTAAGTAACTTATTTGTAAGTGTTTCATATAAGTAATCCATAATCAAGTTTTTAATATCTAAATTACATTATGCTGATAGCTGATAAATTAAAATTTATAAAGCCTTCCCCTACTTTAGAAGTTTCTAAAAAAGCTAATATTTTAAAAGCTGAGGGGAAAAATATAATTTCTTTAAGTGTTGGTGAACCCGACTTTGATACACCTGATAATATAAAAGACAAAGCTATTATAGCTATTAGGGAAGGAAAAACCAAATATACTAATGTTGATGGTATACTTGAATTAAAAAAAGCTGTAGCTAAAAAATTTTTAGCAGAAAATAATTTACACTTTGATTTAAACGAAATAATAGTCGGCTCTGGAGCTAAACAAGTAATATATAATTTGTTTATGGCTTCTTTGAATCCAGATGATGAGGTTTTAATCCCCTCTCCTTTTTGGGTTTCATATCCTGATATGGTAGGTCTTTGTGGGGGAAGTCCAAGAATTATTGAAACTACTTTTGAAAATAAATTTAAACTTACTTGCCAGCAGTTAGAAAAAAATATATCGAATAAAACTAAATGGCTAATATTATGCTCCCCTAGTAACCCAACTGGTGTAACTTATAGTAAAGAAGAGTTAGAAGCATTTGCTGTGGTTTTGCGTAAATATCCACATGTATATGTTATGTCTGATGATATATATGAACATATAATATTTGATAATTTTATTTTTTATACTTTATCTCAAGTAGCACCAGACTTAAAAGATAGAATATTTATAATTAATGGTGTTTCAAAAGCATATTCAATGACTGGATGGCGTATAGGTTATGGCGCTGGGCCAAAGCAATTAATTGATGCTATGGCTATAATACAATCTCAAAGCACTTCAAACCCATGCTCTATAAGTCAATACGCTGCCTTAGAGGCATTGGGGGGTGCACAAGATTTTATAAAAACTAATGCTGCAATTTTTCAACAAAAACGTAATCTTTGTATCCAAATACTACAACAACAGGCTGATATTGAAATTTTTACCCCCGAAGGTAGCTTCTATTTATTTCCTTCTTGCAGAAAGTTTTTTAATAAAATGACTCCAGCAAAAGAAATCATAAAAAACGATAACGATTTTGCTAAATATCTATTAGAATATGCCGAAGTAGCCATAGTACCAGGAATAGCTTTTGGTTCCCAAGGGTATTTTAGGTTATCTTATGCAACAAGTTTTGACCTTTTAGAAAAGGCTTGTACTAAAATCGTAAATGCTTGCAATTTGCTTAAATAAAAATATCATGTGCAATTCAAAAAACTCCACTTTTTTGGTATTTCACTATATAATATATATTATTATAAATAAGAAAAAAGATACATGAATATATCCTTTGTACCATATATGGACTATGTCTTTCTAGAATTTTTTACCATTAGTTTATTTACTATTATAGGTCATAATTTTATTGAAAAAATTTCAGAGTTATTCTTTTCTATACTTAGCAAAGTTTTTAAAATTAACATAGATTTTTTTCAACCTGTTTTAAAACCCTTTAAAGTTTTTATCATAGGTCTTATTATATTTACTTCTTATTTTTTTACAATTAAGGATCATTTGAAATATTTAGAGTCATCTATTTTTAGTATTTTTAATTTATTTATAGTATTAACTTCATCTTCAGCGGGGTATAATTTAGCTAGCTTTATGATCCCCTATCTTTTAAAGAAAAAACATCACGCATGCTCAAAAAGAACAAGATTAAATGAAGAAATCATAGTTTTTTTATTAAAAATTGGTAAAATTTGTATTACTTTTGTTGGCATAATAGCTATTTTAAATATTTTAGGTATTAATGTAATGGGATTAGCTGCTGGTTTAGGACTTGCTGGGTTAACCTTGGGGTTAGCAGCTCAAGATTCATTGAAGAATTTTTTTGCTACTATCACTATATTGCTTGATAATGTTTTTGCTGAAGGAGACCACATCAAAATTGACAGTATATCTGGTGTAATTGAATATGTTGGATTCAGATCTACAAAAATACTCACTTCTAATTACCGTGTAATTTTTATTCCTAATTATAAATTATCCGACTCAATAGTTATAAATTATAGTAAAACGCCTTTTAGAGAGTTAGAGTTAGTTATAAATATCACTACTAAAGAAAATGAAATTGTAATAGCTGATTTGATACAATCAATAACTACATCATTATCATCCGCAAGCAATTTATTAAAAAAAGAATATATATCAATATATGTAGATAAAGTTGCCTATCATTTTATAGGTTTAAAACTTTCTTATAAATATCCATTAGAAGATGATGCAGGTGTCTTACAAGAAGAGCTTATGCAAAAAATTTCTAATTTTTTATCTACACAATATCCTGGTTCAAGTGCTAATTGCATTGGTAGCTAATTAGTACTAATTGTTAATATTTATGCAAAATTTCAGATATAAAATTACAATAGAATATTTAGGAACTAATCTAGTAGGTTGGCAAAAGCAAAATAATGGTATATCAATCCAAGGATTGATAGAACACGCTATTTATTGCTATAGTAAATACAACACTATTTTGTACGCTTCCGGTCGTACAGATTCTGGTGTGCACGCTATAGAACAAGTGGCGCATTTCAATTTACCTAAAAAATATGAGTGCTCTGTTATAATAAATGCTACAAATCACTTTCTACAAAATTACGATATAATTGTAAAATCTTGTGAACTTGTATCTGAAGATTTTCATGCACGATTTTCTACCAAAACCCGTAGTTATATTTATCGTATTTTAAATACTGAAGTACCATCGGTAATCATGAGAAATAGAGCATGGTGGATTCAGCAGAAGTTAAATTTACAAGCAATGCGCCAAGCATCTTCTTACCTTGTAGGAGCTCATGATTTTTCATCTTTCAGAGCTAAAGGTTGTTATAGCAAAAGTCCACTAAAAACAGTTAATTCAATAGAGTTATATCTTGAAAAAGATATAATAGAATTCCATTTTGTAGCTAGATCTTTTCTTTATCATATGGTTAGAAACTTTGTTGGCAGTATAGTTATGGTTGGTCTTGAAAAATGGGAAGCTGGCTATATAAAAGAAGTTTTAGAGCTTCGTGATCGAAAATTTGCAGCAGCAACAGCTCCAGCTTGTGGGCTATATTTAAATAAAATAACTTACTAATTTTATGTCATTACAAATAAATTTTATAAGCATTACAGACCAAAATCCTATTAAAGCTTTATGCAGAATATTGGAACAAAAATATTTATACCAAAATTTTATGATTTTGCGCACTACTTCTGAAGATCTTCAAGAAGAAATTAATGAAGTTTTGTGGACTTTTAGCAAAAAATCTTTTATACCTCATGGCAGTAAATTTGATGAACAGCCAGAAAAGCAGAATCTATATATTACCACTGGCGGAGAAATACCAAATAATGCAAGTATATTAATACTTTATAATCTATTCGGTTTTAACAATTATGACGTTAAATATTTCAAAGAAATTATCTTAATTTTTGATAATAATAATTCCTTAATAGTAACCGAAGCTAGAGAGTTTTATAAAAAACTAAAAAATGAGAATTATCAACTAGGATTTAGCAAAATTTAAATCTTTGATTTATTTTTTTGTTGACATGCTCCGAATAATGTATTATAATTATCTCAATTAATTATAATAGTTAAGTTTTTTTAACTTTAATTTAATTATTATCTCTAAACCTACTTTAACTTTATACCAATAAGTAATCATACTCAAAAAAAAGGAGTTTTATGTTTAATCTAGAAAATTTAGTAAATCAAAAATTTGAGTCTATAAAAGAAAAATTTGACAATACAGCACTAAACTTTACAGGAACATTCTCCACATTATTTCAAAAAAATGATACTGCAGCTAACGTTATTGCTGATATAAAAATAAACGTAACAAATGCTACTACAAAAACAACAATTGGTGCTGGGTCATTAAAACTCTGTGTAAATGAAAACATAGAAACTAAAGTAAGAACTTTCGATAACTATTTTGATTATACGCTAACTAATAATTCTATTGAGTTGCCAAAAAAAGCCTGCTTTATATCTAGTTTTGAAAGCAACATTACTAAATCTATGCATTTTTTATGTGATTTTAATCCTTTAGGTAAAGAACTAGAAACATATTCAACAAGGAAAGAGTTTGGTTTATCAGACACACTTATTATTAACGCAGGCTCTGATTTAGATGTAGCTTTTAATATGAGCTATACAGCCAAAAACTTAGTTCATACCTCAGATAATTTTGAAACTTTTTACGAATTGCAATATTTCATTCAAAAAAATGCTGCTTTAAATTCTTTAGCTGAATCTTTAAAAACTAGCTTTGACTTAAGTACAATCACTCGTACTAAAACAACCAGCTTTCCTAAAGGTAATTTATTCAAGGATTTTATAAATGTAGAAAATTTAGACAAGATTTTTTTTAATAAACAAATATTGGGTTTTAGTATAGAAGATTCTTTTTTTAGATTTCGTGGTGATTACAAAATAGATGAACATACTTCAGTAGAAGTATTTACTGATAAAATTGAATTTCAGCAACATAATTTTAATTATAATGAAGCTACATCAGAAAAAGTATATATATCAGGTGCTTTAGAGGAAGACCTTAGTTCTAACTAATTTGCAAAAACTATCTTGATTATTTTTCTTGGGGCTAAGGAGGGGTGATTTTATACCACCTACCCTAAATCCCAAAGTCTACTTACAATCATACCAATTATCTGCTGCAGCTATATTCACCGTAAGTGGTATAGAAAATTGTAGTATATTTTCCATAGCATATTTTATGACGGGTATCACTTCATTGACTTCATTTTCTGGAGCTTCAAAGAGCAATTCATCGTGTATTTGTAAAATAATTTTAGTTTTAAATTCACCAGCCTTCAAAGCTTTTTGAACAGCAATCATAGCAAGACGAACTATATCTGCAGCGCTTCCTTGTATAGGAGCATTTATAGCGGTACGTTCTGCTAACATTTTAAGTTGGGAATTTGCTGCATTTATATTTGATATAGCGCATTTTCTTCCTGATATCGTTTTAACATAACCAAATTTAGCTGCAAATTCTTTTGTAATTTCCATATATTGTAAAATTTCTGGATAACGACGGAAATATAGATCTATATAATCTTTTGCCTCTTTATTTGAAATTTTTAGCTGTTTTGCAAGACCAAAAGGGCTAATGCCGTAAATAATACCGAAATTGATGGTTTTAGCACTACGTCTTTGCTCTGCTGTAACTTTTTCTGCTGTCGTTTGAAATATTTCACAAGCAGTTATTGTATGTATATCTTGTTTTTTTATAAAAGCATCTTTGAGTTTTTTTACCTCAGCCATATGACTTAAAATTCGCAATTCTATTTGCGAATAATCTGCAGAAATAAGTTTGTTGCCATTTTCTACAATAAAAGCCTTACGAATTTTGCTGCCTTCTGGTGTTTTTATAGGTATATTTTGTAAATTAGGTTCCATAGAACTCAATCTTGCTGTAAGCGTAGAAGTTTGAAGCAATGTTGTGTGTATTCGGTCCTTATTATTTAAAGCTTTTTCTAATAAGGGTAATATATAAGTGCCCACAAGCTTATTTAATCTCCTCCATTGCAGTAAAAGATCTGCTCCTTCAAAACCTAATTCACTTAATTTTTCTAAAGTTTCTACGTCAGTCGAATAGCTTTTAGATTTTGCAGAAATTTTTCCACCAGGTAATCTAAGCCACTCAAATAATACTTCGCCCAGCTGCTTAGGGGATGCTATATTGAATGTTTTACCGCATATAGTAAATATTTGCTGCTCCAATAATTTTATGCTGGTATTATATTCTTGCGACAATTCACCTAAGATTTTTGAATCTATTTTTACACCATTAAATTCAATTTCATATAATATATTCAAAATAGGCAAATCTACATCATAATAAACATGTAGCAGCTTTTCTTTCATAAGTGCTTGCTGCATATCGCTGAATAATCTATGTACATAAAATATCTTTTGATGACTAAAGATATCTTGACCTAAAAGATTATAGCTTAAATCATTTAGATTTATATTGGTTACAGCAGTTTTAGAATGTAGATAATACATTAACATTAAATCATGAAAACCTACAAAGTTATTTACAGAAATTCCTTTATCCGCAAGAATATGTAACAAATTTTTAATGTTATACGTAATTTTGATAATGCTATCATCATCTATGAAATGCATCAAAATACTTAGTAACTCAGTACTTGTATTGGTACTAAAATTTATAGTATAAGCTTCTAGGCTATTAATCGTGAAATATAATTTATCTGGTTCTATAATTAATGAAATATAGCCTTTATCTACAATATTGTTTAATATTAAAAATAAACTTTCTTGATCGATAATTTCTAAAACTTGGTATAATGTCACCCCCCTATCATCTTGTAAACTAAACCCACATAGCTTTTCTATTCTTGGTGCTAAAGATTTAAAATTATATTGTTTTACAAAACTTCCAATTATGTCTTTTGCTGGTGGGCTCCATGCAAAGCTTTCCAACGTAAAATCAATATCTATATCTCTTAGACCTACTAATTCCCAAGAAAGCATAGCCATATCTTTATTATCAATTAAAGATTGCCTTCTTTTAACAGATTCTACCATATCTATATTATCAAAAATATTGGCAAGACTAACATATTGAGTTAGTAAATCTGCCGCCCCCTTAGCACCAATACCAGCTACACCCGGTATATTATCGGATTTATCTCCTACAATAGATAGATAATCCCTAACTTGAGAAGCTTTCACGCCAAATTTATTTTCTACATCTTCATTCGTTACAAATTTGTTATTTACAGGATCATATAATTTAATCTCGCCGTCAATCAATTGAAACAAATCTTTATCCGCAGAAACCACTATAGCCGGCTTATTTTGTTTGGCCGCTAATTTAGCTACTGTAGCAATTATGTCATCAGCTTCAACACCTACTTTTTCTAAAATACTTAAATTAAAGCTTTCTGCTACTTCACGCACTAAGGGAAGTTGTACTCTTAAATCTTCAGGCAAAGGAGGCCTATTAGCTTTATATTCAGGGTATAATGCATGCCGAAAATTTTTTCCACCACCATCGAATACAATAACGATATTGCGAGTTTCAAAATCATTTAATAGCTTTATTATCATAGATGTAAAGCCATATACAGCGCTTATAGGCAAACCATCTGATGTTGTCAAACGTGGTTGTATATAAAATGCTCTAAATACAAAGCCGTAAGCATCAATTATTAAAATATCGTCTTTCATATGTTATATGTTGAAAAAAATTGTAATGTACAAGCCTAGGTAGAAAGATATTGCACTATATAATTATGAATCTTTTTTGGAGAATTATTAGAATCAATAATTTTTATCCTTTGAGGATATTCAGAAGCTAAATTTAAAAATCCCTCCCTCAGTTTTTGTCTTACCTCTAAATCTAAATCATCATTTTTTGAATAATCAGAGTGTGTAGTTGCTCTTGTACGCTGCTTAGCTATAAGAGGGTCAACATCAAGAAAAAAAGTAATATCTGGCAAAAAATATATATCCAACAAGTCATGTAGTTGTAAAATACGTTCTTTAGATATTTTATCCAAAATAGTTTGATATACTATAGTAGAATCTATGAATCTATCAGAAATAACAAATTTTTTTTTAGCTAAATTTGGTTTAATAATATTTTGTATGTTATCACGTCTTGCGGCAACAATAAGAGCTAAAGTAGTAATACCATCTCTTACATCCTCTTCCTTTAATATAGATCTTATTTTTTCACCTACAGCATCTCCGCCAGGTTCACGCATAGAGCAAAAATTCAAATTATTTTGTAAAAACCATTGTTCTAATAATTTAATCTGCGTAGTTTTACCGCAGCCATCAATACCTTCAAAGGTGATGAATTTATTTACAGTCATATTAATCTTTTAAGGTTTCTAGATAAGCTATAATATTAGCTAACTCTTCTGGTTTAGCGAATCCCATAAAGCCCATTTTAGTACCAGGGGCATAAGCTGATGGTTTATGTAAAAATGCTGCTAACGATTCAATATCCCATTTCCCTCCTTTGGAAGACAAAGCAGCAGAATATTTATAATCAGATATACTAGCTTTAGCTCTTTCAACAACCCCCCACAAATGAGGTCCAATTTTATTTGGACCAGATTTTGCTACGGAATGACAAGAACTACATTTTTTTGATAATATAGCCCCAGCTTCTGCAGAAGCCTTCATCATTAGAGATTTTATATCTATTACTTCAGGTGTATCCGAAGCTTTTTGAGTATTATTAGTAGTACCAATAGTATTTTCAGATACTGTAACCTGGAAGCCTCTGTGCTCTGCTGGTAAATTAGGCATATATAATATATCAGCTATATTACCAGCAAGCATTATAATCAAAGCTGTTAATAAAAACGCAGCAGCTAATTTATTCCACTCTAAATTCGACATAACTCAATTTTGTTGGATACTTAAAGTAATTATACAGTAAAATGATATATAACAGTTATTATTTTTTGATGTTTACTCTAAGCTTTGTCCAAAAAAACCATAAAATTATAGTTATACATATTTTTGATCCCGTAAAATTGCACCATAAGTATTTTTCATGCAATTAATAATTTTATTAGATATGTCATGAATTACTTCATTGGACAATGTTGCATCAATGCTTTGTAGTTTTACAGTAAAAGCTATAGATTTCATATCGTCCTTAATAGCCTTACCCTCATAAAGATCAAACAATTTAATATCTACTATGAGTTTTTTATCTATTTTGTTAATGGCTGATATAACTTCACCTACAGCTTGATTTTTATTGATAATAAATGCAAAATCTCTATCCACATCTTGATAATGAGATAATTTTAGCTCTGACTTTTTACCATATTTACATTTTAGTGCTGGCAAATTATCAGCATTAATTTCAAATCCAAAAATATTATCCTTAACATCATAATATTTGTTTATTTTAGGATGTAATTGACCAAAGAATCCTAAAATATTAGAGCCTAAACTTATTCTTGCTGAACAAGAAGGATGATAATAATTAGGTGTTTCGCGATCCAGTTGACATTGACCTAAATTAAAGCCCAGTTCTTGAAATATATGCTGAATATCTGATTTAATATCAAAAAAATGATATTTTTGTTCTTTATTTTGCCAATTTTTTTCATTTTTTAGGCCAATTTTTAAGCCCGATATGTAAGAAAATTCGGATATTTTATTATCAGAATTACTATAATCAAACACAGGACCTATTTCAAAAAGTGAAATATCTGTTTGCGATCTTGTAATATTTTGTGCGGCTATTTTTAGCATATTAGGAAAAATGCTTGGACGCATATAATCTAATTCTTGGCTTATAGGATTATCTAGATATAACTCTTGAAATTCTTTAGCAAAGATAGTTATAGCTCTGCTATCTGTGAAAGACCATGAAAGAATTTCATGATAACCTATACTTGCAATAATTCTGCGAGCATCTTTAAACATTCTTTGCTTTGTTGATAACATAGCTTTTATGCTAGCACCAGTTACAAAAGATGGTAGGCTTATATTTGGAATATTATTATACCCAAAAACTCTTGCTACCTCTTCTACTATATCCTCTACAATATTTACATCAAAACGCCACGAAGGCACTTGTAGCAATAAATAATTTTCGTCTTTTTCTAATGAAATAAAACCTAAGTTAGTTAAAATATTGTGTACATTATCTTTTGGTATTTTAAAACCAAGCTTTTTATCAATTATATCGAAAGCTATTTTTATTGTTTTAGCTTCGTATTGATTATTTTGGATAACAATAGGCTTTAGAGCTTTACCGCTAAAACTTGTAATCATTTCTACTGCCAAAATTAAAGCACTAAAAGCAAATTCTTGATCCACAGACCTTTCGAAGCGATATCTAGCATGGCTATCTATTTTCAATCTACGTCCAGTTTCACTAACTGCTATTTTATCAAAAACCGCTGATTCAATTATTATATTTTTAGTATCTACGCCACAAGCGCTAGCTTTGGATCCTATAACACCAGCAATTGCTTGGCAAGCATTATCATCTTTTATGATTAAATCATTTGCTGTTAACTTATAAGTCTTATCATCAAGACCTAAAAATTCTTCTCCATCTTTAGCCCAAATAAAAGATAAACTACCATCTAACTTATCTCTATCATAGGCGTGAAGTGGCTGTCCGTACATATGAGATATGTAATTGGCTATATCCACAATCAATGATATAGATGTAATTCCAGAATTCATCAATGAATGTTTTAACCAGGAGGGGCTCTGATGATTTTGAACATTTTCTATTTCACATAAAGAAAAAAAGCTGCAATGCTCTTTAGCTAAAATGTTTGATACAATTTTTGAGCGTTGAATTGAATAATTCAACGTTGGAATTATTGATTTTTTAAATCCTTTGTTAGGAAATATAGCCGCAAGATCACGAGCAAGACCCATAGAGCTAATACAATCACCCCTATTAGGTGTAATTGATACTTCAATAACTGGATCATTCAAACCCAAAGCAACGATAGCTTGTTGCCCTTTTATCGCATCTTTTTCCAACTCCACTATCCCTTCATCTTCATCGCTTATCATAAGTTCATTGGCAGAACATAGCATGCCGTTACTATCTACACCCCTAATTTTAGAAGCTTTAATTACAAAATTTCCATTAGGTATTATCGAACCAATGGGTGCCAATACAACTTTTATTCCAGCTCTAGCATTAGGTGCACCGCAAACTATTTGTAATTTTTCCTTGCCGTTATCAACTATGCATAATTTCAAATTATTAGCATTTTCATGAGGCTCGGCAGATATAATTTCGGCCACTAGAAAACTAGCTAAATCTTGTTTTCTATCTATAACCTTTTCTACTTCAACACCAAGATTAATTAATCCAGAAGTAACTTCTTGTAGAGAAGGTTTTTCTATAAAGAACTGCTGAATACTACTTAAAGTAAATCTCATTTTGTTAAACCTCCTAATATACTTGGGCAATCAAATGCACTAAAATTATAATGTTTCATCCATCTTATATCGCCCTCAAAGAATTTACGTAAATCATTTATACCATATTTTAACATAGCAAATCTTTCAACGCCTAAGCCAAAAGCAAAACCTTGATATTTTTCAGGATCTAAACCCACATTTGTTAATACCGATGGATGTACCATGCCACAACCCATAACTTCTAAAAATTTTCCAAATTCTTTAGTTTTAATATCCACTTCAGCCGATGGCTCTGTAAAAGGAAAAAAGCTTGGTCTAAAAACGATCTCTATATTAGAATTTTCAAAAAATTTTCTAACAAACTCCATAATAAAAGATTTTAAATGAGCAAAAGTAATGTTTTCGTCAATCACAACTCCTTCAACTTGATGAAACATTGGTGTATGTGTTGCATCATAGTCTGACCTGTAAACTCTTCCTGGCGCAATAAATCTAAAAGGAGGTTTATTATTATTCATATGTCTTATTTGCACAGGAGAGGTATGTGTGCGTAGTAACATTACTTTATCATTATCTGTTTTTTGTTTAAAATAAAAACTATCATGCGAAGCTCTTGAAGGATGGTTTTCATCTATATTTAAAGCTGCAAAATTATACCATTCGTTTTCAATATTAGGGCCATCAGCAACTTCAAAATCATATTGCGTAAATATATTCATCATTTCTTCCAAACATTGAGAAATTGGACTTATAGAACCTTTAACTAATTTTGCTACAGGCAAACTAATGTCAATTTCTTGTGCTAGCAATTGCTTTTGCAAGTTTTGTTCTTCTAAATATTCTTTTTTAAGTAGCAATTTTTTTTCTGTGGTTGTTTTTAAGACGTTAATCTTTTGCCCTAGAGCTATCTTTTCTTCTTTACTTGATTGAGATATAAGTTTAAAACTTTTTGTAATCAAACCCTCTTTGCCTAAAAGGTCTGACTTAATTTTTTCTAAATTTAGCAAATTATCAATTTTGTCTATTTTATTTATTAGATCTTCAATGTGTTGCATATAATCTTTTAAAAATTATTTTCTAAGAATTAAAGTAACATATTTAACACTATAAGCACAATATTATATAGCTAATAATAGTATTATTTATTGAATATTTGCTTGCGACAAATAATTGTATAATATATAATCCATATAACAAAATATATGCGGTTATGGCGGAATTGGTAGACGCGCAGCATTGAGGGTGCTGTTCTTAATCGAGTGGAAGTTCAACTCTTCTTAACCGCACCATATGTCATATTGCTATCAAAATCTTAAAAAACACTTTTGTTCACTTATCTTTTAAGTTATAATTCTTTAGTCTTTCAACATATTAATTTTGATTTATAAAAACCAATATGACTAATATTACAAAAATTTTAATAGAACAGTTACCTCATGGTGCTGATTTTCCACTGCCATCTTACGCAACTTCTGAAAGCGCTGGCCTAGATTTAATGGCTACAATTAAAGAAGACATAGTAATTTTGTCTAAGGCTTATGCCAAAATACCAACAGGTATAGCTATAGCATTACCAAATGGGCACGAAGCTCAGATAAGACCAAGGTCTGGTCTTGCTGCTAAATTTGGTGTAACTGTACTTAATTCCCCTGGAACTATTGATGCTGATTATAGAGGAGAAATTCAGGTATTGCTTATTAATCACAGCGATATAGATTTTGTTGTAACACCCGGAATGAGGATAGCGCAAATGGTTATAGCGAAATTTGAAAAAGCTGAATTTATATCTTCAAACCTCTCAAAACACTCTACTGAAAGAGGAGTTGGTGGCTTTGGTTCAACAGGTGTATAGTTTTTGTATGCCTATATGGGTATATATTACATAACCATAGGTAGCAAATTGAAAATTGATAATAGATTACCTATTGTCTTGTTTTAAGATATCTACTTCAAACTAAATTACCACCTAAAAATAGGTACTTACTCAAGAATTACATGAAGTATGAGGTTATGCTGATAGACGCAATAAAAACTCTTTTAGGTCTTGCAAAAAAAGAAATTATTTGAACAAACTAATGCGGGTTAAAAAATCCTTAGCTACAGAATAAGATATTTGATAGCCGTCTTCTATAGCAAATGATTTTTCTTGTTTTAAATTATATTTACCATAAAAATCTGCAAACATATAGGAGGCATTTACACTATTACTACTTGGGCTAAAACTAGCATATGCAGCAATAGGTGTTCTACAGTCTGCATTTAGAGCTTCTAAAAAAGCTCTCTCAGCCTGCAATAATTTCCATGTGCTTATATGGTTTATCTCTTTACATATTTCAGCTGAAAATTTATTATCCGATAAAATTTCTATAGCAATAACACCTTGACCAGCAGCTGGAATCATATCTTGGGTTGAGATAACACTTGATTTTGCTTTAATACCTAATCTAGTTAGAGCTACATTAGCTAAAATTATTGCTGAGAGATTTTTATCGTCAATTTGTTTAATACGAGTTTCTATATTCCCCCTGCAAGGCACTATATTCAAATCAGGTCTTATTGATAAAATCTGCAATCTTCTTCTAGAAGAAGATGTACCAACATTTACTCCTATTGGTAAATTACGAATATCATAGCCGTGATTGCTTACTAAAGTATCTCTAGCATCTTCTCTTTCTAACATAGCGGCTATTTGAAAGCCTCTTGGAATCATTCCAGGTACATCCTTTAAAGAATGAACGGCAAGATCTATTCCGTTAGAAAGCAACTCTTCTTCTAACTCTTTTATGAATAAACCCTTGCCACCAATATCGTATAATACAACATTTTTGGCTTTATCTCCCGAAGTAATGATAGGAATTAATTCACAATCTAAAAAAAGCTTAGATTTGATTATGTCTGCAACGTAACTAGCTTGCAGCATAGCAAGTGGACTTGCTCTTGTACCGATTCTAACTATTTTTGATAACATTTCTTAATTAACAATCCTTATTAATATGAATCAAATTTTGTTTTTTTATAGAAAAATGTAAAAATATTACCATTACCCTCAATTTTTATAGTTATCTTTTAATAATTACTATTTAGCAAAGAAAAATATTTTATTTTTTTAATCTTTCTAAAATTTTCTCTCTACCTATTATAGGAAGTAGATTATGCATTTCAGGACCTTCTTCTCTACCCGTTAAAGCTATGCGTAGAGGATAGAACAATTCTTTACCTTTTTTAGCAGTTTTTTTAGATAATTTTGTAGTCCATACTTTAAAAGTAGAGTCAGTTATTTCTCCATCCGGCAAAAGCTCTGATGCTAGGGATAAATATTCTTTATCTATATCTACACTTTCAATTTCTTCGTAGCAAATATGATACCAATCCTTTAATTCTTCTAAGTCTTTTAAATTACTTCTTACTGACAACCAAAATTCCTCTAACACCTTACCCTTTAAATCAGATGCATTTAAAAAATCCTCTATTTCATAAAAGTGCATAACACTTAAAACTTTGTGGTTCAAAATTTTAAGCTCTTGTGCCATATATGTAGTAGGGCTTTTTGAAAAGCTAGCAATATCAAAATCATCAATTATTTCTTGTAAAGAACTAAAAACTTGTAATGGCTTGTTAGTTCCAATTCTACTTAGAAAACTTAATATAGATTTAGCCTCTAAATGAAATTCATTTTTCAAAGAATTTATATCAAAACCACCGGTTCGTTTAGATATTTTATTATCTTCTGCTTTTACCAAACTTAAATGACCAAAATTGGGTATAAAATTTGCTTTTAAAGATTTCATCATTTGTATTTGTATAGCTGTGTTGTGAACATGATCTTCACCTCTTAAAATTGTGCTAACATTATAATCCAAATCATCTATAGCAGAACATAACAAATATGTCATATTGCCGTCTTCTTTAACAACTACAGGATCACTCAAATATCTACCTTCAAAATGCATATGTCCTTTGACCATATCTTCCCAAACTATAGGTTCGTGACTAAGCATGAATCTATAGTGGGGCTTTCTACCTTGATTCTCCAATTCTTCTTTCTGAGATTGAGACAATTTCAGAGCATCTCTAGAATATATTGGAGGTAATTTTCTAGATAATTGAATTTTTTTTATTAATTCAAGCTCAGAGCTGCTTTCATAACAAGGATATATGCAACCCTCCTTAATTAATCTATTCAAAGTAGTTTTATAAATTTCTCTTCTGTCTGATTGCTTAAATGTTAAGTCCCAAGTAAGTCCAAGCCAATGCATATTATCGTATATAGCTTCAATAAATTCTTGTTTCGAGCGCTCTATATCGGTATCATCTATACGGATATAGAATTTTCCTCCCATTTTTCTAGTATACAGCCAATTAACAAAGGCTGTTCTAATATTCCCTATATGCAACAAACCAGTTGGTGCCGGAGCAAAACGTGTGATAATATCCATTAATTATATAAATTATTTAGTGATTAAAAAACTTAGATTTATCCTAATAATACTATGTCTATTCTGTTACTTAAAGAGCGAATTGTAAAGTATTTTGCTGTGAATTCAATTAATTGACCATTTTTTACTTTATTTATAGTACTAGCCGCTGTAATATTTACGTTTATAGATTAAAAACAACTAAAATTATCAAAAATTATGTCGATAAAAAAAATACCACACAAAATTTCCTTACACGGGCATGAACTTATTGACAATTATCATTGGATGCGTGATGTAAAATGGCCGCAAGTAGAAGATAAAGATATTTTAGAGTATTTGTCAAAAGAGAATGAATTGGCTGGTGAATTTTTTCAACAGCATGCAATGGATAAAGATAAAATTTTTAATGAAATTAAAGGCAGAATAAAGTTGCAAGATCAATCTACCTATGTAAAAGATGGAGATTTTTTTTATTATGATAAAATAGCTGCTGATGAAAACTATAGAGTTTATTGTCGTAAAAAATTTAGTAAGAATACTAAGGAAGAAATAATTTTAGATGTGAATAAATTAGCTAAAGGCCAAAAATTCACGAGTCTAGGTTCAATATCAGTATCGCCAGATGATAAATTAGTTGCTTTTTCTATAGATCATGATGGTGATGAGCGTTATAAGCTAAAAATATTAAATCTTGCTACAAGAGAATATTTAAACGATGAAATTTCAGATGTTATTGGTTCAATAATATGGCATGAAAGATTAAATGGATTTTTTTATAATAAGTTAGATGTTAATTGGAGGCATAATAAAGTATTTTTTCATCTTCTTGGAACTGATGCGTCCCAAGATAAGTTAATTTACCATGAGCAAGACAATAAATTTAACAGTAATGTAGGAAAAAGCTCCAGTAGAAAATTCATTTTCATTTCTTCTTCAAGCGCAAACTGTAATGAATCGTATTTTATCAAAATGGATGATGATGATTTGACTTTGCATTTAATTGAATCAAGAAAAGAGGAAATTTTTTATGATCTAGATCATAACAAAGAATATTTTTATATCTCTACTAATGACACGGGCGATAATTTCAGAATAGTGCGTACAAAAATTGAAACCACGCAAAAAGAATATTGGGAAGAATATATCGCACTAGATTTAGAAAGATATCTAGAATCTTTTGATATCACGGATAAATATTTGATATTAAATTACAAACATCTAGGCATAGTTAAGCCGGAGGTTATAGAACTTGAATCTGGTAACAAAAAAATCATTAATTTTAAAGATCCAGTTTATGAAGCAGGTGCTTATAGTACAAATTTTGAAGAAAATGATATTCGTTTGTCTTATAGCTCTCTGGCCCAACCAAACATAATTTATCAATATGATTTTAATAATGAATCTTTAGACCTATTAAAAGAACAAGAAATTCCGAGTGGTTTTGATAGCTCACTTTACCAAGTTGAACGACTTTGGGTAGATAGCGAAGATGTCAAAGTGCCAGTTACAATCTTATACAAAAAAGCTACATTCAACAAAGATGGTATAAATCCTTTATATTTATACGGTTATGGTTCTTACGGTATAAGTGTATCGTCTTCTTTTAGACCTAGTATTTTTTCTTTGGTAGATAGAGGGGTTGTTTTTGCAATAGCTCATATTAGGGGGGGAGAAGAATTAGGACACAGCTGGCACAAACAGGCAAAATTTTTAAATAAAATGCGTACATTTGAAGATTTTATTGCTGTAACAGAATCTTTAATCTCTAAAAAATATAGCTCTGCGGGTAATATCGTTATTGCTGGAGGTAGTGCTGGTGGTATGTTAATGGGGGCGGTTGTAAATAAAAAACCAAATTTATATAAAGCAGCAATTTTGCATGTTCCTTTTGTTGATGTGTTAAATACTATGCTTGATGAATCATTGCCACTTACGCCTGGAGAGTATAAGGAATGGGGTAACCCTGGGGAAAAAGAATTTTTTGAGTATATGCTAAAATATTCACCTTATGAAAACGTAACAGCACAAAATTATCCTAATCTTTTTGTAACCGCTGGTTTATCTGATCCTAGAGTTGGATATTGGGAGGCTGCAAAATTTGTAGCTAAATTAAGAGAATTAAAAACAGATAATAATATGTTAATACTAAAAACTAACATGGATTTTGGCCATTCTGGAGCTTCCGGTAGGTTTGATTATCTTAAAGAAATAGCTGAAGATTACGTGTTTATTTTAAAAAATTTGTCAATATTATAAAAATTAAGGAATATATCTCTTAACTCCATGAAAGCTATATTTATTGACTTTTGTACTCTAAACTAATATCCTTAGACCAATAAAGACAACAAAAAATATATAATACAAAAAATTTATATGACTTCATTAGAACAAAAAATACCACTTATGCCTAAAGCTACTGCTATGTGGCTTGTGGATAATACTAGTTTAACATTCAAACAAATAGCAATATTTTGTGGACTTCACGAATTGGAAGTGAAGGCTATGGCAGATGGGAGCACAATGTATAACATAAATCCATTAAACCCTATAACCAATAGGCAAATAACAAAAGAAGAAATTGAAAGATGTCAAAAAGATCCTAAGGCTGAAATTAAGATTTTACATATATTTGCCGACGATGTGTTAGCTACTAATAATGCTAAAAATAAATATGTCCCTAAAGCCTTAAGACGCAACAAGTTAGACGCTATTTTATGGTTTGATACAAATTATCCACAAATTCCTGAAAATAAAATAGCCAAATTATTGGGTACTACAAAAAACACAATACAATCTATCAAAGATAAAAGTCATAGTAGTTTTGAAAATCTACGTGCTCGTGATCCTGTTATATTAGGTTTATGTACTCAAGGTGAATTAAATGGTTTGCTTGCAGATATTAGTGTAGTAAATCTTGAAAATTCTATCCCCGAAATAGATAATAAAAAAGAGTAGTTTATTGTATAATATACTCTTTTTTATAAAAATGCCTCAGAGATTTTATTAGTGTTAAGTAAGTAGTTTTATAACTACCTACCCGACTACCTATTTACTAACTACTTACCTACCCAACTACCTACATAATGAAAAAATATCTTATACTTTTACCCATAATTTGCATCGTTTATATAGTAATTTTGGTTATTAAAAAATCAGATACAGCTATAAATACAATTCCCAGTAAAGAAT
>CANGIW010000004.1 GCA_947454145.1 Rickettsiales bacterium
AAGAAGACGAAGAAGACGAAGAAGACGAAGAAGACGAAGAAGACGAAGAAGACGAAGAAGACGAACAAATTAAGAAAGAAGTTGAAAAAACAACTAATAAAAAAAATAATGTCGTTAGGAACAAAAAAAACTTAACAGAAAAAATAGCAAAAAATAGTATAGTTGTTAAAAACAAAACAACTGAAATAAAAAAACTTTCTATAACAAATAATAAAAAGTTAGAAACAGAAGAATAATTTCCAATTAGTATGCTTAAATTATAGTAATTTAGTTTCAGATAGACATTGAATTGAGAGATTATAAAAGAAAAAAATGCTAAGAAGTTATAGCAACGATCTAAGAAAGACAATAATAGAATACGTGTAATCACGAAAAAGGCTACGGTAGATGATGGCACATCGATATTCAAAATTAGTGTGCCAGCGATAGGAGGATGGTGTAGAAAATGTAGCATTTTTTTGATATAATATCAAAGCTATTTAATAAAAGGTTGCACTATCGGAATATTATATATATTTGAGTTTGGAAGAAAGAGCAAAGATACATTGCAGCCTTATTAGGTAAGACCGGGATAAGGGTAACGAAAAATGTACGATAAGCACACAACTGGGACTTAATGTTAGTCAATTCAGCTATTTTGGCTATTTTCCTGATACTGCTAATAACCTTGCCAAAAAAAGACGGCGAAAAGTTCACGGCAACAAGATTAAGAAAAATTATGACTTAAAAAAATTCGTGGAAGATCAATTGATTAATACAAAATAATCGCCGCAAATAGTCGCCTGTAAGGACGATAAAAGAATTCTCTTGCCGCGTATCAGTGGGCGCAATAAACCTAAGTGAAATGAATAGCCGCAAAAAAAAACACCACTTTAAGAGTAAAAAAATCAAGTTTAATATTATTTTATTACCTAGTGCACAATAAAAATCCAAGATTATAATCAAGTTGAAATTGTATTAGCGGAGGTGAAAATACCAGATGGAATACCTAAAACGCTAGCTAAAGAATAATAAAAGTAAGCGATTATCCAAAATTTGGTCTATATAGTCTTTCAGAGCTAAAATCTTATGTATAATAGCTTTTATTCATATTAAAGCCAAAATGTTTCCATCGGCTAAAAGCATGCAAATAATAAAACTACTGTTTATATTATATTGGTAGTTTTGCTAAGGCTAATTCCCACACTAAATTAGTGTATATTTAGACTGAATAAAATTCAAACTAGTGCCAAGACAAAATTGAGAAAATTATTAAGGAGAAAACAAATAGCGAAGTTGAACAGCTATAACCACCTAGAATGGTGCGCTAGTTTTTATAGCTGTTAAATATTATTGTATATATTGTTTAAACAATATACCTTATTCTTTTCTAGAACCCATAAAACGTAATAGATATAGGAATAGATTTATTATATCAAGATATAAATTAAGAGCTGCAACAACTGCCATTTTTTCTCCAACAGCATTACCACCAACACTATAATATATAGACTTTATTTTTTGTGTATCAAAAGCTATCAAACCTATAAATATAAATACACCTATCAATGATGTAGCAAATTCAATTGCCGGACTTTGAAAAAATAAATTAGCCAAAGATGCAAGAATTATACCCCATATACCCATTACTAGAAAAGATCCAAAGGATGTTAAATCTCTTTTTGTGGTATATCCGTATAGACTCATACCGCCAAATAGACCCGCTGTTATTAAAAATGTGCGCGCTAAAGACTCTCCAGTGTATAAAAGACCTAACTGCCCAAAAGACAAACCAACTAGAGTTGCGTAAACCCAGAACAGCATTCTAGCCTTTGCAATAGAGTGATTAGCTAAGCCAAAACCAAAATACAAAGCTACCCCTATTGGAGCAAACATTACTATAGTTCCAAGAGTAGTATTACCAGCAAAATGCCCACTAGGTGTTATATTGAAAAGTAGTCTAGTTAGGGGTTCAAACGATGAAGCTAAATATGCACTAAAAGCACTTATTAAAAGAGCTATAGCCATATAATTATAAACTTTCAATATATAAGCTTTTAAACCTACATCTACAGCTTTTTTGGATTCATAATATGTTTTGGTGTAATCAATCATTTTAATCTCCTATATATGATTTTTTCTATATTTGATTTTCACTACTATATATTATAGGATTTTGTTAGGCTGATTTCAAGTTTAAAATACTAAACTATGCAAATTAAACATCGTTAATATAAATTTATGAATAATTACTTCACCAATATAAAACCAGAACAACTTTCTCAAGATGAAGCTTCTAAGATAGTACAAAAATTACAAAAACAAATAGAATTATGCAATAAAGCCTATCACCAACAAGATCAGCCTATTATAAATGACGTCGAATATGATTGGTTAGTAGAATTAAATAAGCTCATTTGTTTAAAATTTCCTAAATTAATAACTAATCAAGATTTTAGCAATAATGTGGGATACAGCGCATTAGAAAATTTTGAAAAAGTTACTCATTCGATTCCAATGTTATCTTTAGATAATGTTTTTTCGCGCGTTGAGTGTAGTGACTTCATAAAAAGAATGCAAAATTTTCTTAATAACGATCATTTAATACCTTTATGTGCTGAGTTAAAAATAGATGGTTTATCTTTTAGCGCAAGATACGAGTATGGCAAACTCATTTACGTGACCACAAGAGGAGATGGTTTTGTTGGCGAAAATGTCACGGAAAATATGAAAACTATAAAAGACTTTCCTCAAATATTGAAAAACGTACCAGATATTTTTGAAGTGCGCGGTGAAGTTTATATGGAAAAAGCAGCATTTAGAGAGTTAAATCAAGTGCAGGTAAAGCAGTTTGCGAATCCAAGAAATGCAGCAGCTGGGTCTTTAAGACAATTAAATTCAAGCGTCACAGCTAAAAGACCATTAAAATATTTTGTTTATACATTAGGCTTCGTTTCTGATGAATTTGCTAGTTGCCAAAATGAACTTCTTAAAAAATTTAATGATATAGGTTTTAAAATAGCACCTCATCAAGAAGTAGTAAATAATCTAGATGAAATTGAAACATATTATCAAACAATTACTAGCTTGCGTGACAATTTAGCTTTTGAAATAGACGGAATAGTTTTAAAGGTAAATGACCTAAAATTACAAGCTAGATTAGGTTTTGTAGGTCGTAGCCCAAGATTTGCAGTTGCATATAAATTTCCAGCAGTATTAGCTAATACTAAAATTTTAGATATTACTATTCAAGTTGGTAGAACCGGAAGCCTTACACCTGTTGCAGAGGTCGAGTCCATAAATGTAGGAGGTGTAATAGTTTCTAGAGCAACTTTACACAACTATCATGAAATTCTTAGAAAAGACATAAGAATAGGTGATACTGTAAGCCTTCAGAGGGCTGGAGATGTAATACCTAAAATCACAAATGTAGAATTAACACTTAGACCATCAAATTCAAAAGCTTTTAAATATCCAACGAATTGCCCCTCATGCAGTTCTAAAATAAATTATGATGGCATAGATATTATCATCAGATGTGAAAATAGTTTAAAATGTCCGGCACAAATTGTAGAAAAATTGGCCCATTTTGCAAGTAAAAAAGCTATGAATATTGACGGGTTAGGTAAAAAACAGATAGAATTTTTGCTGCAAGAAAATATCATAACAAATCCTGCGGATTTATTTAAATTAGAAGATAACCCCTATATTGAACAATTAAAAACTATTCGTGGATGGGGTGAAAAATCTGTAAATAAGCTACTTGAATCTTTGAGTAAATCAAAAAAACCTACATTATCAAAATTTATCTATGCATTGGGTATCAGGCAAGTGGGTGAAGTAGCGGCTCAAATTTTTGCCAAAGAATTTAAAAATGCAAATAACTTTCTAACATCTATGCTAGAAGTTGCAAATAAAAATCCAGATATTATTGCTCAACTAAACAATCTTGATGGATTTGGAGAAAAAATTGTAGAAGATATTAGTTGTTTTTTTGCTAAAGAAGAAAATGTTCAAGTTATCAAGCAATTAATATCTCTTCTTGAAATTGAAGAATATAATGACCAATCCTTAAATGGATCTACTATATACAATAAGCTTATAGTTTTTACAGGTAATCTTGAAACTATGTCGAGATCCGAAGCCAAATCTATTGCTGAAAGACTGGGGGCAAAAGTAGCAAGTCAGATATCTAGCAAAACCGATATTCTAGTAGCAGGTTCAAGCAGTGGTTCTAAACTTACAAAAGCTCAAGAACTTAATATTAAAATTATCGATGAAAACACTTGGTTGGGTTTGATAAAACCCTATAGTACATTAATTTGATTTAGCGTATAATATTAAGTTGTGATTAGTAAAAATGTAAGAATATACTATAGATTTACGGCAAAAGGTAATATAACTCGTTATTACTCAAGGTAATACACACCCAACTAGATACTAAAATATTCAACTAAAAAACAAAGCTAGTATCAATAGATGCTCTTATGAGGGATAAGACTGACTGCCTTATTATGCCCAATATGAGTTTAGAAAAAATCCTAAATTCACCCAAAAAGAGTTAAACCTTTATATTAACAAAAAAAATCCAATATTACTACTCAAGTCATGGGAAGGTGTCTTAATATAACTAACCCAGCTGCTTTGTATTGACTTAAGAAAATGGGTTTCAGATATAAAAAACTCTTTTCCTATCTGAAAGCAAGTAAAGAAAGACGAGAAGAATACTTAGAAGACATAAAAAAGATGTGAGGCCGAAAGCCTTCTATATATTGATTAAAGAGCTATAGAACCAAGTTATTTACAAAGACAGAGGTTAGGGATAAAAAAGCTAGATGCTGGTTGGCAAATATTAGGAGCGAAATAATATTATCGCCTGTTTAGTTAATAATAAGCCTATTGCACTAATATGTTTTCAATTGCACTTGCGATAAAACCTTATTTTATTGTATAGCTGGGTGGAGCAATTTTTGATAAATAAATACTGAAATCTAGGCAGGTAGTAGTCATGTATAATCCAACTGAATGAGGTTTTATAGTATTTTAGGTCATTTGCGCTCCGATTTTTAGAATTTTCATCAGGCTTAACTGAAAATCTTAGAAAATTACTTTTGCCATAAGTATATTTTTTTACCCATCTTTGTTAACACTTAATTGAATTTAGATGTACAGAAAAATTTTGATATTTAAGTTATACGTATTTGATTAAAGAATATGATTATATAGGTTATATAATCATATTAGGAAAGGAGAGACTAGAAAAAATCGCTCTTATAGGATTATCTATTAAGCGGCAGGAGCAGAGTGCTCGTGAGATAGATTATTATTAACTACTTTATTATCATCGTCAAAATTTTTTAATATGTGTCCTCTACCCCAAATGGTCTCGATATAATCTACGCCACCAGATGCAATTTTTAATTTTCTTCTTAATTTACACATTAATACGTCGATGATTTTCTCTTCTGGTTCTTCTAAACCACCATAAAGATGACTCATAAACATATCTTTACTTAAAACTGAACCCTTACGTATAGCAAGAAGTTCTAGCATAGCATATTCTTTACCAGTAACATGTATTGGTTTATTGTTAACTTCAACTATTCTGGTATCTATATTTATAGTAACTTTATCAAATTTTATTATAGATTCAGAATGACCTTTAGATCTTCTAACAATTGCTTGTATACGAGCTATCAATTCACCTCTATTAAATGGTTTCGTTAAGTAATCATCAGCACCAAATCCTAAACCTTTTATTTTTTGTTCTGGTGTTGTTAAGCCAGAAATAATTAATACTGGGATTTTGATTTTACTTGAACGCAAACGCAATAATACTTCAAAACCTTCTATATCAGGAAGAACTAAATCTAGCAATATTATATCGTAGTCATATACCTTTCCTATTTCCAAACCTTCCTTTCCCAAATGGGCTTTATCACATATCATACCCTCTTTGGCTAATGTATGTTCAATTGATTTGGCCATTAAAGGGTCATCATCTATTAATAAAACTCTCATATTTTTAATCCTTTATATATTTAATAACAAACTGTTTTAACGAAAAACTTATATTCAAATCATCTCAAAGTTGTGAAACCGATTTCAGTAATTACTTGTATAATTAACTTATAATTTATATTGTTTCATCGAATTTAATAAAAATCAAGTAAATAATTATTATCTATATCGTTTTTTTAATATTTACCCATTTATATGCACTTTTTTACAACAATTTTAATTTAACTTTTTTATTTAAATACATTTTTAAAAAAAATAACAATTATATAAGTTTAATCTACCTATATAATAAATCACCAAAATTATTCAGCCTCAAAAACATTCAAAAGCTTTAAATCTTCCTACTAAGTCAAGCAATTAATCAAAAGTGTGTATGGTTATTTACTTTGTAACTTTAAGTATCTATAATTGAAAAAGATAAGTCAATAGCTTTTTTAATACAAATTAAAATTTTGTCAAATCATACAATTATATTTATTTTCTCAGCATAAGAAATTTATAACTAAATATATTATCAAATTTAATTATTAAAATAAATTTAGTTACTTTACCTTCAAAGAAATACCTAATAACCTCTTGCTTTTTTAGCTTAAATAAAATCGATTGTACTAATTATTAGTAGTAATTAATGTAATTTTTGATTTAAGTAGGTTCTTGATTTAAGTTACTCAATTTAATACAGCCACTTGCTCTTAACATGAAAAGTTTTTATATCTTATTAAAAGAAATTATTGATTTATTGTAAAAATTTGGTAATGTTAGATTGTTGATGTTCTAAATTTTTTGATAACTGTTTAGAGCATAAATAATCAATCAACATAAAAAACCTCATTTGTTAGTTTAAAAAAGGATATTACTATGAAAAAATTTAATCTTTTTACTTTAATAATTCTTGTTGTTATTGCAGCTTTTCTTTTGTTTCAATATAGAGAGCAACCTCAAGAAACTACAACACCTGAAAATTCTCAAACTCAGGAAGAGTTGAACAAAATAGAAAATGATAATTCTAAAGAAGCTCAGCCGGAAGAAAAAGTAGCTCCAGTTGAACCAGCTGCTCAGCCGGAAGAAAAAGTAGCTCCAGCTGCTTAAGTTAGAACAAGCCAACTCCATTTACTTTTAGTTAGTGGAGGCCCAATATACATATTTAAAGATAAATGATATCATATAGATATGTATATTTTCGGTTATACGTTTTTATACTTATCTCTCTTAATAGCTTAACTTTTTAATGTTTTAAGTAAAAAAAAAAAATAAGCTTTACCATTGGCTAATTTTATTTTTAATAATTCGCAGGATTTTTTCTAGTCATTTTTATCCAATAATTTGGGTGTAATTGCTTTGGGAATTAATCCAATTTTGCTTTTCTGTCTACTCTGCATCAACAAAATCTTTCAATATCTGTATATCAGAATTGTTATGAATATCAGTTTTAATGTGAATTAAAGTAAAGTTTGGAATTAATGGAATAATAGTGCTATGTTGTACTAAAACTACCTCTCAAAAAGATAATTTATTCTGTTTTAAAACTCAAATGAATTATATTCTCTTCTAGACCTATATATTTAGCAATATCATGTTTAAATGTATAATTAGCACCAGAAGATTTCTATATGATTATTTTTTAAATTGAATTTGAAAGAACTATCAAAAAAATAATGCCGTATTTTTGCGTCAAATTATTCATGTTAAACAACTACAATATTAAGCTATATTGTTTAAGCATTAGCTTTTTTGCTAAAAAGATTATCTTTGATTATCAATATATCTATATAAATATATAAGTGGTTTTTATCTTCCTAATATATCTTTAACCCAGTTAAAATTTAAATTTTATTGCTTAGATGCACTCTCTACAAAATCTATTAAACTTGAATTTTGTAGAGAAGTTTTGCTGGTTAATTTTCTTTCGGCTTTTTTTCTTCCCGAGGAAGATCTAGCTTAATATGTAGTTCAGCTAATTGTTTAAGCTCTATATTAGAAGGAGCATTCATCAACAAATCTTGAGCTTGTTGATTAAAAGGAAATGCTATAACTTCTCTAATATTAGGTTCATCTGCAAGCAACATAATAATTCTATCTACACCTGGCGCTATACCTCCGTGAGGAGGAGCTCCAAATTTAAAAGCTTTTAGCATACCACCAAATTTTTCTTCTACAACTTCAGCACTATATCCAGCTATTTCAAAAGCTTTATACATAATCTCTGGCTTGTGATTACGTATAGCTCCGCTTGAAAGCTCTATTCCATTACAAACAATATCATATTGATAGGCTGTAATTTTTAGTAATTCTTCTGTGCTTGTAGCTGATTCTAAAATTTCCAACCCTCCATTCGGCATAGAGAAAGGATTATGGCTAAATTCGATTTTTTTAGTTTCTTCGTTTAATTCATAGAAAGGAAAATCTACAACCCAACAAAAACGATATACATCTTTTTCAAAAAGATCTAACTCACTAGCTATCTTATTTCGAACTTTACCAGAAATTTTACAAGCTTTTAAAACTTCTTCACAACAGAAAAATACAGCATCATTATTAGAAATTTTAGTTGCAACTTTTAATTTCTCTATTGCTTTAACGTCAAAAAACTTAGCTATAGGGCCTTTGGCAGTACCATTCTCATCTAATTGAATATAAGCAAGACCACCCGCCCCTTCGCTTTTAGCAAATTCTATCATTTTATCAAAGAAACTACGTGGCTGACTTGCAGCTTGAATAGCAGGTATAGCTCTTACAACAAAACCTTTACTAATATTATTTTTGAATATTGTAAAATCAGTATTTAAAAAATTTTCTGTTACGTCACTAATTACTAGAGGATTACGTAAATCAGGTTTGTCACAACCATATTTAAGCATCGCATCACTATAAGTGATACGCGGAAATAACTCATCGGCTATCTTGTATTTTCCAAATTGATCAAAAATTTTATACATGACTCGTTCTATCACAGCAAAAACATCCTCTTGTGTAACAAACGACATTTCTACGTCTAACTGGTAAAATTCTCCAGGAGATCTATCAGCTCTAGCATCTTCATCTCTAAAACAAGGTGCTATTTGAAAATATCTATCAAATCCAGCAACCATAAGCAGTTGTTTAAACTGCTGAGGGGCTTGAGGCAAAGCGTAGAATTTACCAGGATGTAAACGACTCGGTACAACAAAATCACGGGCACCCTCAGGAGAGCTTGCCGTTAAAATTGGTGTTTGAAATTCTGTAAAACCTTCTGTTATCATTAAACGCCTTAGTTCATTTATAACTTTGGAACGTAACAATATATTTTGGTGTAATTTATGTCTTCTTAAATCAAGAAAACGATAACGCAAGCGTAAATCTTCTGGCAATTCTTGATCTATATTCAAAGAAAAAGGAAGAATTTCTGCCATAGATTCAATTTTATAATCATCAACAAGCACTTCTATTTCTCCTGTAGGAATAGAAGTATTCCTTGTTTCTTTGCTTCTAGCAACTACTTTACCAGAAACAGTTATAACAGATTCATAACGTATACTTGCAGCTTTATCTACCATTTCTTTATCATGCATAGAAAAAACAAGCTGCGTGAGGCCAAAATTATCCCGTAAATCTATAAACAAGATATTGCCGTGATCCCGTTTTCTGTAAACCCAACCAGATAATTTTACTGTTTGATTAACATGATTTTTATTTAAAGCACCGCAATTATGCGTACGATATTGATTAATATTTTGATTCATATCTAACCCAAAAAAAGTTATTAATAAAACTAGAAGCTAGTTTAATATTAGTGTGTTAATTAAAGCAACTAGATAATGCTAATTATCTTGCTTTAATGATGTTTATTCTGCCTATTAAATATAAAAGCCATTAATACCATAGCAGTAAAAGCTGAAATACTAAACACTGTAGAGGCAGTATAATCTATTTTTGACATAAAAAAACTCGTACTCGAAATAATTGTAATGCTAGCTACGAAAGATAGATTACCTAAAATTTTAAAAAACACCTGCCATTTCTCTTTGCGTTCAAAAATTTTATGCCTATTAGATTGTTCTTTTTCTATCAACTCTAGAAAGTTTTTGGTGCTTCCAGGATGTAGCTCTTCATATTGAGCTAGTATTTCAGTTTTTGGCAAAGAGTTAAATAATTCCTTATATTCTAGTGGCAAATAACCTTTATTAAGTTTATTGTGATTATTAAAATATTCTTTTGTTTGTTTCATATAATTTTGTTTAACATTTTATTGTAGGCATTTTTGATATCATGCCTTAATTTAGCAATATCTGCTTGATAATTTAAGCTTTTGATATATTTTTTTTGAGGTAAAAAATTAAAAAAAAATCCGAATAAAAAATTTTTAAGTAGCATATCTAGCTTTTAGATTAAAAGTTAAGAGTCTATGAATGGTTCGCCACGAAAATTTACAGCATTATTAAATTTTTCAATGCAAGTTTTTATAGTTTTATCACACCCTGCGGTCAAATAGGCTTCTAAATTATCTGAACTTTCATAATAAAGAATTTTAGCATCAAGTTCTATAACATTCAATTGATGTTTAATTATTTTAGCTTTAAAATTTATAGACTTTATTACAATTTCTCCAAAATTATAATAACCATTAGACCTTTTAGTATTACTATGAAATTTAACTATGTTATTTTTTATAGTGATTATATTCACTTTATCTGTATATTGGTATTCGTAACATTTACATCTTTTATCGGCAAAATTAGCTCTACAATTTCTGGAATAAAATTCATTTACACTAATATTAGCAAGTTTGGCTATTTTTGATTTTAAAATTAAAGTAAATCTTGTTTCATCATGAATAATTTTATAGCAAAAATAATCAACAAATTCGTGAATTTTATCTCCTAGCACAACAGATATATTAATGTTTTTTTGCATTATATCTTGAGCCTTTGTTATACCGTTTGGTTCAAAAACACCAATTATTTCAACATAATTTGCTAAAATATTTTCACTAAACTGAACATCCTTTATTTCAAGTGCACTATATGGCAAATATATTTTATCTTTTAAGTATATTTGCCTAGCACTATTTGTAATATATAAATTCCATCCTCTATCATCATAGATATTAAATATTAGTATTAATTGCTTAGAATTTTGTAATTCATTAACAAATTCTTCACTCATCACAAACCTCAACAATTTGAAGATTATCTATTAATACCGTACCGTCATCATTATATTTGTAATCAAAATAATCATGACAAAATCTTGTGTTAACATCATATTCAAAGCTTGCTGTTAATCTTTGTTGAGCTTCTAGTGGTTCAGTTAAAATTATAAAACCATTAGAGTAATGCCAATTTAATAAAAGAGCCTGATCGTCAATAAAAATTTGTATGCTATTTTCAATCGCTTTAGTTATTTTTCTAAAGCAGCTAAATCCTTCATTGTTGTAAGACTTTATTAAAGCAAATTTTTTAAAGCTATTGTTAGCATGTAGAAGCTGATTTTCAACCTTAAAATCAGAATAATCTTTAAATCTAAAGCTATATTTCATACCATATCTTGCTCTAAAAAAACTATTTAACTGATAAAATTTCTTTGTACTCAATAAACAATTTTTTACTACATATTTATGTATGGCAAAATCTCTTTCACATAATCTCAATTCTCTTGCGGAATTTGTAGTTGCAATTTTTGTAAAAAAATGAGGCCCACCACTAGCATGTATCGATATAAAATCTGGTAACCTTACATTATGATAATTGGTCATAATATCTTCTCCTGCAGAATAAGCTGAAATTTGCTAGATATTTTATCAATTAAAAAATCTTTACTAACTTCAAAAGTTAAATTATTACCCCCAGAAAAAATTATGTCTAATGTTTCAAAAACATGGCTAATTTTTATAATTTCTTCTAAAATTATATTAAATATATTAGCCGGAATAATAATTGAATTATTTTTATTTCTAAATAAATTAAACTCCATTTCTATTTGATACTGAAAAACTTCATGCAACTTTATTACATTTAAGTTATTACAACTTATTGTAATAAATGGATATTTAGCTTGCTGTGGAACTTTAATATATATAGGGCAATTATTATTTTGTAATTTTTGACTTCTACTCAAAGCCCCATATAAATTTTGGTGAAATTCTTCTATTTTTTCAAAATTCATAAATTTTATACATCAATCTTAAACTGTTTTACCTATATTTGTTTTGCTATAAGCTTTAAAAATCTGTTATCTTGATTTTCATTTACTATTTTTTCTATGCTAAATAATTCTTCTCTAAATACTATATGCATACCAATTTTTATGTTTTTTAAATATCTGATAGTAAAAATAAAATAGCTTGCAATAATTATATGTCCAAAATTACTATTTTCGCTATTATGGACGCTTTTTTCATTAATATGCTCTAAACTTCCAAAGGTGGTA
This sequence comes from Rickettsiales bacterium, assembly GCA_947454145.1. Classification (GTDB taxonomy): domain Bacteria; phylum Pseudomonadota; class Alphaproteobacteria; order Rickettsiales; family Rickettsiaceae; genus JAIOYM01. The sequence continues at coordinate 12,406 of CANGIW010000004.1, forward strand.
TATTGTTTTTGCCAATCTTGCTTATCATTGGAATTAGAACAATTAGAAAAAATATCAATTTCATGTTTTAAGTTTATTTTTTTTTTCATTTTTATAATAATATTCTTCTGTATGGATGATAAAATTGATGCAAATAATTTAATATTGAATTGTTAGACTTTTTTTCATATAAATACTCAATATGAATTAAAATACCTTGATGAATATCCACATTGCTATTTATAATATTTTTAGTTTGATAACAAATTTCTACTTCTTTATATTTTTTTGAAGAATTTAGTTCTACAAGATTTTTTTCTTGGAAAAAGTTAAAAGAATCTTCAAACATTATCTTATTTTCCTTATCATTCAAAATATATAAAACTGATAAAATATTGTCTGCATACATTATCGGTAGTCTAATTTTTGATTTATATTCTTCTTTTAAAAAATTAACTTTAACATTTTTAACCGTTATTGAGTAACGCAGAAATGATTCTGCGTTACTAATAGCTATTTGGCAAAGCTTTTGTAATAATTCGTCATCATAATCATAGCTAATGCGTAAATATGCTTTTAAAATTTTAAAATCCAATGAATGTGAGTGCTCCTTAGTGACTTCATATTTCATATTCATCAGCCTTTTAATATACTCATAGCATTGAAATTAATTATATCTCCACCAACTCTTTTGGTAGCATAAAATTTTACGAAAGGTTTTTCTGTATATGGGTCTCTCATCACTCTAATTTGTTGACGATCTATTATAGTGTAAGAGGCTTTAAAGTCTGCTAACACAACATATTTACCAACTTTTTCATCATCAAGTTTTGGCATTTGATCACAACAAACTAATGGAATACCAAGTATTCTATCAAATTGTGGTCCCTTTTCTGACTGATTCCAGATAAATCTCCCATTATTATCTCTTAGATGCTGTATCTTTGATAAAGTATTTCTATGCATTAAAAAAGTAGCATTTGTTAAATATCTTTCACTCAAGCTATTTATTAATTTCAATAAATCCTCTATCTTAATATTTTTTTCTTCGTCGGCCTGAATATGAGTAATTTTATCTTCTTCATAAGTTAAAAATCCTTTTGGCATTATTATGCCGTCACCATGTAAAAAACTATGATTTTCTACATTACTAAAGCTATCGCTTATTTGACTGGTGAGCCAGTTATCAATATTTACTACAGCATCATCAAGAAGTCTTTGCGAAGCTTTAGGTTGTGCATATAATTCATGCGATAAAATTACTTTGCGTTCTAATTTAGCTGTATTTGTTTCTTTAATATCCTCAGATTTTTCTTGCACCCAACCACTAGTAAATTCTTCTTTTTGAACTATCATTTCTAAAGAATTGGAAGAAATATTTTGTACATTTGCAAGCTTTCTAATAACGCTAGTCGCATTTAAAATGTCTATAATTTTTTTATTTATGTTAGGAAAAATAACTCCACCACCTTCTTCTTCCGAAGAAGTTAAAGCTTTTAATTCTATTTTATTGGTGATACCTTTTCTAATATATTCACTAAAACCATAATCTGTGTTATCTTGTGAAAAAGATTCTGGTCTATGCAAATTTATCTGTAATTCATCTAATGCTTTTTCTAAATTATTCATTTTTTTACTATATATATTGCTAAAATTATCAATTTTATCAGCCAGTTCAAAAACTTTGTTAGGCACATTATCTTGTAAATTTATATCGTTATTACTCATATATATTGTTTTATTAATTGTTCTGTTAATTTACTAATGTTCTTGTTTGAAATTTCTAGGCGCAAATCTATATTTGGTGGATCACAGAAGCTTTTGGTAATAAAACCTATTTGAGCCTTAGAATTAGCAGGAAATGTAACTATACTAATTTCGAATAAAGTTAAAGAAAGAATTTCTCTTTCTCCTTTATCGTTATACCGAGTTTTATTGGCTTTAAAACCTATACTTAAACCATTTAATGCCCCTTGCTTAATTAACGCAATAGCCTGGTTAGCAATAGGTATAACAGCATTAAACTCTGCTTCTACATAAAGCCCGTAATAATCCTGCTGTACTTTTTTAATTATACCGATAGGCTTATAGGGGTTATGTTGCCAAAGAAACTTTATATCCTTTGCTTTTTCTGAAATAGATTGCCCAAATGCACCAGCCAAAATAATATCCCCCTGTGCATCCTTATTATTAAAAACACTGGCATAGCCTGCGATAAGAGAAGAAGTTTTTGGGGATTTAATTTCAATTTTGTTAATAGCTGGCATAAATTTATTTTTACTTAATAGTGGAAAATGCTAAAGATTTTGGTATACAGCTCTGTTAATTAAGCTATATGTTTATAGATATATATTAAAAATTTAGTCTCACTAATATATGGAACAACTATTTGATAGAAATATTTTAAAATATGGAAGAGACTTTGCCGCTAGCAATTTGACCTCTGGATCTTTTGATAAATTATTTTTAGAATCAGCAACTATTTTAGAAGAAACTTTAGCCTTTCTTCCTAAAGAAATAGATAATATTTTAGAGTTAGGTGCACGTGTTGGTATATTTACCAAAGTACTGTCGTCTCATTATCCCAGTAGTTCTTTAGAAATTACTGATATCTCTGAAAATATGTTGCTTTATAACAATTCTTTGAATAAATTATGCTGTGATGAAGAAAAATATATGCATTTTTCTTTAGAAAGATATGATCTAATTGCTTCTAGTCTTAACTTACATTGGATTAATAATTTACCTGAATTTTTATTTAAGATTCGTCATATGCTTAACCAAAAAGGTTGTTTTATAGCTACTTTATTTGGTGAAAATACCTTATCGAAAACACAAAAATTACTGATAAAGGCAGAAAGTAATATTTCATCTTTCTGCAATATTCGTATTTCACCTTTTATTAAGGCAAATTCTTTAGCCCAACTATTATTAGATATAGGATTTAAAAATGTTGTGGTAGACTTAAATCATTTTGAAATTCCTGTATGCAAATTATCAGATCTTAGTGATTATTTGCGTAATATAGGGGAGAGCAATATTATGCAAACTCGCTACAAGCCCATCTTTTCTAATATTTACAAACTATTTAAAACACTGAGTATCGAAAATGATCAGTACACTATCTTAAATATTATTGCAAAAGTTTAATTGCGTTTTGAAGTATTATGTTCTTTTTGTAAGAAAACTAAACATCAAAAATACATTCGATGTTTAAATAAGACTATAATTTCTAAACTTACTAGTCGTCGAATAAGGGCTTTATGTCTTCTGAGATTATCAGATCTTTCTCTTCATCATTATCATTAAGCATAAAAACCCTATTTGCTTTATTAGTCTCTTCGTCACTATCGCTTGATACCTTATCCTCCACATATATAAGCTCATACGAATCTTGCTGATCAGAAATATCTTCAGCTTTAGCTTCCTCACATCCATCGTTTACGCAATTATTAGAAACTTGGATGCCAACTTCAATTAAGGATTCTGCATTTTTGTTGCCATTACTTTGTAAATTTTTATCCCAAACTTCTTCCTTAATTGAAGAATATGATTCAATAACTTTTTGCATTCTGTCTCCATTTATACCTTATTTATAATTCACTTAAAGCCAACCTTTAGTTTTTATTGGTATGCAAGTTTTAGTACTTAAGGGTACTATTTTTAGATAGTATCTCAGAATCTCCTAATTCTTTATTAAAGGTTGTGTTATTTTGCTTTATAAGCACTCCTTGATTGTAAGATTAGATAAAATTCTCTTTTGCTATATACTACGAATATCTTTTTAAGGTAAATTATCAAGATATAGCTATAGACTTATGCAAAATTCGTGCTACAATAGTATGTAATTTGATAAATATAGCTACTTAACTAAGATAGTTTTTAATATTTTCAACTACTAAACTTTTCAACATATAATGCGGGGTGGAGCAGTCTGGTAGCTCGGCAGGCTCATAATCTGAAGGTCGTAGGTTCAAATCCTACCCCCGCAACCAAAATTCCTAGCTAGGTATATATAGCGTATAGGGTTAAATTCATGAAAATAAAACGTTTATCAGACAATATAATTAATTTAATTGCAGCAGGTGAAGTAATAGAACGCCCGTCTTCTGTAATAAAAGAACTTGTTGAAAATGCTATAGATGCAGGCGCTACTAAGCTAGATATTTGGCTGGAAGATGCTGGTAAAAATCTTATTGTTATTTCTGATAACGGCTCTGGAATGAATCGTGAAGATCTATTGCTTTCAGTAGACAGACATGCTACTTCAAAATTAAACTCTTCCGATTTGATAAATATTTTAAGTTTTGGTTTTCGTGGAGAGGCTTTGGCTTCAATAGCTTCAATAAGCAGACTAACAATTACAAGCTGTGATAATGATTCTTCTGCTGGGTGGAAACTCATTCTAAATAATGATGGTAGCAAAAATATTTTGCCTTCAAGCCACCCTAAAGGTACAAAAATCGAAATCAGAGACTTGTTTTTTGCAACGCCTGCAAGATTAAAATTTTTAAAATCAGATAAAATAGAATTAGCTTTTTGCCTAGATATAATTCGTAAATTAGCTATATCTTATCCTTCTATATCCTTTACCTGCTGGCATAATCAAAGACAAGCTTTAGAATTTAAAGCTCAAAATTGCCTTACAACTTATGATTCTTTGCATTCTAGAATATCTGAAGCTATTAGTTCAGAATTTATAGCCAATAGTATAGCTATCAATGATGAATATGATACTATTAAGATTAAGGGTTTTATAAGCTTACCTACTTTTCATAGAAATAGTTCTTCTGATCAATATTTTTTTGTAAACGGCCGCCCTATAAAAGATAAGTTATTATCTATAGTTACAAAAATTGCCTACCAAGATTTTATTGTCTCTAGACGTTATCCGGCTCTTGCCTTAATGCTTGAAGTTGACCCTTATTTGATTGATGTCAACGTACATCCTTGTAAAACCGAAATAAGATTTAGAGATGAGGGTGAATTACGTAAGAATTTGTTATCTAGCTTTCATAAGGCTCTTTGTAATGTAGGACATAAAGCTGCTGACATGTCTCAACAACTTCAAAGTTATGCTAAAATTAATACAGGAAATATAAATTCTGCTATTAATTATGGCTATAATAATTCTGCTTTTTCTTATAATAATTCGAATAGAAATAATCAAAATTTGGCTACAAATAATTTACAGGATAAACCTACCAATAATTATCAATCTTCTTTATTTTCAATAACTAATGCACCAGAGCCACTCAAAGCAAGTTATGAAAATAACGCCATTTCTTTAGAACAAAAATCTTATCCTTTAGGAGCTTCTTGCGCTCAACTTCATAAAACTTATATAATAAGTCAAACAAAAGATTCGATTATAATTACAGATCAGCATGCTGCTCATGAAAGAATAATATATGAGAAATTAAAAGACGAATTAAAACAAGGAAAGATAATTACACAAGGATTATTAGTGCCTATAATTGTAAAAATTAACGATCCTTTGCGTTTAGCATGTTTAGAAAAGCATCTAGATCATTTACAAAAATTGGGATTAACTTTCAAAATTATCAGTTACCATTCTGCAGCACTTTTAAGTGTTCCTAAATTATTCACTGATAGTAACATGGAACAACTAGTAAATGATTTACTCGATGACTTAGTTAATTCAGACTCAGCCAATGCTAGTATTAAACTAACGGAAAAAATCGTAGAAACTTTTGCTTGTCATAATTCAATTAGAGCTGGTCGTGAGTTAAACATTAGCCAAATGAATGATGTATTAAGAGCTATGGAAAATACCCCTCATGCTGGTCAATGTAATCATGGCCGCCCTACTTATGTTGAAATCAAATTAAAAGATATTGAAAAATTATTTGGAAGAAGATAATTTCGGTTGCTTTTTTATATTCAATCATTTTATACCGCATTTTCTAATTTTTGCAGTGTTATTATCTTGTGCAATTATTGTATATTTTTTGTGGATAACTTAGGATTTTTGTTTTTTTCAGTTTTATACAAGGGCAATACAAAAGATTTCCACATGTGGATACACCATTGTTAATATTTATGTATAAAATCACTTAAGCCAATTCAAAAACTCATGCTCAATATATATACATTCACCAAGTTATCTTGTTGATAAGCTGTGGATAACAATGTGGATAAGATCTTGTACACATTTCCTCAGACCCTACTAAAACTACTATATAAAGAATATTATTATATTATTATTGTTGGTTTGTGTACAAGTAAAAGCTATACTATAAAAACATACCACTTAGTGTATTTTTATGAAAATTTATCCTAATAATTTTTATGGTTTTTTAGATGGTTTAAAGTCAAAAAATTATAAAGCGCTTTTATTATACGGGCCTAATGAGGCTCTAATTAATCATTTATTTAATGATTTAAAAAAAACTTTTAACTATGAAATTCAGCATAAATCTGGAAGTGAGTGGTTAAAATCTAATAATTTAGCAATTTTACTAAATAGCCAAAGTCTATTTTCTCACGTAGAGCTTATTAGAATAACAGAGCCTGGTATAACTATTACAAGTGAGGCTATTAGTGTTATATGTGATCAGAATAGCGCTAATTTGCTTATAGTCGTAGCGAATGAGTTACCTCCAAGCTCAACTTTACGTAAAAATTTTGAAACTAATCCAAAATTACTGACTTTAGCTTGTTATGAAGAAGACCATGTATCATTAATAAAATTCATTGAAAATTATACTAAGAATAAAAATTTAAGCCTTTCTAAAGAAGCTATGCAATATATAGCAAGCAACTTCAATAACAGACAAATTTTAAAGATGGAGTTAGATAAACTACATTGTTGGTGGATAGAATCCAAAGAACAGATTGGACTAAAAGAAGTACAAAAACTAAGTTCGCAAGGAGAGTTTGATAAAATAGATGAATTATGCTTCGCTTTAATAAAAAAGAGTCCAGAAGAATATTTTGTTAAACTAGACAAAGTTGATTTTTTAAATATATCTCCTATTTTAGTTATCAGGATGTTTTTAAAATATTACACAAATTTATACGATGTTGTTTTAGCTAAAAAATTTAACCCTACTACTTCTGTGCATCAATTAGTAAAAGAAATTACACCGCCGATATTTTTTCGTTATGTGGATGAATTTACTACTGTTGCACAAAATACTTCTATAAAAACTATTGAAAGAGCTTTGAATTGCATATCTAACACAGAAAAAGAGCTAAAATCACACAATATCTCTGCAAGCTTAATATATGAAGAATTATTTTTTAATCTTTGGCAAAAAAACTAAAAATATTTTCTTGTTGCAATATTCTTTGACATAAACTGTATTTTTGAGTAGAATATTACACAGACGCAAAAAATAGTTTTTAAAAAGCACAATCACTTCTGAATAAAAGGAAGTATAAAAATTAAGGTAATATAAATGAGTAAAGCAAAAACAGCGCTAAAAAGTAAAAATAATCCTAATGCTAGGGGTGAAGTTAAGAAATTTATGTATCAAGGTAAGCAAATAATACCAGTGCAATTGGTACCAATTTCTGGAAAAAAACAAATGTGCGCACAATATGAAGACGGTAGTTTAGTTTTAAACGATCAAGGTACACCTATAGCTTGGGGTGTTGCTGCTGCTTCAGATAAATAAGTAAAAAAAATCCTTTTTCAAAGTCTATCTGTAAAATCTTTATAAACAATTTTGTGTTTTAAGATAGACTTTATTCAAAATACAAAAAATTTTTGTAGTGGTTCTTGTAAAAGTTTTTTTCTAAACACTCCCCCTAAAAACAAAGCTAAATTAACCTAAAGAACTATAATTATAACTAAATTACTATACAGAGTTAATGCTTTTTTTAAAATACAAAAATTATTACACTTCAAACTATAACCAGTATAATAAGTACAATATTATTATAGGTAGTAGTAAGGTTTACATCTTTAGCTTTTGTTTTTAAAATCAAGAGCTAAAAATATTTTGTATTAGTTAGTTCAAGTCAATTAAAGATTTAGATTAACTCATATCTATATTATTTTCAATAATAGATTCTTTAGCTGCTAAGTTAACCTCGTTATGGCTTTTATCTTCAATATTATCCCTATTATTAAAGGATTCAATAGTTTCAATGGCATCATTCTTTAGATCTTCAAAAGTATAAGTATTTGTAGTAGTCTCTATGGGGGTTTTTGAATTAACATTATCCTCTTCCGTCTTCATGCTCTTTGTAGGAGTTGAATTCTTTAGAAACTTACTTACTACATTATCCTCCTCATTACTACTCTCGTGTATATTATTATACACGTTATTTGCATACTTATCCTTGTTTTCTGTGTAATCACGATTAAATCGATTAAGCTTTTGTACTACACAATTTGATGTCTTATCATCTTCTGATACTTTTTTATTGTATTGACTTTCTAACAAGACTAACGCTTTTGCAGCTTTATTAATATCTTGATTCTGCAAAGCCTCGTCGACTAACGCTTTTGCAGCTTTATTAATATCTTGATCCTGCTTAGCCTCGTCGACTAACGCTTTTGCATTATTATATACGTTATTTGCATACTTATCCTTGTTTTCTGTGTAAACACGATTAAATCGATTAAGCTTTTGTACTACACAATTTGACGTCTTATCATCTTCTGATACTTTTTTTTCTTCCTCGTTATTGTTTTGGCTTTGCTTTTCGTTCGTGCTAATAAGATGATTATTTGTAATATCCCTATTATCTTTAGTTACAGCTTCTTCACCTGAGAAGATGATAAGGTAGTTGTCTTGAGGTTGAACTAAAGCTTTGGTTTTATTATCTTGTTTTGAATTAAAATGACTATATTCCCCTGTATTTACTCTCTTGTTAGAGAGATTATCCTCCCAAGAATTATCTTCCTCTTGTATTAAATCTAATTTTTTAAATCTTTTTTCCCTATTAAATCTACTTTTTTCAGTCTTAGGCTCTATTGTATAAATTTTATGCTTAGTATCTTCTGATACTTGTTCTTCCTTATCAGCAAAAGTGGCAGATGAGTAAATAAAGTTCTTCTCCCTATTTTCAGTATGAACCTCTACAATCCGCTGAATCTCTTTAGTAAAAGTAATAAGATTAATATCTTTATCTAGTTTAGTTTCCGTATACTGTAATACACTAACGAAAGTAATAAGATTAATATCTTTATCTAGTTTAGTTTCCTTATACGGTAATACACTAACGAAAGTAATAAGATTAATATCTTTATCTAGTTTAGTTTCCTTATACGGTAATACACTAACGAAATTAAGAGAATGACAATTTTCTAATTTAAGTAATAATGATTTGTTCTGCTCTTTATTAAAGTCAGTTACACTAATACTCAGATTTTCTATACCCTCAGGTATAGAATTAATGGCTGATGTTGGTAATACGCCTTTTTTATTGATTATTACTAGAGTGTGTACCTTTGATAAATTGAAATTAGAAAATATGTTGTTCCAAAAGTCAGGCTGATACTCGTCTTGATCATTAATAACTTTAAATACCTTCACATTCGTGAATTTTTTTAAACAATCCAAATTCCAATTATTAAAATCCGCATTTTGTCTGTCTACGTAGTCAGAATGGATCGCAAGAGTTTTAATGTAGGGGGCATATTTTTCTGCTATCTCATCCAAACGCTTTTGCATATTATCGAATAATTGAGTTTTCTCTGGGTGACTCCTGATCTGTTCCCTCCAATAAGAATTATTCTTAAATTCTTCCTGTTCTTCTACGGTATGATTTTCCTCCAGACGTTTGTATTTAGGCGCATCAGTAGAGTTTAAGACATTTTTATTATGTACAAAAGTTATACGTAATCGTTCAGCACTCTCATATTCAAGTTTTTCAGTAAAATCTATATCTAATATACAGCTCTCATGAGTATCAAAATACATAGCTGGCATCGAAGCTTCTTTGTCCTCCAGTTCTACAAAATATCGCTTAGCTTCATAGGCTTTAATTAAATAGTCTTTATTTTTCATAATGCGTAAGTTATTTTAAATTAATTATTATTTATTATTTATCAATTTATATACATGATGTCTAGTATCAAAGTTAGTAAATACTAATGACATGTATAACTTATATATATAGCACATAATTAGTTAATATAAAACTAATTAATTTTATAATAGATTAATTTATTAATTTTATTTCCAGCATAAAGAGGCCACTAGCTAATAGTAAAATATCTGCGGGATAAGATAAATATACCAAAACACCTCTATTGCTAAACTAATGTAAGTTTTATTTAAAAGTCTCTAATTCTAGCAATCTTAAATTGGGAGCTTTTCATATATTGTAAAAACTGACTTGTTGAATCTATAGCATCATCGTGTTTAACTTTAGGAAAGTTAATTAATTCAGTAAGATATTCTAAGAATTTGTTTCGCGGTAGTAGAACTTTACCAAGTTCAAATAAGTGAGCTACAGAGGCGAATCTTGTTATTTTATCTAATTTTGGTAATATTGGAATGATATTAAGTAGCTCTTCAGAGAGTAAATCTTGTATCAAATTTTGACCACTGGCTTTATCTTCTATCAATATTTTGGCTGGGTTATATAAGTAAGCAAAATTTTTAACAGTAGTTTTAAGTTCTAGATAAGATAATTGTTTCTTAAAAAAATCTAATAGATAATATTTGCCTTTAGATACGGCCCAAACCGTTCCTACTGAAAAATCACAGTTTTCACCTATTTTTATAGCAGTATCCCAACTTTGGACTAAAAACTCATAGTTTGGCAAATTATCATAAAAGCTTATTTTATCTAGAGTTAAAATGGTATCTTTATTAATTATAGGCTCTTGTAGATATTGAGCATTAAAATTTTCTAATCCAATATCTTGGCTTAAAGCTGAATAAAATTCATATAAACTAGGGTAAAGACTTGATCCTGAAATAAATTTAAATGTCTTGAAATCTATGTCATGCCTTGCAATTGCAGGAATTTTAAGCAGCTTCCATCCATTATTTTTATTTAAAAGATGGGCTGTTAAATCTTCTTCGTGAAGTCTTTGCATAACTAAAATAATTACGCCGTTATTAGGATCATTTAATCTAGAAGAAAATGTATTATCATACCACTCAATAGCTTTAGACCTAAGTTTAGAAGAATATAAATGGAATGGGTTATGCGGATCATCTATGATTAAAATATCTGCCCCTTCCCCAGTAACTGAACCTCCTACAGAAGTAGCCATACGAAAACCATTTTGTGAGGTCATAAATTTACTTTTTTGATTTTGTTTTTTGCTCAAAATGGTCTTAGGAAAAATTTCTTTATACCAAGAGCTTTCCATAATATTTCTACAATCAAACGAATGTTTTAAACTTAAAGAATTTGCATAACTGGCGACTATAATTTTGCTAGTAGGATTATGCCCTAAAATCCAAGCCGGAAAGGCAACGCTTGTGCAAATAGATTTTAAAGTTCTTGGTGGCATGTTGATGATAAGTTTTTTTATTGATCCATTTTTGGTAGCTGTTAAATGTTGACTTATTATATTTAAGTGCCAATTATCAATATATTCACTTGAAGGATTTAATGTACGAAAAGCTTTATGAAGAAAAGACAAAAAATCTAATCGCAAAGCATTATGGAATAAGTTTTTATTGGGAATCATTAATCTTTAAATTATAGTTTTTTAAAAACTGCTGAATAATTAGCTCATCATTTTTTGATAATTCTTCAGTATCTTTGCCGTAGATTTCATGAAATTTATCAAGCTGGGTAATAAGCTTAACATAATCTTGTAAATTTTTTAAAATATTAGTAATACCACCTTCTTTTGTATTATCTGTAGCAATATCTATATCAATTAGAAGTTTTTGAGCTATAGTAATTAATCCCTCTATAAGGTTTTTAATTCTTGGATCATGATTCATATACTATAAAAGAAAAACATTATAAATTGTCCCCATTTTGTATAGGTGGTAAGCTAAAAATAGCTCTTTTTTCGTTTAATGTCATAAAATTTGCATTTGAAATTTTAGCCCATAAATTTTCACGTCGTTCTGTTAATGTTGAAATTGCATCCCTATTAAAATCTAAATTAATAGGACATTGATACCAATAGCTAAACCAATTTCCGAAAGCATCAGCAAGATAATTTAACAAAGGTATGATCGTTTCTTCCCACAAAGCCAATCTAGCTTCATGCATATTACTATATGTGCTATCACCAGCTATACCTAGTAGTTGTGGTGGAACACCAAACGCAAGAGCTATTTCCCTGGCGGCACAGTTTCTAGATTCGATAAAGTCCATATCTTTGGGGCTAATATGCATTTCTTGCCACTCTAAACCACCTTCAAGCAGCATAGGTTTACCGGCATAACTAGCCCCAGAATATTTTTCGTTCAATTGCTCCTTCAATCGCTGAAACTGATCCTCATTTAAGTAGGATCCATTTTTTACAACTAATGCACCACTAGGGCGAGCACCATTTTTTAAAAGAGCATAATTCCATTCTGAAGATTTATTGTGTAAAGATATAGAGGATTTTGCTGCTGTTAGAGGAGAAAAACCCTGGGTGTTATCTTTAGGGTTATAGTTACGTAAATGTAGTATTTGACTTTGTTGACTTTGGCGATCTATATAATAACGTTGTTTACCGTTATATTCATAGCCTAAAAGGGCATAATTTTCTAATATAGGGTTAACAAGATCATTTCTTAAAACATGAAGTTCTTTAATACCTAGACCTAAAGATGCAATAGCCAAAACATAACTACCACCAAATAAAAGTTTATTAGAAATTAAATTTATAAAAAATTCTGCTCCACCCTTTCCAGGGTTAGGTCTTTGTAGCAATCTTGTAATATAGTTAGCATTTTTTGTATCTAATTTATCACTCTGTAAAGTCCAAGGCACATGGCTTGCTGCATTTGCTATAAGATTTACACATTTATAGACTATAACATTATTTTGATATCCAATATTATCAAAATCCAAGTTAACTTGAGAAAAATCTTCGGTGTCTGTATGAAAGTAAAAATTGTGTCCAGATTTTTGCCTTGAAGGGTTTTTTAAAAAATTAGTAAGATATTTTTTAATCATTGCTAGAAATAAGTTGTTATTAACCCCAAGCTTACTTATTATTTAAACTAGCACTAAGATACAGAAACAAAAAATATTATTTATATGTCTATATTTACTCAAAAGATTTGGGTAAAAAATGTTTGTTTAGATGTTCTAAGGTAGTTGCTTTAGCATTTTGATATAATTCTGAAAATTTTTTTGTAGCTTTTTTTATATCAGACATTCCGACATCTTTAGGGTTTAATATTATTGTATATAAAGGACATTCTGTTCTTAAATATTTACAAGTTTGAATATTTTGTTCTATTTGCGGAGTTACTCCAATTATGGAGTTCAAATAAAATCTAAAAAATGAAGAAGCTAATTTTGCTATTATAGCAGTTGAGTTTGAAGAAAAAATATTGTAGTAAGCTTTAGTATCGTCACCAACAAAGCAAAAAGCTAAAGTTCTTCCTGCATTGGTAAAATATTTTATGGGTATATTGTCCATAATTCCTCCGTCATAATAATCAGTATTATTAATTTGCACACTTTTAAATGGTCCAGGAAAAGCCGAAGAAGCTCCTGCAGCAACTGCAATAGATATATCTGGGAATGTTTTAGCATTAAATATCTCTAATTCTTCTTTATTTGTGACATATGTAGTCGTAATGTGAAGTGTTTTGAATTTTTCGGGGTGTATTTTTCTTAAAAAGGCTAAATCTGCAAAAGTTATTTTATGATTTGAAGTTTTGAAATTATTTAATTCTTCTAAAGCTAAACTATTTTCAGATGTTAATTTATTTTTTAAATCAGCAATATTTTGTGCTAAATTGCTAAGTAAAGCTAAATTTTCTTCTAAAGAAGACTTGTAACTAATAATTCTTGTTTCAAATTCATTACTTTCTATATATTGTGTAATAGAACAACGTATTAATTTTTCAATAAATTGTTGCAATGGTAAATTGTCTTCGTTTAAAGGAATGCAGTTAATTTTAGCAAGGCTTTGAAGGGCTAATATAAAAGGGTTGGTTGTTTTTGTGGGTCTTGAGAATTCGTTAAAGGGTTTTGTTCTTAAAATTGATGTTAAAAATTTAGCTTCAACTCCACAAGCAATTAATGTTGCTATTAATGCTCCAGCAGAAGAGCCAGCTATTTCTTCCACGTCTTTCAATACACCAGTTTCATCTAAAGCTTCATATGCACCTGTATACATAAGACCTTTAGTTCCACCTCCAGAAAAAGCTAAATTTCTAATATCGGTCTTTTGAGTTTCTTTTTTTATAATACTATCCTTAAATTTGTGCATAATTTGCTCTTATTTATATATATGTATTAATAGTATATACTAATTTTTGTAAACCAATAGTAACATTACAAAAATGATAAAAAAATAACTATTCTTTAGTATAAAGCATTAGAGGTATTTGTTTCTGTATCGCTAAAATCTGTCAATGATTTTTGAGCGACCATTGGTAAAGCTGGTAATGCTTGATTTTCATTGACTTGAATGCTTAAGTCTTGATGGATCTCGGGGTAAAGTTCTTTTAAGATGTCTTCAGTTTTTTGTTGTAAAAGCACATTCACAACTTCTTCTTTACCCCACCTAGAAGCTAAGATTAAAGGAGTGCTTCCATATTTATTTTGGATATTTGGATTAGCTCCATTTTTCAACAGCTTTTCTACAATCTTGGCATGACCCCACTCGCAAGCGAACATTAATGGAGTGCTTCCATATTTATTTTGGATATTTGGATTAGCTCCATTTTTCAACAGCTTTTCTACAATCTCGGCATGACCCCACTCGCAAGCGAACATTAATGGAGTGCTTCTATATTTATTTTGGATATTTGGATTAGCTCCATTTTTCAACAGCTTTTCTACAATCTTGGCATGACCGTACTCGCAAGCATAAAATAAAGCAGTACTTCCATATTTATCTTGGATATTTGGATCTGTTTGTGTATAAGCAAAAAGACTTTCTAATTTTTCAAGGTGATTTTCTAGTGCAAAAAATAAATCAAACAGTTGTGCAATCATGATATAGCGATTAATTTTTAAATTCTAAAGATGAATAAACTGAAATTAGGTAGAAATTTCAGTATAGATTAAAAAATAATTAATATCAAGTAACTAAATATGTAATTTTATACTAGATGCTTATTGAAAAATTTAAAAGAAATGTTGGGACAATATAAATAAAAAGTAGATTGATCGTTATAATCTAAAATTATAATGCAAAAATTGGAAATAAAATTTTAAATACAGCATAACTAGAGTGCCAGACTTCAAGTTATGCTAATATGTGATTACAAAAAAATTTTGATATTAGAAGCTCAAAACAGTACCCATGCTTAAAGCACTACCTGTTTCATCTGAGGCACTAGGTGTACCATCATTAAACCAAGCATAAGATATTTCAGCAAAAAACTTTAAATTAGGTGCAGCTTTATATTCTCCGCCTACTGCCACAAATTTAAAAGGTATTATTTGAGTAATGCTCTTAAATCCAGAGATGCTTATTGCATATTCACCGATACTATAGCCTAAAGAAGCAGCTAAATAAGTAGTATCTTTGTCTTGTAATGCTTGGGTAGCTGTAGTAAGACCAGGAAAAATAGTTGAATCAGCACTTACACCAAAAGCATTACCTAAATTTGCATAAGATAAAGCTACAGCAATATTTTGGTAAGTAACTTTAGCACCCAAATTCCAACTAAAGAGATTGTTCACCTTACATTCTTTTAGATCATCCCAAATTACTGGTTTAGGTAAAGAATTAGTAGTAGATTGGTATTTTTGAACAGCAGATCCTGATTCAAAAGAAGCACCAACTTGTATTGCCACATCTGGGGTAATTTGATTTTCAAAAACTGCAGCTGCAGAAATCACATTAGTAGCAACCAAAGGAATACGGTATTTAGTAGTACTAGTACCTTCTAATTCCTTATAGCCAATTTTTTTTGTAGAAGTTTTTAGCATTCCTGAATTCGAACTATCAGGGGTGAAAGAAGCAACCAATTGCAAACGATTCTTTAATAATTTAGGGCTATAAAAAACTATTTTTCTAGAAGGCTCTACAGTAGATCCTTCGTCCAAAGCGAGGGGTCTTAATGAGGAATCTAATGTAAACAAATAATAAGGACTAAATTTAATGTCCGTTGTTGTTGAGTTTGTTTTTACTTTACCACTTATCTCACAAGCTGAAGATCCACCTTTAGCAACAGCAGCACTTAACCCAGTAACAGAATAGCCAGCCATAGCATCATAATCTGCACCAAAAGTAACTTTCCCCCATTTAGCATTCTCTAAATAAATATGTGAGCCATTAAACTTTGGAGAACCTTTTGGTAGAGTAGTAGTTCTAAAAGTTATTTTAGCTCCATATTTTAATGTTTCTGTCAAATTTTTTTCAAAAATAGCAGCAATTGCTCCACCTGTTTTAATTGCAAATTTGTCATTAAATCCAGATTTATTTTGAGTATCTCTATTGCTTTGCAAAAAACTGTTTGCTTCAACTTCTAATACACCTATCAATTTTATTGGCAATATAGATTCTTGAAATGAGGGCACTGAGTCTATTGGGGATTTTTTTAGTTTTTCCGCATATATTAAAGATGAGCAACTAATAGCTGTAGCTGCTAGTAAAAGTAATTTATTCATAAAGTTCTTTGTTTGTTTAATTATGCAAGATTAATTGGTATTTTTAGTACAATAGAATTAATAGTTATAAACCAATTCTATGCAAGTCATATAGTACATCTTTTACATTTGCTTATAAAAGCAAAAAATCTGTTCTCTGCGATTAAAAATACCTAGCTGTTGCAAAAAAGCAACTACCATAGTAATTTTTCTTAGCTTTTTGCATTAGTGTTAAAACAAAAATGAATAATACTAAACATCAAAAGCACAAAAAGAGGTAGGTAAATATAATGTTTGGTAGATTTTTTGGTGAACTTGGTTCCAATTTATTAAAAGAAGTTTTGCAGGATAATAAATTTGGTGGTCAATTAGGTAGATTTTTAGGTAATAATTTAGGTAAATTAATAGAAAATCAAATTTTATATTCAGAAGAATCTGATAATTATCATAACAATCATTTAATAGAAGAAAAAATTAAATTACAAGATTATGGCAAACCTATAGATTTAATTTTTGGACAATGTTGCCTATTAGGCAATATTATATGGGCTTTGCCTATTGAGGAAAGAGAAGTAAATATCGCTATTTTGCCTAATTTTAAAGAAGCTAGCAATAGAGTTTTTGCAAATTTTGCAGTAGCTCTTTGCGAAGGGGTTATAGATGATGTAATTACTATATGGTTTGATAATGAAATGGTAGATTTAAGTAATTTTACTTATAGGGTATATAAAGGTACAGAAACACAAAGACCAGATCCCTTAATAGCTTTGCATGAAGGGCATAGTAATACACCGGCATTCAGAGGAATTGCTTATATAGTTTTTGAAAATTTACCTTTGGAAACTTTTAACAATAAAATTCCTAATTTTTCTTTTGAAGTTAGACGAAAACCCAAAAGGAGTATAAATTCGGATACACGTAATTTAATTAAAAATATTGCTATTATTCCGGGTTATGGAGAGTTTATACACGATACAATTATACAAAAAAAATACCTTGAGCATAAAGTTTTTGAGGGGGAAGAAAAAATTAATTCAGAAAATAATGAACAAATTGCAGATTCTGTTTATTCGCTGAATAAATTGCTAGAATTTGCACCAAATTTAAATTGGGTAAATTTGAATGTAGCTTGGTTTTGTAATAATAGTGATATTGAAAAAATACAAATTTTACCAGCCGTAGAGGATAATAATGATTCAATTCGCTATAGCGAAGAATGGCGAGTTGGAAATTATAAAAGACAAAATGCTGCCTTGTTGAGTAAAACTAAAAGTTCTATATGTTATTATGGCTCTACGCCTTCTGATGATAGTATTTTAAGATTTTCAGCTCACCTTAGGCAAAGGGGCTTAAAAATATTATTTAATCCCATATTACTTATAGATGATATTTGCAAAACTTGGCGAGGAAAAATTTCTGGTAATCCCAAAAATATTAGCAATTTTTTTCTATCTAATAATGGATATAGAAATTTTATTCTGCATTACGCTCATTTACTAAAAGATAAAATAGACGGATTTATAATAGCTTCAGAATTTGTAGCTTTGAATAGTATAAAAAATGGTGATATTTATCCAGCCGTTGAAGAATTAATAAAATTATCTAAAGAAGTAAAAGAAATTTTAGGTCCAAAAATTCTAGTTAGCTATTCAGCAGATTGGAGTGAATATAAAAATGCTGAGTGGAGTCAGCTAGAAAAATTATGGGCATCTTCTAGTATAGATTTTATAGGATTAA
The DNA here is from genome assembly GCA_947454145.1 of Rickettsiales bacterium. Classification (GTDB taxonomy): domain Bacteria; phylum Pseudomonadota; class Alphaproteobacteria; order Rickettsiales; family Rickettsiaceae; genus JAIOYM01. The sequence continues at coordinate 30,790 of CANGIW010000004.1, forward strand.
ATTTTAAATTTCCAAACTGCTATGAGGATATAAATTTTCATTCTAATATCTTGGAAGATAAAATTGATATAAAAGCCAAAGAACTTTATGAAAAATGTTGTTTTGGATCACATAATTACTTAATGCAAAATTACTGGGACTGGAAAAATTTGATGAATTGGTGGAATCAGGACGGAAAAAACTCCTGGCAAGCAAGATTAAAAAATATATGGTTCACAGAATTTAATTTTGCAGATATAGATAACGGATGTAATAATATAAATTATTTGTATAATAATGTAGATATTTCAACGCAGCAACATCTTTTGCATAACACTATAGAGTTATTAGAAGAATTTAGTGGTATAACTAAAATTTTTCTATCCTATTGGGATATAACTTTTTATCCCAGATGTTCTCACACGCCAATTTGGAAAGATGGAGATTCTTGGGAATGCCCATATTGCTTAGAAAATAAATTATCCGGTGTTGACTTAGCTTCAGCGGTTGCAGAGATATGTGATAAAGGTAATATTAAAGTACAAGTTAACAATTTTAGATTAAATAAAGCTCTTCAAGGGCTGGTTTGTAATTATGGCAATTTATATTCTTACTTGGTAAAATTAAGTCAGGTATATAATTTTAATATATCGGAAAATAACATTTTGACCTTTATAGAAAACAAAGAAGATATTAATGACAATAAAGTTAAATACTATATTGGTAAAAATGATTTAGTGAAATTCTTTGGACAAAGTGATTTGAAAATATTGTCTCTAAATGCAGAAGAATTTGAAGGTCAAGTCGTCCTCAAATTTATAGATCGTTCTAAAAGTTATAAAAACCAAACAATCATAAGTAATGCTGAGTATAATAATTTAGCTGAAAAAAATTTATTAGCGCTGGATACCAATTTAGTGCTATCTAATTTTGAAGCAAGTATAATAACAAAAAAACTACGAATTTACAAACAAAGCAAACAGTCTGTTATAGAATTCTGTTTGCCTATGAATTATATGCTTATAAAAGCTAATGATATAGTAGAAATATACTATAACAAAATTTTTTACGTAACAGTAATAATACACGTGAAATTTATGGATAATGTTATTTGGCTTTTGGCTAGCATTACATCTGAACGCACATAGCAACTCCTTGACCTCCGCCAACGCATAAAGTGGCCAATCCCTTTTTGGCTTTTCTTTGTAACATTTGATGAATCAAAGTAACCATTATTCTTGCCCCACTAGCACCAAGAGGATGACCTAGGGCTATAGCTCCTCCGCATATATTTACCTTACTTGTATCCCAACCTAATTCTTTATTAACGCATATAGCTTGTGCAGAAAAAGCTTCATTAGCTTCTATTAAATCTAATTCATCAATATTCCAGCCTGCGCGTTTCAAACTCATTTTGGTTGCTGGTATGGGCCCTGTACCCATAAATTCTGGATCTACTCCAGCTACGGCAAAAGCTTTAATTTCCGCTAAAGGCTTTAAATTATATAATTTGAGAGCATCCTCTGATGCTATTAATAAAACAGCTGCTCCATCATTTACACCCGAAGCATTACCAGCAGTAACACTACCTTCTTTCTCGAATACAGGTTTTAGTTTAGTTAACTGATCTAAAGCTAGATTATGTCTTATATATTCATCTTGTTCAAAAAGACTAACATTTTTAGGTGAGGTTATTTCTATAGGTAATATTTCATTAACAAAAGATCCATTTTTACTAGCCACTGATGCTTTTGTTTGGGAATTAAGACTAAACAAATCTTGCTCCTGTCTAGAAATATTATATTTTCTTGCGATATTTTCAGCGGTAAAACCCATTAATTTGCTGGAAAAAGCATCTGTTAACCCGTCATAACTCATTAAATCTAGCATAGTACCATTTCCGTATTTAAAGCCTTTTCTTAGATACATAGCATGAGTAGTTAAGGACATATTTTCATGCCCCCCAGCAAGCACTAAATTATTTCTACCAGAAATTATTGATTCGTATGCGGTAGCAATAGAATTTAAGCCAGAGCCACAAACATTATTTATGGTAACTGCTGTAGTTGTGTATTCTAACTCTCCTAAAATTGCAGCTTGTCTTGCTGTATTTTGCCCAGTGCCCCCTTGTAATACATGACCTAAAATTACTTCATCAACGCTGTTTTTGGGTAAATCTTCAGTTAAGTGTTTTATAAGTTTAGCGCTTAGACGAGGGGCTGTGATATCTGAAAGGGAACCTAAAAAACTACCAATAGCTGTGCGTTTTGCTTTTACTATATATACTGATCTCATTTAAACCTCGGGATTAAAATTATTTTAAATTTTTTGTCCACTTTAATAAAAATTTATTAAATTCTATGTTCTTGCTGCCAATTAAAAATCCTAAATGCCCCGTATCAAAATTATATATTTGCTTAAAAGGAAGTTCCGTTATCAAAGCTTCAATTGAAGATAACGGTGTGATTTTGTCTTTGGTAGCAAGAACTAAAGTAACAAAACTATATAATAATTTAGGCTTTATAGTATAATTATTTATCAACCAAAGGTTATTTTTTGCTATATTTTTCTCAATAAATTTATCTAATAGTTGAAAAAAACTGGCTATAGGTAAATCTTGACCAGAGTTCTGCCAACGCTCTACTGCAGAAAATTTTTTTTGTTGAAATTCAGTTTTCAATTTAGAATACTGTATATTTTTTTTTAAAATGCAGTCTTGTGAAAAAAGAAAAAAGAAAATTTGAAAAAATGAATGAGGAACATATTCTAATTGTAATATTATATCAAAGAGCTTATAATGTTTACACCAGATAGCAAATTCTTGAAAATGGGAAAAATCCCAAGGTGTTGTTATTAATAATAGTTCATTAAGATATCTTTGTTTTAAGATGCAAGCAGCTATTGCCAATGTTCCTCCTATACAATGGCCAATCAAATTTATTTTACAACCATGCCATAAAAATAATTTTTCTATTGCTTCGCTAATTTGTAATACATAATCATCAAGAGTAAAATTTCCTTGTTCAATTTGCTTCCATTCTATAAGATAGAGATTACAATGTGCTAGAATATTTTGTACAATAGTATCGTTATTAGGTAAAAACCAAATTTCTGGAGAATTAAAAATCGAAGGCACTAAAATTATTAACGGTTTTGTATAATCAAAACTATCAAAATAACTTATTAAGTTATAATATTTATAGTATGTGATATTATGAGATTTTAATAAATAGTTGTATTTTGAATTGTCGGATTTTAATATTAAAAAATATTGTTGTAACATTAAGGAATAAAGAGTGTTCATTCTAAGAAACATATTAGTATATATAATTTTTATTATTTGTGGAATAATAGCTATTTTTGTTGTATCAGCTACATTTTTTCCTGATAAATTCAACCAAGCCCTTACTCATATAATCCAGAGTAAGTATTTTTTACAAGAATATCAAGCCAAGGTTGAGAGTTTAAATCTAGACACAAAAAAACAGGCGGTAAAAATAGGCAAATTAACTTTAGAAAATTTAGAGGGCAAGATAGTTCTGCAAAATATAGTTGTCAACTATTCTTTGTCTGATATTTTAGCAGGAGTTATACAAGCTAATATCGATATAAAATCTACTGATTTTTTTGGCAAAATCTCTAAAATAAAAGTTAACAAGCTAAATATTACTGATAAGTTTCTAAACTTAGAAAATCTTAAAATAGATACAAAAATTAACTTTTTCTCTAAAGAAGCTAAAATTATTGCAGATAATAAAGAATCTATTAGTACTGAAATCTTTGTTTCAAGCAATATTTTTAAAATTAAATATTTAAAATATTTAAAATCTGGTGCGCTTATTCTAAACACAGCCCTTCAAATCAAAAATGACAATAATGGAAATATAAAATCTTTTTTATCGGCAGGTTCGATAAAAGAATTAGCTAATTTTGATAGTAGAATTTTAGCCTTTGTTCCGTTAGATAATAATCAGAAAGATGTGTTAGAAGATTTTGCTATTTTTGGTCAAATAGATAATGCAATTTGGGATGTGGAGCTTGATAAAAATTTTTTTGAAGAGTATAAATTGGAAAATCAAAAAAAAGTTGCCGCCAAAGTAAAATTTCATAATACGTACATTCATTATGATTCTTACTTTCCTATGGCAGATAAAACCTCCGGTATTTTAACTATGGATTCAAAAAATATTCACGTAGTATTTAATGAAGCAAAAATAAAAGCTACTAAGGTTCTGGATTGCAATATTATTATAAATCTTAAAGATTTATTCAATTTAAAAATGCTGATTTCTGGCAAAGCTTTGGGGCCAGCTGATAATTGTTTAGCCTTTATAGAAGAAAAAGACAAACAAAAACTAGATAAAGACCTAAGAATACAAAATGTTAAAGGCAAAGCCTCTACAGTTTTTAATATTTCTTGTCATTTAGATAAACAAAAAACCCCTTCCTTTGATATTAAAACTAAAATATCTGATGCAAGCTTTTTTATTAAAGGCTTTGAATATAAAGATCTAAAAGTAGATTGTTCTATGAACGACAATCATTTAACTCTTGATTTTATTGGTAAAATTTATCAGCAACAGGTTAAAACAAAATATCAAATAACTATCAATGAAAAATTACCATTCAAACACACAGTAAATTTAAAAGCTTATTTATCTGATGTTGATTTTAAAGAATATCAGTCTTTTAATTTAACAAAGGGCTCAGGTTATGTTGAAGCATTTTTAGATTTAGATGAAAAAGATATAAATAATAAATTAGACATTAATGTAAACTTCGATAACGCTGCATTGACTTTTAAAGACGTAGGTTTTGTAAAAACTATTGGTGACAAATTAACTATAAAATCAAGTGGACTAATTAATGATCCAGAAAAACTTAAATTAAATTTCAAAGTTGTGGGCTCGAATGATTTATATGTAGAAGGTAGTGTAGAGTTAACAGAAAGCGATAGCGATTTTTATATAAATAAATGTTTTTATTTCAAAAACGATTTTACAGCAAAGATTTTTACAAAAAATGGAGTTACACACACTTATTTAAAAGGTAATGCCTTAGATTTATCAGAACATGTAGAATTAAAAGAATTTTTAACAAAAAAATCTGATGTACCTAGTAATCTAGAAATAGAGGTAAAAAAAGTTTTTTTGAAATCTAATATAGAGTTAGAAAATTTTGCTTTATATTTAGCTTGCGACGAAACAAAATGTAATACCGGAAGCTTGTTATCCTATATAAAAGCTGCTGGTGAAAATATAGATAAGAAAAAAATCTTGACTTTAAAACTTTTGCCAATGGAAAACTATGAAGAATGGACTGTTTATTCTGATGATATAGGTCTTTTATTGAAGGGATTAGATTTATATTCTAAACTTATTGGGGGTTTGGGAACTATTACTGTACAAACTAGTCGGAAAAATACAGATTTAGGTGAAATGTTGTCTTTAATAGATGGAAGTTTTAAAATTAATAGTTTTTTACTTACAGATATGGGTTTATTGACCAAGATAATTTCTGTTTTATCATTCCCCGGTCTTCTGAATGCTATAACTACTACTTCCGAAGCTCCCTTTACTTACAGCCAAGGCATTTTTAGCTTTAAAGATGATGTATTGAAGTTTACTAGGGCTTCTGCTGAAGGCAACTATTTTGAGCTTACGGCCCAAGGTGAAATTGATACTGAGAAGAAATTTTTTAAAGTTTCTGGAACTGTTGTACCAGCTTTATTTGGCGTTAATTTATTGATTCGTAAATTACCTATAATAGGAAAGCTTCTCTCGGGCGGTCATAGAAGAGGTATATTTTTTGCACCATTCTTTTTTACAGAGGTTTATGAATAAAATTAATTTTAAAATGTTAAGCAAAATATCATGTCTTCGTTTTATATTTGTTTTTTTGATATCAAGCGATACTATTTTAATAGCTGAAAATATTTTTGATTTATTAGATACTGATAATAGTAATGTTGAGAGTTATGACAACAATGTATTAAATAAAAAATTAAATACTTCAGCTGATTTCATATCAAAAAACTCAGCAGAGATAATAATACTTAATAAAATTACGGCAAAATCAGAAAAAGTTGTATTGAAATTAAAGCAACCAGTTTATGTGGGTAATTTATATATAAGTTTAGATAATTGTTTTAGTGGATTAACCGAGAATGGCGAAAAAAACGATATTGCATTTTTAACTATAGAGGAAGAAAAAATAGATGAAGACTCTATAACTTTATTTCGCAACTGGTTATTTTCTTCCAATATAGCATTGAATAATTTTGATCACCCAGCTTATCAGGTTATTCTGAGTAATTGTATTTAAAGAGAAAGTTATTTAACCAATTAAACAATTCTGAATATATGGCAAAATATTTTTTTGAAAATAGAACTAATAATATAGATTTTAAATTTCACCTAAATAAATTTATAGCTACTTTTGGCTTTGTAGGAAGAATCAAATACATGCCGGGCACATTTGGTTCGTTAGTAGCTTTCCCCCTTTGGTTTCTATTGGTAATAATATCTATGAATATTAATGAAAGTTTAGTTGTAGATTTTAAAAAAGTATACTTTACCCTACAAAGCTTTGCTATTTTAGCTTTTTTTGTTACTGGTGTAATTTCAGGTGGTTATTATGCAAAACGAATAGGCGTAGAAGACCCTAAAGATGTTGTTATAGACGAGGTTGTAGGGCAACTAATCACTATAAATTTATGTATGATAGGTAATATTGGTATATTCAGTGAGTTAGATAATAAGCAAATGCTAAACACTACAACAATTATATTGTTCTTCTTTGTATTACCTTTTGCTTTATTTAGATTATTTGATATTTTTAAGCCTTGGCCAATAGGTTGGATGGATAAAAACATCAAAGGTGGTTTAGGTATTATGCTTGATGATGTCCTAGCTGCTATCTTTGCTGTTGTTAGCTATTATATTATATTATTGTTGTTTATAGATTTTTATTGGGGCAAAATAATAGTTGCTAACTACTAAATTTTTAATATAAAATTTGTTTTAAATTATTTTCTAAAAATATTGATTACAAACTACAAAGTGGCTAACATCTAACTTAAAAACAAATGTTAATTGCAAATGAATATACATGAATATCAAGCTAAAGAGTTACTATGTAGTTATGGTGCATCTGTTTCCAAAGGCATTGTTGTATTAGCCAAAGAATATATTGATAGCTCTGTCGATAATTTTGATTCTGAGGTTTACGTTGTAAAAGCTCAAATACATGCTGGTGGTAGAGGTAAGGCTGGTGGTGTAAAAATAGCCAAAAATAAAGAGGACGCTAAAAAACTAGCACATGAAATGTGGAACAAACTATTAATAACACCACAAACTGGCCCTGAGGGTAAAATTGTTCAAAGGCTATATATTGAAGAAGGAAGTAAAATAGCGCATGAATATTATTTCAGCTTAATCGTGGATAGAGCCACATCTGGTATAATTTGCATAGTTTCCTTAGAAGGCGGTGTTGATATAGAGGAAGTTGCTCATAGTCACCCAGAAAAAGTACATCAAATTTATATTGATCCTGTAATTGGTCTTTCTGCTTTTCATTTAAGAAAAATAGCTAAATATTTACAAATTGTAGACAATAAGTCTCTTAAATCTTTGTTTCGTAATATACAAAGCTGCTATGAGATGATGATTGAAAAAGATGCGAGTCAGATAGAGGTCAATCCTTTGATTTTAAAAGATGATGGTGAATTTTTGATATTAGACGCAAAAATTGGTTTTGATGATAATGCTCTGTTTAAACATAAAGATATAGAAAATTTACGTGATGAATCCGAAGAAGATCTTTTAGAAACAAGGGCACAAAAATACCAGTTGAATTATGTACGTATGGACGGAGAAATAGGTTGCATGGTTAATGGTGCTGGGTTAGCTATGGCAACTATGGATATTATACAATTATACGGAGCTAAACCTGCAAATTTCCTTGATGTTGGAGGTGGTGCCAATGAAGAAAGAGTTACTGAAGCTCTTAGTATAATATTGTCAGATCAAAATGTAAAAGCAGTTTTAGTTAATATATTTGGTGGCATTATGCGTTGTGATATAATAGCCAACGGTATTGTATCTGCAGCAAAAGCTATAGGTTTAAAGGTGCCTTTGGTTGTACGTTTAGCTGGAACAAATTTTGCTTTAGGAAAAGAAATTTTGGCTAAAAGCAATCTGCCTATAATTGCAGCTGATGATTTAGCGGATGCAGCAGAAAAAGTAATAAAATTAGTTAAATAAATTATATAAAATTATGTCAATATTGGTAAATATTAATACTAAAGTTATTTGTCAAGGTTTCACAGGGGCTCAAGGTACATTCCATTCCGAACAAGCTGTTCTTTATGGAACAAAAATGGTGGGGGGTGTAACTCCTGGTAAAGGTGGTACAAAACACCTAAATTTACCAGTATTTGATACTGTGTCTGAAGCTAGGTATCATACAAATGCTGATGCTAGTGTAATTTATGTTCCGGCTCCTTTTGCTGCTGATGCGATTTTAGAGGCTATAGATGCTGAAATTCCTTTAGTGGTATGTATAACAGAAGGCATACCTGTACTTGATATGATGAAAGTGAAGGCCGCGCTTCGTAATTCTAAAACTAGATTAATAGGGCCCAATTGTCCTGGAATAATTACTCCAGAAGAATGTAAAATAGGGATAATGCCAGGTTTTATACATCAAAAAGGAAATATAGCTGTTGTATCTAGGTCTGGAACCTTAACCTATGAAGCAGTAGCTCAAACAACAGCTCTAGGACTTGGTCAATCTACTTGTGTTGGAATTGGCGGAGATCCTATAAATGGTACCAATTTTATTGACTGCTTAGAAATGTTTTTAGCTGATTCTATGACACAAGCTATTATTATGATAGGAGAAATTGGTGGTAGTGCTGAAGAAGAAGCGGCGGAATTTTTAAAGCATAGCAAAATTAAAAAGCCAGTAGTAAGCTTTATTGCTGGAACTTCTGCACCAAAAAACAAGCGCATGGGTCATGCGGGAGCTATAGTCAGCGGAGGAAAAGGAGGGGCAGAAGATAAATTAGAAGCTCTGAGGTCAGCTGGTGTTGTTATAGCTAGCTCTCCTGCTGCAATTGGCTCTACTCTTTTATCAATACTCTAATATTGTAATATTATTCCTTATTTAGGTTGATTAAGTTAGTAGAAAACAAAAAAAGTTTTCAAAAGTTCTTAAACTGGATATGTTGTATAGATAAAAATAAAAGTCTTTAAAATACATTAAATAAATAATAGTATTCAAAGATAAATAGTTAGTTTTTAACTAACTAACTAAGTTAAATAACTATGAAAAAATATATTTTAAGCGCGGCAATAACACTTCCCTTAGCTATTTCTGCTGTAGCTGCTAAGGACAACTCATATGATGTAGATTTTTCTATCGCAAAAACATTTTTCTATGACAACAAAGTATTTAAGCAAAAATTTGAAAATCCAACAGTTCATACTACACAAAGTAATGATACAGTAGCTACTTTGTGGGCTGATACAAGCGCGAAATTATTAGATAGTCTTTTTTTTGATCATAAAATAGGCTCAAGTTTTTCGCGTAATAGAGGGGATAATATGTGGATTGCTGTTGAATTATTTGCTATCAACCCAGTTAATTACTTTAAAAACGGATTGGTAGCATCCCAATATCAGGTAGACGAATTAAAATTACAAGATTTCGCCATAAGTTACAAAGATACTGCTACTCCAGATGATAATTCTGATGAATTTTTGTTGATAGGCTTATTAACAAAAGATATTCCATATAAGTATTCTATTGAATGTAAGAATAACACAGATGCATGCGACAACAATGCACAATCCCAAAATTTTGTTACAAAAGAAATCTTCTCGGCACTAAAAAAGAAAAACTCAGTATCTTTAGGAGACGAGGGTAAAAATAAAGGGCATACAATACAATTAATTCTTAAAGAATGCAAAGAAAAATCAGAATCGCTATCGTTAATAGACGAGGGTAAAAATAAAGGGCATACAATACAATTAATTCTTAAAGACTTCAAAGTAAAGCGTTCTGTTAAAGCTTTATTTCTTAATACTTCGCTTTATAAAAATATCAATATAAATAATAAATTTAGTTCATATTTTGTGGGTAAAGTTGGTTGGGGGCATTTAGATATACAACAAGACATTATAACAACCTTTGATACAATAACCTTGAATGCAAAAATACAAGATGGTCCTGATAAGATGCAAGAACAGGAAGTTACAAAAATGCCACAAACAAATAAGAATTCACAAGCTTCTCGGAAACTAGGATTGCCTTTAAAATACACACAAAATGGTTTTACCTTTGTGGTTAATGTAGCAGTTGGCTGCACATACACTACAACATTATCACCATTACAATTTAGCATTGATGGCAGTATTTCTGTTTATGGCAATCCCACTAAAGAAATTAGCTGTGTAATATACCAAGAGGATAAAGCAGGTAAGTTAACAAAATCATCTTCATCATCAAACTCAGAAGTCATGTTTGATAAAGCAGTAGATAAATCTTGGTTTGGCCCTATAGATGCAAGTATCTCGGTAGGTGTTAAGATAAATCTTTAATTATTGGATAATCAGCTCTTTTAATATATTTATACAACATAATATGTTAAACTAAGTTATAGTTAATGCTGATGATAATAGCTTAGTTTTTTGGATGATTTTAAATAAAATAGGATATGCTAAGCCTACTACGCCTAAGGGGCAAGATATTTTAAATCTCTTGAAAGCTCAATATGATTTAGTTGATATCGAAGAAAACAAAGATGTTGACGTATTAGTTGTTATAGGTGGCGATGGTACTTTGCTTCATAATATACATTGTTGGATGCACTTAAATATCCCATTTTACGGTATCAATGCAGGAAATATTGGATTTTTGATGAACAGCTTCAATCCAGAAAATAATGATTTAGCGCAAAATCTAAATACTGGTAGAATTAGCATAATACATCCTCTTGAAATGCTTGTAACGGATGCACAGAATATGCAATATAAAGCTCTTGCAATAAATGAAGTATCTATATTCAGAAGAACTAATCAATCGGCTAAATTTAAAATTTTAGTAGACGATATCGAAAGAATGCCAGAATTAATAGCAGATGGTGCTTTGGTGGCAACTCCTGCAGGTAGCACTGCTTATAATTTATCCGCAGGAGGGCCAGTTGTTCCTTTGGGCTCTAACATATTATGTTTAACTCCGATATGCCCTTTTAGGCCAAGACGTTGGAGCGGGGCATTAATTCCACATTTTAGTGAAATAGAATTTAAAATTCTAGACTATAAACTTCGTCCAGTATGTGCATCAGCAGATTTTCATGAATTTCATGATGTTATCTCAGTAAAAGTTAAGGAAGCTAGTAAAATAGAAATTAGTATTATTTTTAATAATGCTCATAGCTTGGAAGACAGGATTATAAAAGAACAGTTCTTAAATGTATAACTTTAAGTAACTATAAAGCATTTTTATAACCCAGTAGCATTATTTTTTGATTGTTGTTTAGTAGCTTTTAATAAATTTTTAGGTGTTTTATTATTTGATGCTACAGTTGTTGGTGCCTTAGAATCTTTCATCCAATATTTTAAAAATCCTTGCAGCACTTCTCTAGTTTCTGCTGTATATTTATCACCAATCAAAGCACCTACCAAAAATTCTTGAAATTCTTTTTTATAAGAATAAATTGCTGGTATATAGGGACTTAGAGAATTTTCAAATAGTTCAATATTTTTTACAATATTATCTCCAAGGAGTGGACTAATTTTATAATCTTTAGTAATTTGCTCTTGTTTTGATAAAATATAAGACAGTATTTTTATACCAAGGCCTTCGCCACAAATCTCAACGTTTGTTTGTATAGGAGATGCAGAACCAATTTGCCCTAAAAGACTTGTTAAAAATACAGAAATGTTGTCTGGACTATTTTGTACTAGCGTATTTTGAATTACATTTTTTATCGGTGCAATAAAATTACTATAAGAATTATCTGATGAAATAAAATGTAGACCATTACTAACAATAAGACTACAAGTATCTTTAATAATATTTATACATGCCACACTTCTATTCAAAAGAGGATTAAAGGAATAATATTTTTGTAGCTCTTGTGCACCTTGAATTAACAATTGTACATATGGCTTTTGAAAGAGGTGTTGTAAAATATGATAAGCTTGAGGTAATGATAGCTTAAGAAACTCTATTAAATATTTATTTATTAGATCATAATCTTTATGCGAATCAGTATTATTTTTTCCAATATGGTGATTATAATATTTCGTAATTTCATCATGCAAGTTTAAGAATTTACCATCAATATTGATAATAACATTTGTTTTTTCCTCAAAAGAATTATGCTCTAGTTTTTTTATATCATCTGCATTTTTTTCGTTATATCCAAATACTTTCATTAGATCTTGTAAGACGTTACCTATTGTTGTATCAGTAGAATTTTGTATTAATTTATCTAAAGATTTTAATTTTGTATTGGAGCTATATTGTAAAAGACAGCCGAATATTTGGCTTATACCTAGCAATAATGGTATATTCATAAAATCACCTTTTTTAATATTTTTATATTAGAACTAATTAACAACTTTATTTTTATTTAGTTAATATTAGTTTACATTTAAAAAATAGTTAATTCAAAATAAAAAATTAGAAAATAAAAAAGTATACATAATATTGTAACAAAAAAGATACAGCGCATATAATTTAAAAAGCTATATGGATTTTTTTTTATAAGTCTATTAACATTTAAAAAATAAATATAAAAACTATAATATATGCCTAAACCTTACTTTGTAACAAGTGCTAGCAAAAATATTGCTCAGATGATAAGGGTAAATCATGCTGGAGAATTTGCGGCTCAGAATATATATAAATCTCAACTTAGAAATATTAAATCTAAAGAGCTGTATGATATTGTTGAAGAAATGTGTAATCAAGAATTAGAGCATTTAGAATATTATAAGCAATTAATGCTGAGTAGAAATATTAGGCCTTCTTTATTTTTACCATTATGGGGTTTTTTAAGCAAAGCTTTGGGTTGTTGTACATCTTCTTCCCCTGATAAAATAATGTTGTGTACGAAATCAGTGGAAGAAGTTATCGAACAACATTACAAAGAACAAGCAAATACATTAAAACTAGATGCATATAAGTCAGAGAATAATTTATCGCAAAATATACAAAAACATTTAGCAGATGAATTACATCATAAGAATGTCGCAGAAAAATATACTAAATTGTCTTTTTCAAATTTTTTTATTTCCTATTTTATTAAACTTGCCTGCAACGCAGCTATCAAGATTAGTAAACATCTTTAAACTCTTGATTTGTTTAGCTACATATATCTTTTTATATAAAATATTGAGTAGAATTTCTCTAATTAGTTACTATATACATAGTTGACTGATATAAAAATCAGTATATTTCTATCTTTGACTACTACCGCATATTTATAAATAAAAAAGGATACAAATATGAATTTAGAAAATTTTACTACAAAAGCTCGTAATGTAATAGCTTCTGCTAATAGTTTAGCTGCATCACATAATCATCAATATATTGTAAGTCTTCATTTGCTGCAGGCCTTGCTTAAAGAAAAAGAGCCGATTATTTTAAATATAATAAATATTTTAGGAGGGGATTATTACCAACTTAACAATATTGCTGATGCAGAATTAATGAAATTGCCAGAGGTTAAAGGATCTCAACAAATTTATTCAGCAAGAGATTTTATAAAAACTCTAGAACTAGCTTCAAGTCTTGCTAAGTCAGCGGGGGATAGTTTTGTAACCATAGAAAAGATTTTTGAAGCTTTATCACAAGATAATATATGTAGAAATCTTTTCATCAATGCAAAAATTAGTGTTGATAAAATGGCTGCAGCTATTAATGCTTTACGTAAAGGCAAAGTAGCGGATACTGAATCTGCCGAAGAAAACTATGATGCTTTAAAGAAATATGGGCGGAATGTAACTGAACTTGCAAGGCTTGGAAAGCTTGATCCGGTAATTGGTAGAGATGAAGAAATTAGAAGAGCGATACAGGTGCTTTCTAGAAGAACAAAAAATAATCCAGTACTAATAGGAGAGCCTGGCGTAGGTAAAACTGCTATTATAGAGGGCTTGGCGCAAAGAATAATAGATAGAGATGTGCCAGATACTTTGGCCAAAAGTGATATTTTTGAACTTGATATGGGTTCTTTGGTAGCTGGTGCAAAATTTCGAGGTGAATTTGAAGAGCGTTTGAAGGCTGTGCTGAATGAAATTAAACAAGCTGCGGGTGGTATAATATTATTTATAGACGAAATTCATCTTTTAGTAGGCGCAGGCAAAGCTGATGGGGCAATGGATGCTTCTAACCTACTAAAACCTATGCTTGCTAGAGGAGAATTAAGGTGTATTGGAGCCACGACACTAGATGAATATAGAAAATATATAGAAAAAGACGCAGCTCTTGCTAGACGTTTTCAACCTGTTTACGTTTCTGAACCAAGTGTGTCTGATACTATATCTATACTTAGAGGCATTAAGCCTAAATACGAATCTCATCATGGCGTGAAAATATCGGATAACGCTTTAATTGCAGCTGCAAGTCTTTCTAATAGATATATTACTGATCGTTTCCTTCCAGATAAGGCAATAGACCTTCTAGATGAAGCAGCTAGTAGATTAAAAATAGAAGTTTCTAGTAAGCCTGAAGCATTAGATGAACTGGACAGAAAAATAATTCAAATGAAGATTGAAGCATCTGCTTTAAAAAAAGAGACAGACCTAAAGTCTCAAGAGCGTATGAAGATTTTATCTACTGATCTTCAAGTTTTGGAAGAAAAATCTTTAGAATTGTGTGCTAAATGGCAAGCAGAAAAAGCTAATATAGTGAATATACAAAAATTAAAAGAACAACTAAATCAATCAAAATATGAATTAGAAAAAGCTGAAAGAAATTCAGACTTAGCAAAAGCTGGGGAATTAAAATATGGAGTTATTCCTTCGTTAGAAAAACAATTAGAGCAGAAGGAACAAAACGGCAGTCACTCTTTGCTAAAAGAAGTAGTCTTAGAGGAAGATATAGCGGCTATTGTATCAAAAATTACAGGCATTCCCTTAGAAAAAATGCTCTTTACTGAGAAAGCTAAATTGCTTCATATGGAAGAAGATTTATCCAGGCATGTTGCAGGTCAAAGTGAAGCTATAGAAGTAGTTAGTAACTCTATAAGACGAGCAAGAGCTGGGGTACAAGATGTTAATAGACCATTAGGCTCTTTTCTGTTCTTAGGACCCACTGGTGTTGGCAAAACAGAGCTAACTAAATCATTGACAGAATTTTTATTTGATGATAAAAGTGCTATGCTAAGACTTGATATGTCTGAATATATGGAAAAACATGCCGTATCAAGGTTAATAGGTGCGCCTCCTGGATATGTGGGTTATGAAGAAGGTGGCTTTTTAACTGAAAGCGTTCGTAGAAGGCCCTATCAAGTTATCTTATTTGATGAAGTAGAAAAAGCCCATCCTGATGTGTTTAATATATTATTACAGGTTTTAGATGAGGGTAGACTTACTGATTCGCATGGTAGAGCTGTAGATTTTAAAAATACAATTATAATCTTAACTTCCAACCTAGGAACAGAATTTTTTGCAGAGCATTCTAAAGAAAAAGTTATGGAGGTAGTAAAAAAATATTTCAAACCTGAATTTTTAAATAGATTAGATGAAATTATTATCTTTAATTATTTATCAATGGATGATATGTATGGAATAGTAGATACTCAAATTTCCCAGTTAAATAAAAATTTAGCTCTGCAGAATATCAGTATAAATTGTGATAAAACTGCGATTGATTATTTAGCTAAAAAAGGCTACGATCCAAATTACGGAGCTAGACCTTTGAAGCGTATTATTCAAAGAGAAGTACAAAATAATTTAGCAAAAATGCTTCTTGCTGGTAATTTAAAAAATGGAGTGATTACTTTATCGGCTAAAGATGAAAACCTGTGTTTTGATTTATAATATTTTTAAAAAAAGAGTAATAATAATGTTGTATTTCAGACACATAAACACCGATATAGAGAGTTTAATATATTACTATAACGATGTTTAATAGTTACAGTAAAACAAAAATTTAGTATACTTCGAATAACGAAATTGTTTTTAAGCAAAAGTTTAATTAAATAAAAAACATGACAACTGAAACTAGAAACCGCTGCTCATTTTGTGGTAAAGCAAAAAACGAGGTAAAAAAGTTAATAGTAGCTCCACAAGTTTCTATATGTAGCGATTGTATAGAGCTTTGCTATAGCATGATAAAAGATGAAGGATCTGAAATTACTCTGCAACATGGCTTAGGTAGTGTATTAAAACCTAAAGAAATTGCAAAAATATTGAACGACCATGTTATAGGTCAAGATAGAGCAAAAAAAATATTAGCTGTTGCTGTATATAATCATTATAAAAGAATTAATAAACTCTTCAACAGCGATGTTCAGCTGGGCAAATCTAATATTCTCATGATAGGCGCTACTGGTTGTGGCAAAACTTTATTAGCAGAGACTCTTGCCAAAGCACTAGATGTACCTTTTGCTATAGCTGATGCTACTTGTCTTACTGAAGCTGGATATGTTGGAGAAGATGTTGAAAATATTTTACTAAGATTAATTCAAGCTGCAGAATTTAACATAGAAAAAGCACAGCGCGGTATTATATATATAGATGAGATTGATAAGATTTCTAAAAAATCGGATAATATGTCTATCACAAGAGACGTTTCTGGGGAAGGTGTGCAACAAGCTTTATTAAAGTTAATCGAAGGCACTGTAGCGTCAGTAGCATCAAACGGTGGTAGAAAACACCCTCAACAAGATTTCTTGCAAATTGATACTTCCAATATTTTATTTATTTGTGGTGGTGCATTTGTGGGCATAGAAAAGATAATAGAACAAAGAAGTAATAAGTCTTCTATAGGTTTTGGTGCTTCAATAAAAGATAATACTAATGCAATAAAAAATTCTGAATTGCTACAAAAATTAGAAGTAGATGACTTGATCAAATATGGAATGATTCCTGAATTCATGGGAAGATTTCCTGTGATAGCTACTCTTAACGAATTAGAAAAAAAAGATTTAATTCAGATTTTAACTACACCAAAAAATTCTTTGATAAAACAATACACTAAATTGTTTGAACTAGATAACGTAGGTTTAGATTTCACAGATGAATCTTTGGAGATGATAGCTAACAAGGCATTTGAGAAAAAAACAGGAGCTAGGGGGTTAAGAGCAATTTTAGAGCACTTATTGCTAGACACCATGTATGATCTTGATGATCATTATCAAAATTCAAACATTACAGTAGAAGTGTTATCTAATGATAATGTTAAGGAATTGGTGCTTAAAAATAACATGCATGAAAAAGTTACTAAGAAAAAAGTAGCAGGAGCTTGAGATAATGAAAACAAAAAGTAATATTGCAATATAGTTTGTGTTGCCTCCTTACAAATGTATTTTTATATTATATAGCATCATGTAACGCATTAAAATTTGTTATATTATGTTCAATGTTTCTTGGTAGCTCAAAATTTTTCTATTGGATTTAGGTCTAGAGAATAATTGGTTGTAAAAACAAGCTTATGTTTTATGCATGGTGGCTATAAGGTCTAACAGAAGGGGCGCCAGATCTGTAAAAAGCTTTAAAATCAGCTGGTGTTGCTATAACTAGCTCTCCTGCTATAATCGGCTCTTACCCTTTTCACAATACTCTAATATATTTAATATTATTCCTTATCTGGGTTTATTTGGTGCTAATTGAATCAAGCCTCAATAAGATTAAATAAGGAATTTATTATTGATATTTAGCAATTTTGCAAAAGCTTTTAAAATTCTTAATTTTACCCTATTTCCCTAAATAAAAATAAAACTCTTGAAAACACATTAAATAAGTAATATAATTATTATTATCTAAGATAATAAAATAGTTAGGTTGTAACTAACTAACTAACTAACTAACTAACTAACTAACTATGAAAAAATATATTTTAAGTGCGGCAATAGCCCTCACCTTAGCTACTTCTGCTTTAGCC
>CANGIW010000005.1 GCA_947454145.1 Rickettsiales bacterium
GTTAATTCACCATTCTTCTTAGTATCATAGTTAAATATATTATCCTGATCTCTTTTTTGATTGTTAATTTTTTGATTAAATACTTGTTCTGCAAAGAACAATGTTGGTCCTATAGAACATGCTATATGTTTATTATCTTCTGTGCCGGCTAAAGCAGAAGTAGCTAAGGTGAGGGCTATTGCCGCACTTAAAATATATTTTTTCATAGTTAGTTAGTTAGTTAGTTAGTTAGTTACAACCTAACTATTTTATTATCTTAGATAGTAATATTATTACTTATTTAATGTGTTTTCAAGAGTTTTATTTTTATCTAGGGAAATAGGGTAAAATTAAGAATTTTAAAAGCTTTTGCAAAATTGCTAAATATCATTTCAAAAATCTATTTTTAATTCAAAATTACTAACAACACCAGAATAATCTTTTGATATATAGAATAAATTTATAAGGCATCTATATTCTTTCAAAATAATAATTTTTGAGCTATTATTACATTAAACATCATTTTAATTATACATAATTTATGTTATTTGCTGAGTATTATGAAATTATAAAAGCGATTCATATAGTTGCTGTTATCAGCTGGATGGCTGGCATGTTATATTTACCAAGGATTTTTGTGTACCATTCTATGGTGAATGCAAGCAGTGAAACTTACCAAATATTTAAAATAATGGAAAGGCGTTTGATGACATTTATCATGAACCCAGCAATCATTGTGGTGTATATAACAGGGGTTATTAATGCTAGTGTTTACGGAATTGAAGCTCTTGGAATTTGGTTTCATATTAAAATGGGTGCAGTGTTAATTTTAACATTAATGCACGGTTTGTTTGCTGTTTGGCGCAAAGCTTTTGCAAAAAATCAAAATGTTTTTTCATCCACATTTTATAGGGTAATTAACGAGGTGCCAACTGTTATGATGATAATAGCTGTATTTATGGTTGTTTTAAAACCTTATTAAATTAAGCAGCATTTTTTCTAAAACCCCCAAGATTTGTAAATCTATTAATGCTATTTTTATGAAATAGAGTTATAATATCCATCAAATTTCATATAAATTATTATCAATTTACAATGCAAAATAAATTTGATCTTATTGTGATAGGCTCAGGCCATGCTGGTTGCGAAGCTGCTGCAGTTGCTGCCAGAATGGGAGTTAACACGTGCCTGATTACTTTAAAAATAGAAAATTTAGGTACTATGTCTTGCAATCCTTCTATTGGTGGCATAGGCAAGGGTACTATAGTAAAAGAAGTTGATGCATTCGATGGTATTATGCCAGTTGCAGCAGACATGTCTGGTATACATTTTAAATATCTCAATGAAAATAAGGGACCTGCTGTTTGGGGCCCAAGATGTCAAGCAGATAGATCTTTGTATAGAAACGCCGTTGCATCAATCTTATTGAATTACCCTAATTTAACAGTAATATTTGCTAGTGTAGAAGAATTGTTAATTAAAGATTATATAGTTTATGGTGTTAAATTGTCAGACGGAGTAGTTATAACTGCATCAAAAATTATTTTAGCTACTGGTACTTTTTTATCTGGACTCATTCATATAGGAAAAAAGACATTTCCAGCTGGTAGAATGGGAGAAAGTGCAAGCTACGGACTTTCTGGAAGCTTAAAATCTATAGGTTTTGATTTAAAAAGACTTAAAACTGGCACACCGTGTAGAATTTTACGTAAATCAATCAATTATAGTCTTCTAGAAGAACAAGAAGGGGATAAATTTCCACGAGCCTTTTCTGCGTTAACGAAGAAAATATCCACGCCTCAAATTAGCTGTCATATAACTCGTACTAACGAAAAAACGCATGAAATTATACAAAATAATATTCATCTTTCTGCTATGTATTCAGGACAAATTGAGGGAGTTGGCCCCCGATATTGTCCCTCTATAGAAGATAAAATAGTTAAATTTTCTAGTAAAAACAGCCATCAAATTTTTTTAGAACCAGAAGGTTTAACACAAGACTTGGTATATCCAAATGGTATATCAACCTCTTTACCAGAAGATGTGCAATTAGAATTCTTGCATACTATTTTAGGTTTAGAAAATGCCGAAATGGTGCAACCTGCTTACGCTATAGAATATGATTTTGTAGACCCAAAAACTGAACTGAAACACACTTTGGAAACTCTTAAAATTAAGGGGTTATATTTTGCAGGTCAAATTAACGGTACAACTGGATATGAGGAAGCTGCGGGCCAAGGTATAGTTGCCGGAATTAATGCCGCTTTATCTATTCAAGAAAAAGAACCATTTATATTAGATCGCTCTTCTTCTTATATAGGTGTTATGATTGATGATTTATTACGTCATGGTGTTTTAGAACCATACCGCATGTTTACCTCTAGGTCTGAATATCGAATTAGCTTAAGAGTCGATAATGCTGATGCTAGATTATGTCCAAAAGCTATTTCAATAGGGTCTTTACGAAAAGAAAGAAAAAAAATATTTGAAGATAAACAAGAAAAATTAAATAAGACTAGAGATAATTTAAATGCGAGTATATTTTCACCGCATGATTTAGCAAAATTAGATATAGAAATTACACAAGATGGTCTGAAACGTAGTGTTTTTCAACTTTTAGCCCTACCTAATGTGGATAGTGAAAAATTGTTAGAAAAATTAAATATAAAAAACAATACGGAAAAAGAAATTATAGATTTGCTAAAGATAGAATCTCATTATGCACCTTATTTAAAAAAACAAGACGAAGATATAAAATTATTCAAAGAAGAATTTGGTCTTGTTATACCAAATGAATTAGATTTTAGCAAAATTCGTGGTCTTTCAATTGAAGTTAGAGAAAAACTAAAAAAAAATAGACCTAGAAATTTAAATGACTTAAAACAAATGGCTGGCATTACACCATCAGCAATCATTAATATTTTAATGCACTTAAAAGCTAAATCTAAGCATCAAGGATAATAGGTAAGGTTATTTTTATCTCTGTTCCCAAGCCTACTGTGCTTTTTATATTGATTGAGCCAGAATGAGCTTGAGTTAGGATTTTTACTATTTTAAAACCAATGCCGTAAGATTCTAAACCTTGCTCATATTTATTTGTATTAACCACTTCATTTATCAGGCTTGCTATTTCTTCCTGCTCCATCCCAAAACCTTTGTCAATAACGGAAACAGAGAAATATTTTTCATTTTCTATTCTTGCATTTATAGTTATTTCCGATTTTGTAGGAGAAAATTTCATAGCGTTACTTATAAGATTATTCAAAATTTGTAACATTCGTTTTTTGTCACAAAAAATTGAAGGAAAATTCTGGGCTATGTTACTTATCCCCTTCACATCCAAATGCTTATAGCGAATATTATTTATGCTTATAGATTTTAGTGTTATTTCTTGTAAACTACATAATTCTTTATTCAGCTTGAATTTATTTTGTAATAGGAGGCTTTCATCCAAAATATCGTCAACAAACTCGATAATCAAGTTGGAGTTTTCTAATATACTATCGATGTAATAGTTGTAATCTTTAAACTCTTGACCCAAAGTTCTTTTCTGCATTAAATCAGCAGACATAGTTATACAACTTAATGGAGATTTAATCTCATGTGCAACAAAATTTAAAAATTCACTTTTAACTTGATTTGCTTTTTTTGCTATCTCATATGATTTGGTTAATTTGCTCTTTAGCATAAAATCTCTAAAAATCAGCAACACTAATAAAATAACACCGATTAAACCAACTATGATTTCTAGAACTCTAACCAATAAAACCTGCAAACTATTAGCTAATATCTGATATGTGTCGGCCATAACCATTATTGCGACATTAGGGATTTTAGACATTTTACGTAGAAAATAATTTTCTCCAGAAAATTGATATAATTTGCTCTTTAGTTGATAATTTTTGTCAAAAAATTTTTTAAAAATGATTGGATCTATTGTTTTAAACCAGTCTAAATTAGTTACTGATATAAGATTTTGTCGATTATCTAATACTGCAAAATTAAAATTTCTAATAAATTCTCCACTAGATTTTGAAATAGAAGCAGAATTCTGTAATGTTTTATTTACATCTAGCAAAAATATTATTTTATAATCTTTTGAGTTATCGTTTGAGGTAGCTAAAATTCTATTACCTATATCAGAGCCGTAATACCAATTAACATCATCCAATTTAATTTTATTCAAATTTGTAAGGCCTTTAGTTAGATATTTAGTTAAAACAACATCATCAAAATTTTTTGTTTTGGTTATAATTTCTTTGTTTTTATTAATAATAGCTATCTCGATTTCGTTATTCAGAGGAGCTTCTCTTAGAAGTTTAGATGGGTCTTTAGTGAAAGAAATATTGTGCGTTATATATTTAATATGATCTTCTGCATTCATAGCCATATTAGTAAGCTGCAATTCTAATTCTATGGTTTTATGTTGTAATATATGTAAGATGCTTCCTTTTTGATTTTGAAAAGTTAGATTCAACTTACAAAGCGTAAAAATAACCGTGGTAATTACTATAATTATAGAGATAATTAAAAATTCATGTTTATTTTCTAAAATTTTCATAAAAAATATCTTTCTTTAATATAACTCCTAATTTTGTTATAATTTACGCCATACACAGCTACCGTCAGGTTTGTCTTCAACTACTATACCAATCTTTGTTAATTGGATACGGATTTCATCGGCTGTAATCCAATTTTTTTCCTCTTTTGCAACTAATCTTTTATGAATTAATTTTTTTACCTCTTCATCATTTTCAACATAAAAATATTCTTCAGGACTTAGGGTCAATAACCCAAGTAAATTGCCGCATTGTTTTAGTAATTTAAGATCTTTTTCTATAGCTTTATTACTAGTATGTTTTTTGTTAATTTCTTTGGCTAACTTTAAAATAAATGCTAATGCTTGGGGTGTATTCATATTATCTTCTAATGCTTCCCTAAATTCAGTGGGTAGTGTTGAGTAATAATTATTAGACGGTTCAAGCTGAATTTTTTCAACACTAAAACTTAAAGTTCTATATAAATAATCTATAGATAATTTTGCGTCTTCAATATTTTTAGTGCTGTAATCAATTGGTTTATGATAATTAGCTGATATTAGAAAATATCTAACTACTTCTCCAGAAATACCTTTATCCCTCATTTCTTTTACAGTAATAAAGTTACCTAAAGATTTACTCATTTTTTGTTTATTTACAGTCAGAGTTCCGTTATGAACCCAATATTTAGCAAACTGGCTATCTTTAAAGGCACATTTAGCTTGAGCTATTTCGTTGGTATGATGGGGGAATATAAGATCTATACCACCGCCGTGGATATCAAAATTGCTCCCTAAATGCTTGTTGCTCATAGCAACACATTCTATATGCCAGCCTGGCCTACCTTGACCCCAAGGACTATCGAATAATGATGATTCTAAATCCTCGTCTTCTTTAGCTTTCCACAAAGCAAAATCATGACTTTGAATTTTGTCCTGCAAATTTTCTATACGAACACTATCTAGCAAATGATCAAGATTTTTATTTGCTAATTGGCCATAGTCTGTAAATTTTTCTACTGAAAAATAAACATTTTTTTCTTTTGTAACATATGCATATTTTTCATCTATTAGTTTTTCAATGATTTTTATCATATCAGATATATGCTCTGTAGCTTTTGGCTCTATTGTTGGTTTTAAGCATCCTAGATATGCTACGTCTGCATTAAAATTTTGAATCATCGAGCTAGTTAATTCACCTATAGTGATATTTTGTTCTTTTGCTCTTTGGTTTATTTTGTCATCTACATCTGTTAAATTTCTAACGTATATAACTTTGTCTTGCTCATAAATTCCACAAAGAATTCTATATAAAATATCATACACCACAGCAGCACGAGCATTACCTATATGAATATAGTCATAAACAGTGGGTCCACAGACATATATTTTTACTTTTGTAGAATCATGGGGTAAAAAAGCTTCAGTTTTATTACTTAAGCTATTGTAAAGATTTAGCATAATATATGGGTCAATTTTTGTTGAAAGTTATTTTTATATGTTATTAGCGTAAAGCTCACAAGATTTTAATAATATCTCATGACTTCCTTGAGCAAGAACTCTGCCTTTATCTAGAACAATAATATTGTCAGCATCTTTGATACTTTTTATTCTATGTGCAATATAGATAACTGTTTTGCCTTTAGTATATATTTTTATATTATCCAATATTTTTTGCTCCATAGCTAAATTCATAGCACTCGTGGCTTCGTCAAATATAATAATTCTACTATTTGACGCAAGAGCTCGTGCTATAGATATTCTTTGCTTTTGTCCGCCAGAAAGAAAATCTGCCTTATTGTTTAAAACTGTATCTAGCTTATCTGGTAAATTTACTAATATTTCATCAACAAATGTTATTTTTAATATTTCATCTAATTTATCATCTGTAATATCAGTATTTGCAAATGTTATATTCTTGCGTAGGCTAATAGAAAAAAGCATAGGATCTTGAGGAACATAAGCAATTATTTTAGGCATAACTTCATCACCAATGTCATTGACCGAAATATTACCAATATTAACAATACCATTTTGTTCTGTTGGATAAAATCCTAAAATAGTTTTCACTAAGCTGCTTTTCCCGCTACCAGATGGTCCAATTATAACAACAAATGACCCTTCTGGGATATTTAAGTTTATATCTTGTAAAATTTTATTTTCTTGTCCTAAAGTTAAATTAAGGTTTTCAATATTAATATCAAATCTTTCAATCATTTTGTTGGATTTAGATATGGGGTTTTCTTCGTAATGAATTAAAGCAAATAATTTATCCAATTCTACATTTTGTATGAATAAATTAGATAAAGGCTCTAAAAGACCAATTATACTAGTAGACATAATTAATGCGTAGAAAATAAAAGAAATTAAAGCGCCAGGAGCTAATTGTTTGCTTATCACCTCCATTCCACCTAGCCATATTATGGCAATCATTAAATTTAAAGATCCTGCAATTATAACCGTAAAAAATATAGAACGATATCTATGTTTTAAACTACTTATCGATATAAATTCTTGACTGATTAAATTAAACTCATCTATTAGTCTATTGTTTTGTCTGAAAGCTTTTACCAATTTATAATTAGTAAAACTTTCCTCCATTCTGCTGAATAATTTATTTGCTAGATTTTGAAATGTTATATTATAATTTTTTAAGATTTTTCGAAGTATAGAAATAGGTATCAATAATAAAGTTATCAACAAAAAGAAACAAGATGCTAGTTTTGTGTTTTGATAAAACATCATTACTATACTGATCAAAGACAGTAAAATATTTCTAAGCAAGTAAGAAAATATATTGGTAATAAATTGTTCCAAAATTTTCATACCTGAATTAATGTTATCTAAAATATCTGTAATCTTATTAGTCTCAAAAAAAGTGATGTTCTTTGACATTAAATTTCTGTATATTTCTCCTCTTAAAGAACTAGTGATAGATTCATTTACTATTCCTAGATTATAAGATCTTATATAGCTAGCAGCTGAGAAAATTAATACACATAATAACGCGTACATAGCATAAATATTAATAGCTGTAACATTTTTATTACTTATAGCAAGGTCAATAAATTTTTGTACTATTTTACCTAAGCATAAAATAGATAAGCTAATTATAATTACAGCAACAACTGTAATAGCTATATTTTTGCTATATTTACGTAATTGGGGTTTTAACTGTAAGAAGAATTTTGTTATAATCATTTTAATTATTACTCTTAACTTGGTGAAGGAAATTAAGATCATTTTATCATTTTGAAGAACTAAGTGCTATATATTTTACCTTATAACCCTATAAAAAGAGCAAATCGATAAATTATGTCAGTTGGCAGAGAGTTGTTACAGCAAAAATTACCAGAAATACCTGAATTACCGGGTGTTTATCAGATGTTTGACGATATTAGTAAGATTTTATATATAGGAAAAGCTAAAAATTTACGTAAACGTCTGGCTAATTATACAAGGCAAGATTTACCTCTGCGTACAGCTAGAATGGTTTTTTTAATTCAAAAATTAGAATATATCATTACAAGAAATGCTTCAGAAGCTTTACTTTTAGAGGCGAGTTTAATAAAAAAAATGCAGCCAAGATTTAATGTTTTGTTGAAAGACGATAAATCTTTTCCATATATTAAAATAGATTTAGAGAATGAATTTCCTAAAATTTCAAAATATAGGGGTAAAGTTACAAATTCCTCTTTATTATATGGACCATTTTCTACATCAGGTGACGTAGATATAGCTATTAGTGAGTTACAAAAAATATTTTTACTTCGAACTTGTAGTGATTATTATTTTGCTACACGTAAAAGACCCTGCTTACTTTACCAAATAAAAAAATGTAGTGGTCCTTGTACTGCTAAGATTGATAAAGAAGACTACACTGCTTTGGTAAACCAAGCTAAGAATTTTTTATCCGGCAAAATAGGATTGGTTCAATCTCAGCTTTCAAAACAAATGCAGCATTATAGTGACGAACTAGAATTCGAGCGTGCTGCAGAAATAAGAGATAGAATAAAAGCTCTTAGTATAATACAAAGCAGAAGTAGTCATTTAAACAGCAATATAAAAGATGCTGACGTGATTGTTGCATTAGAGCAGAATGGACAATATTGCGTTCAAATTATATTTTATAGAGCCGGGCAATATTACGGATATAAAAGCTATTTTCCTCAAAATACAGAAGGAGTCAATTACGACGAGGTGTTGAGTAATTTTTTAGGGCTTTTTTATCAAAATCATGTACCAGCAGAAACTATAATTTTAGAAAAAATGATAGAAGATATAGATGTTATAGTTGTTGCCTTAAATATGCTTCATCATATTGATGTTAAAATTATTATAAATGATGGAAGAAAATATACCGATATACTTAATAATGCCTTGCAAAATGCAAAAGTAGCTCTTGATAATAAATTAAAATTTTTTCTACAAAACAAAGAAATTTTAGAAGAAATACAAAAATTATTTGATCTGGAAAAATTACCAACAAGAATTGAAATATATGATAATAGCCATATTATGGGTCAATATGGGGTAGGGGTTATGGTAGTAAGTACTCAAGATGGTTTTGCCAAAGATCAATATCGTAGTTACAATATTAAGTCTACAGTAGGGAAGCATGGTGGAGATGATTATCAAATGTTAAGAGAAATGCTATCTCGTCGCTTGAGTAAATTAGATGATAATAATAAGCCAGATTTGATTATTATAGATGGTGGCAAGGGCCATATGTCAACAGCATTAGAGGTAATAGAAAAAATTGCTCCAGATATACAATTTGTTTGTATGGCAAAAGGTGTAGACAGAAATGCGGGCAAAGAATTTTTTCATATACCCAACAAAGAACCATTTACTCTTGATAAACACACAAAATTAATGAAATATTTGCAAATACTTCGTGATGAAGCCCATAATTTTGCTATAACAACACATAGAAAAAAGAGAATAAAAGCCATCTCGTTTTCCTCTTTAGATGATATAGAAAATATTGGCATGAAAAGAAAAAATTTATTATTAAAAAATTTTGGATCTTTAGATGCTATAAAACAAGCAACACTAGAGCAAATAAATAATATCAGCGGGATAGGAACAAAAATTGCAAAGCAAATTTATGATTCCTTGAGGTGAGAGTAATATTACAATTTTTATATACTATATCTATCTAATATAAGACTTATATCTAACTCAACTTAAAGTTACTATAGCTCTAAATTGTATCTTATTTTCATTTGGGGGTAGTTTGTTGCCTATTAATTTTGCAAATTTAAATTTTAACATGATATAAGAGTTATAATAATTTATGTTCTTGAATAAAATTCTTTATGATAAGTACATCATACCAAGTAGACTTTTTTTGAGAACTTTGTCTTAAAAGATAGGCAGGATGAAAAATTGCCGTAGCTTTTATTGGTTCAGACAAATATTGATTGGTATATTCAAAAAAATTACGCCGCATTTTACTAATTTGAAAATCTTTTCCAAGTAAACTGCTACCTGCGGTGCTGCCTACTAAAATAATAAGTTTAGGTTGTATAAGAGCTATATGCCTTTCAACAAAAGGTTTGCATGCAGCTATTTCCGCATCAGTGGGTTTTCTATTATCTGGTGGCCGCCAAAATACTGTATTAGATATGTAAACATTTGTTGCTCTAGTCAAACCAATAGAGCTAATAATATTATCTAATAATTTACCACTTTCACCGCAGAAGGGTATACCAAGCTCATCTTCTGTTGCTCCTGGTGCTTCCCCAATTAACATTATATTAGAATTAGGGTTGCCATCAGAAATTACTGTATTGATTGAGTTTTTCTTTAACTCACAACCTTCAAATGCTCTAATTTCCTCAATTAGTACTGATAATTGAGATATATTTTTTGAATTTTGAGGCTTTTGTTCAACATGTTTAATGATAGCGCACCCAATATTTTCAGATGTTGTTGCTTTAGTATTTGTAGCAGCATTGGGTTTTTTCTTGTAAGGATTAGTGTCTAAAGCTAATTTAATGTCATTAGCTGCAAAAAAATTCATAACATCCAAAGCTGATGCATTGTATTTATTTTTGGAATGTATTTTTTTTTCTTCAAACGAAGGGACCTTGTCTTCAGTAAAACTCATTCTAATCTACAACAACTATATTCATTATTTTTTTAGGTACTATAATTATTTTAGCTATTGTTTTATTGGCAGTGTGTTTTTGCACAGTAGACAAATTGCATGCA
This sequence comes from Rickettsiales bacterium, assembly GCA_947454145.1. Classification (GTDB taxonomy): domain Bacteria; phylum Pseudomonadota; class Alphaproteobacteria; order Rickettsiales; family Rickettsiaceae; genus JAIOYM01. The sequence continues at coordinate 10,736 of CANGIW010000005.1, forward strand.
ATTTCTTTGATATAAGATTCTTCTACGTCATTAGAAAATTCGTATGTATCGCGTAATTTACCATTAACTTGTATAGCTATTATGTAACTATCGTCTTTTACTAATTCTGAGTCATATTTAGGCCAAGCTGTAGCTGCTAAAATTGTATGATTTGTATCATTAGAATACATTTGTTGCCAAATTTCTTCAGTAACATGAGGTGCAAAAGGATTCAACAAACGCAAGAGGACTGAATATCCATCTATAACCCCTATTTTATCTGGATTATTTGATATTATATTTTCATTCAAACAATTAAATAATTCCCTTGTGCGAGCTATGGCTTTGTTTAAATTTATAGCCTCCAGGTCTTGTGTAACATATTTTATGCTTTTGTGAATGAATTTCCTTAAATTTTTATTCTCACCAGTATTATTGCCTAGGCTACGGATCTTTACATGCATATCAATTAAGCGCTGTAAGAATTTTTTACAACCATCTATGCCTTCTGCGGACCATTCTAAATCTTTTTCTGGAGGATTATCTGATAATACAAATAATCTAAGATTATCTGTGCCATAGTTTGCGAGCATTAACTCTAAATCCACAATGTTGTTTTTTGATTTACTCATTTTTTCAACTTTATGAAAAAATATAGGCTCATTAGTGATTTTATGGAAATAATTACCGTTATTATCTTTTATTACGTCTTGAGGATAAATCCAATTTCCTTTAGCGTCTTGATAGCTTGCGTGTAAAACCATTCCTTGAGTCAATAATGCTTTAAATGGTTCTTTGACGCTCAAATGCCCAACATCATTCATAGCTTTTGTAAAAAATCTAGCATAAAGCAAATGTAATATAGCATGTTCTATCCCCCCTATATATTGATCTACAGGAAGCCAATAATCACAAAGCTCTTTATTAGTCATATTTTTTGCTGACGTATCGCAGTAGCGAGAAAAATACCAAGAAGACTCAAAAAAAGTATCAAAAGTATCAGTTTCTCTAGTTGCTGGGCTTGAGCACTTGGGGCAGTTTGTATATTTCCAAGTAGGGTGGTTTGCAATAGGATTGCCTTTACCGTCAAAGATTACATCTTCTGGAAGCTTTATGGGTAATTGAGCATCATTAACCCCTACAACACCACAATGATCACAATGTACAACTGGTATAGGGCATCCCCAATAACGCTGCCTTGAGATGCCCCAGTCACGTAAGCGATAATTAATTACGCGACGCCCGATTGAAAATTTTTCTAATTCTAAAATTATTCTTTCTTTTGCTTCAGATGCAGATAAGCCATTTAAAAAATTGGAATTAACAATAGTTCCACTTTTTTCGGTATAAGGCTGAGTTATTTTGTCTGATAATTCTTGAGCATCATCTTTAACGACTTGTTGTATAGGTAAATTATATTTTACAGCAAATTCAAAATCGCGTTCGTCATGTGCTGGGCAGCCAAAAATAGCTCCAGTTCCATAATCGCTTAAAACAAAATTTGCAATATAAACAGGTAACGTTTTACCATTATCAAATGGATGCTTTACTAATAAATTAGTTTTAATACCAAGCTTTTCTGTTTTTTCTAATTCTGCGGTTGATGTGCTTAAAGTCGTACAATAATCAATAAAATCTTGTAATTCTTTTGTTTTTTCTGCATGCACTAAAATTGGATGATCATAACTTATAGCAATGAAGCTAGCGCCAAAAATTGTTTCTGGTCTTGTAGAAAATATCTCTATTTTTTGCTGAATATTTTCCAAATCAAAGCTTATTTTTGCTCCATCAGATTTACCAATCCATTGCTCCTGCATCAGTTTAACTTTTTCTGGCCAAGCATCTAATGTCTTAAGATCTTCCAATAATTCTTCGGCATAAGCTGTAATTTTTAAAAACCATTGTGTAAGTTTTTTACGTTCCACAATAGCTCCAGATCTCCAACCTTTACCGTCTATAACTTGTTCATTAGCTAGCACAGTTTGGTCAACCGGGTCCCAATTTACTACAGAATCTTTTTGATAAACTAGGCCCTTTTTCAATAATTCTAAAAAGAATTTTTGTTCATGTTTATAATATTCAGGGCTAGAGGTATTAATTTCCCTGGACCAATCATAGCTTAGACCAAAGTTTTTCAAACCTTCTTTCATTGATGCTATATTAGAATCAGTCCAATCTTTTGGATGCGAGCCATTTTTTAAAGCTGCGTTTTCTGCAGGCAAGCCAAAAGCGTCCCACCCCATAGGATACAAAACATTATAACCCATTGCACGTTTAAATCTAGCTATCACATCACCTATGCTATAATTGCGCAAATGCCCAATATGCACCTTACCAGATGGGTAAGGAAACATTTCTAGTACATAATATTTAGGTTTGCTAGAATTATTATCAGCTGCAAATATATTTAATTCTTGCCATATATTTTGCCATTTCCTCTCTATATTTTTATGTTCCATATTTATTTCTTGTCATTTGGTAGCATCGATTTGATCTATAATTTTAATTAATTTTTGGTTTGCATCTGCTTTGGCACGTAATGACGCAAAAGTTTCTTCTTTTTTATCGTCTTCTATTCCTATCTAAAAATTGAATGATTGATTTTTGATTTTTTTTTACTCAAACTTAATAGACTATCAAACAAATCTAAGTGACTAGTTGCCTTCCAATAAAAAACTAGAGCGCATATGATTTATTTTTATTTATCCTTCTAAACTACCGTTAATATGTTAACAATGTCTTTAAATATTCAAGCGAATTTTGCGTTTATCGAAATTGCGTGTATTTGGGGTATTTCTTCCTTCAATATATCATAAATTTTCTTATGCATCTCTATATATTTAAGATCTTTGAATAAGCCAGAAGTAATATTTATTCTAACATGCGTTATGTCTGAAGGCCATTCTAAATGCTCTTGGTGCTGGCTACTCATATCTAAAATTTCTAAATGAGAAGGTTGTAGAACAAGTAATTTTTCTTTAATAACATCAATTATAGACATAAATAATATTGGGTAACTTTAACTTATTAAATTTTATTTGATTAAATCTTACTTGCAAGACCTTTGAAAATCAACCATAATAATGCTGGTGATTACGGTTTTTATGTCGTAAAATATTCAAAAAATATATTTAGAAAGATGGATAAGCAGTTTAATATTACCTTGCCCAATAACAAAAAAGTAGCTGTTTCTATAGGCACGGAGTTTAAGAGATTAATAGAATATTTCCCAAAAAATCAGCAGAGCGATATTTTAGCCTTCAAGGCTAATGGAAAAATTATTGATTTACACGCAGCTATAGAAGAAGATGCTGAAATTCAACCTGTTTTGACTGGTAGTCAAGAAGGTTTAGAGATTTTAAGGCATGATGCAGCACATGTTCTTGCTCAAGCTGTTAAAGAGCTATATCCTAACGTGCAAATAACTATTGGGCCCGTTATTGAAAATGGATTTTATTATGATTTTGCAACTGAAACTAATTTTTCAGAAAATGATTTTGAAAAAATAGAAGCCAAAATGCATGAAATTGCAAATAAAAACAATGAATTTAAGAAACAAATCATAGATAGATCTGATGCTATAGAGTTTTTTAAAAAAGAGGGGGAGCATTACAAAGCAGAAATTATATCAGATTTAGCCCAAGATCAAAAAATTAGTTTGTATTCGCAAGGTGATTTTATAGATTTATGCAAGGGTCCTCATGCAAGATCTACGGGATATATAAAACATTTTAAATTACTAAAAATAGCTGGTGCTTATTGGCGCGGGGATAGTAATAATAAAATGTTACAGCGTATTTACGGCACAGCGTGGTTTACTAAAGAAGATTTAGAAAAACATCTTTATATGTTAGAAGAATCACAAAAACGTGATCACAGAAAAATAGGTAAAGATCTAGAGCTTTTTCACATACAAGAAGAAGGGCAGGGGATGGTTTTTTGGCATCCTAAAGGCTGGCAATTATTTTTAACATTGGAAAAATACATCAGAAATAAGCTTACCAAACAAGATTACCAAGAGGTTAAAACTCCTATTTTACTTGATCGTTCTTTTTGGGAGAAATCTGGGCATTGGGAAAAATTCAGTGAAAATATGTTCTCTTTAGATGCGGATGAGAAAACTTTTGCGATTAAACCAATGAGTTGCCCCTGTCACGTACAAATTTTTAAGCAAGGTACAAAAAGCTATAGAGATCTACCTATTAGAATGTCTGAATTTGGTTGTTGCCATAGATACGAAGCCTCTGGAGCTTTGCACGGGTTACTTAGAGTTAGAGCTTTCACTCAAGATGATGGACATATTTTTTGTACAGAAGATCAAATAACAGAAGAAACAATATCTTTTTGTAAATTATTAAAAGAAGTTTATGCTGATTTTGGTTTTGAAAAAATAAAAATTAAATTTTCAGACAGACCCAAAATACGTGTAGGTAGTGATGAAATTTGGACTAAAGCAGAAGATGCATTAAAATCAGCAGCTCAAGCTTCTGGCATAGAATATATTTTGAATCCTGGCGAAGGTGCTTTTTATGGGCCTAAATTAGAATTTGTGCTTCAAGATGCTATGGGAAGAGATTGGCAATGTGGTACCTTTCAAGTAGACTTAGTATTACCAGAGCGTCTTGATGCCTCATATATAGATCAAAATGGTAAAAAATGTAGACCAATAATGCTACATAGAGCTATATTTGGAACAATAGAGAGATTTATGGGGATTTTAATAGAAGAATATGCTGGTAAATTTCCTATCTGGCTTGCCCCAGTGCAATTGTCAATTATAACAATTAGTGAGAAATTTAACAACTATGCTAATATTTTATATAAAAAACTGCAAGAAAAAAATATTCGAGTAGAGTTAGACGATTCTTCCGAAAGGGTTGGGCATAAAATTAAATCTTCAGTAAATAAAAAGATACCTTTGAGAATAGTTATTGGCCAAAAAGAGATGGAAAGTGAGATTTTTCCTCTTTCAAAACTAGGTAGCGAAGAAAAAGAGATGATAACGCTTGAAGAATTAGTAATTTATATCTATGCTAATAATAAACTGTGATCAATTAAAAATAAGAATTTTATAAAATAGTGCAATTTAACCATTTACCCAAAATTAACCACAAAATTAATGCCAAAGAAGTTCGATTAATAGATCAAAACTCCAATATGATCGGAGTTGTTCCTTTATCTGAAGCTCTAAAAGCATCACAAGAAGTCGGTTTAGATCTAGTAGAAATATCTCCACAAGCCAAGCCTCCAGTCTGTAAAATTATGGATTTTGGTAAGTATAAGTATGAGCTGAAGAAAAAAGCTCATGAGGTGAAAAAGAAACAAAAAACTGTAATGCTAAAAGAGATTAAGTTAAGACCAGCTATTAGTAGCGGAGATCTTGATATAAAAATCAAACAAATAAAAGCCTTTCTGGAAGAGGGCCATAAAGTTAAAATTAGTATTACATTTAGAGGAAGGGAAATAGTTCATAGTTCTATTGGAAGAGAAATGATGAGTAAAATTTTAGCTTCAGTGGAAGAGCTTGCAAAAATTGACACTCCTCCTAAATTCGAAGGAAATACTATTTTAACTTTACTTTCAGCCGCAAAGTCTATATCACTATAAAGAATTAAAGGGGTATTATAGATTCTACATCACTATAAAGAATTAAAGGGGTATTATAGATTTTTAATAACCCTTTAATTTTACATCAGGGATCAAACAATATTGGTATATGATTCTGAATCATTTTACTTTTATTATATAATGATTTGAGTTTAACTAGAATTGACTAATAATTCACCTTATAAACAACTAACAAGCACCTCATGCTCTTGTTATACTACGTTGGCTATATCAAAGTTCTGCTTTTGTTGAAGTAAGTTCAAATAAAGTTGATATTTCATTTGATGCATGAAGTTGGATAAATATCCAGAATAATATTCAACTAAACTGCTGTAGAAATTAATTATTAATATTTTTATTAGATAAATAAGAGTGTTATACTACACTTTTAAATTTTCTAAGTTAGGGCCCAACTTCTTTAAAATTTTTCTCTTCTTAGTTTCGGTAGGTGCACAAAAATTCTAACTTAACGATGTCTAAATTAAATCTTTTTGTATTATAAGATGTATAAAAGGTTACGTTACAAATAACTACTATTTTAATCAAAGATGAAGTTCTAAAATTTCATTTGTACAGTGGCTTAATTTTAAATATGCAGATATAGCTAAAAATAGCTCTATGTTTTTTGTTCTATCACAAAGATTACACAGTGTGTGATATAATTTTTCAGTGTCTTCTTGCCAAGATTTTGCAAATAATTCAAATAATTCAAAAGTTGGAGAATTAGAGAAGGCGGTAGATAAAATCTCTAAATTGTTTTCACTTTGAGCCAGATTTATGTTTATTAAACAATACAACTCTAGGGCTTCAAACATATCGGGCTTATATAAAAGAGACATTTCTATATAAGATAAAGCTTTATTTTGAAAACCTTTATCAGTTTCGTGCTTTGCTGCTTTGAAGGCATATAAAGCTATTGTAGGGAAGTGATTTTTCCAAAGACTCACATCTATTGAATTTAATTTATTTATTATGCTTGCGAATTTTTCGAATTTGTTTAAATGATAATAAATTTCAAATTTTAATATCAATATTTCTACATCATTTTTATTAATTTTTTCAACCAATTCAATAGCATTTTGCCAATAACCTATATCAATATAAATTTTGACTAAATTTTTTACAGCAAAATTATTATACTCTGGTTGATCTAATAAATAGCACAAAGAAATAATTTTAGTTCCAAAATCTTTTGAAATATTTGCATTTAAAAAATGCAAATAGGGTTTATATTTTTCTGGTAAATACTTAAAAGATTCTTCTAATTTAGTTATATCTGTTGACTCTATTTTACCCTGAATTAATTTGTTATAAATTTTAAACAAATATTTTTCTGGATCTTGACTAAATATCTTATTTTTGTAACTTAGAAGTAATTTTGGGATATTAAATATATAAAGTAAAGCAACAAATAAAACATGCATTATTATTGCAAACATTATAAGTAAGCTAAATGCAAAGAGTAAATTTATCTTAATTTCATAATCCAATATTTGTATGTCTATATAGTTACTATAACCGTGTAGATATATGGCAAAAGAATATCCGACAGTAGCAACTAACAATAAAAGAAAAAGAGTTATTATTTTGTCCATTTATTTAGATTGTAAAAGATTTACTTGTAACACTTCATCTTGCATTTCTAGCAATAAATTTAGTGCATGATGCTTTAATTTTTTAAATTTACTAGAACCTCTAGGGTTGTATTCTATTACAATTAAATTTTCTATAAATTTTTTGCCCCATCCATATGGAAAAATAATATCATTTTCTAGAATTTTTGAACTTAAATATTTATCATTATAAACTTTTAATTCATTCAATTTAGTTAATATATTTTTTTCTAAAGCTAAATTTGATAAGGTGGTTAGTTCGTTCGAAAAATCTTGATCATCTAATAATTTTTTTATAATTAAAGTTAAAGTTAAGTTAAATTTATATAAATTTAACTCTAATGTCTTAAGTGTTGGCTCCGTAGTATCATAATTTTGGGATGCAGCGTTTGTGTTCGTATGAACAGGTTTTACGTCTTCTGGTTTATTCAAATTATCATTAGAATTATTAGCTTTTACGTTAGTCTTTATTGGCACTGAGGAAGTAACTTTTTTAAAGTAGCCCAATTTATAAGCTGTGAATAATCCGGCTGCAATCATTATAAAAAAGATACGAATGGAGGTTTGGCTAAAGATTGATTGTTTGACTGGTTTGTTATTATCCATTTTATAATTGACACAATTTGATCGTTGCAAGAATCACTGCTATATAATATTTCACAACTTATTTTAGTAAAAAGACTTGCAATGTTATTACTTAGAGCTACTATTTTTTTATTTGAAAGTAAATGGAGAAATCTACCCTTCTTTAATAAGTGTAAGAAATTTTTTGCTGCATTACAAGAATAAAAGACAAATACATCAGCTTCTGACGATTTTTTTTGAAAATTTACGTCGATAGCTTGATTATAGATTATTTCGTAAATAATTTTTCTCTTTATACTCGCAAAATCAAAACTTATGAAGTTGCCGGAATAATAAATTACACTTGCTTTGTCATCAAGGTTTAGAAAATCTTCTTTAAAATCAGCTATAGTTTTATAACTACCAGATATAGTTATGTTGGGATTGGATTGCAAAATTTTAGCTGAATTTTTACCTACAGCATAACAATTTATAGGATAGGAGATTGAATTAGCTATAATATTAGCTGCAATTTTACTGGTTACTATAACAATTTTAAATTGCTGAAATTCATCAAAATTTATATCTAGTAGATTCAGATTAAATGAGTTGAAAAATGAAATTTTACTATCGGTATTTTTAAAATTTTTAGCAAAGATAATGTTGTCTTTTTCTGATCTTGTAATCAAGATATTGAGCATTTTTTACAAGCTATGTTCATATTAGGTTTTTATTCTCCAACCTGTGTAGAAAATTATTTTTACTACAGTAAAACTAACAATAATAGATACTATTAAAAGTACAATACCAAAGTTTAAATCATGGCTATCCGAATAACCAGTCAAGCTATATCTAAATAAATCAATCATATAAAAGAATGGGTTATATTCAGAAATTGCCTTTAATGTTGGTGGCAAATTATGAATTGAGTAAAATGTTCCAGATAAAAATGACATAGGGGTGACAAGATAACTGTTTATTGCCGCATTTTGATCAAAGCTATTTGATATAACACCAGAAATCATTCCTAAAATTCCTAATAATAGACATGCTAAAAATATAGATAAAAATAGTATAGGAAATGAATAAACCGATATATTAATAAAGGGAAATAAAACTGCTGTTACAGTTACACCAACCATTAATCCTCTTGTTATTGATGCAGCTATATAAGCAAAAATTATATCATTGCTTGATAATGGTGGAATTAAAATATCGGAAATATAACCTAAAACTTTACTCATAATTAATGAAGAAGATGTATTAGCAAATGCATTTTGTACTATGCTCATTATGATTAAACCATAAGCTATAAAATCTCTAAAACTTACCCCCGAAATATTAGATTTAGTATTACCCATAGCTAAAATAAACACAGCAAAAAAAGTTAAAGCCGATATACTGGGAGCTATTATAGTTTGATTATATACTTTTAAAAATCTTAAAACCTCTTTTCTATATAAGGCGTAAGCTCCATAATAATTAATATAAGTTTGCATTATTTGTATTGAATTTTTATTCAAGTTTTACTTAATGTCTCAATCAAAATATATTTACCCTTAAGTTTTTATATTTTTATACTATATTTGTATTTTTTTATAAGTTATTTTCACAATCTCAAAGAATTTGTCCCCCTTTGGGGTTTCAAGCTCTATATTATCACCAACTTTTTTACCTATTAAAGCCTTAGCAAGAGGAGAAGAAATAGATATCAAACCTTTAGAAATATTTGCTTCATATTCTCCTATGATAACATAAGAAGATGAGATATCATGTTCATCTATAAGATCTACAGTAGCGCCAAATTTTACTTTATCACTTGCAATATTTTCTAAATCTATAATTTCTGCTGAAGATAATTTACCAGACAAATCTGCAATTCTGCCTTCAATAAAGCTTTGTTTTTCCTTTGCTGCGTGATATTCAGCATTTTCGGATAAATCACCAAATTCTCTTGCAGTAGCTATAGCTTTTATAATTTCAGGTCTATCATAACTTTTTAATCGTTTGATTTCATTTTCTAATTTAATATAACCTTCCTTGGTTATTGGAAATGCTGTCATTTTTTTTTGCTGATTTAATTTAAAATAATATTTTTCAATATTTTTACTGTTTAAGTAGTACTAAATTGTTTTGAGTTTACATTTTATATAATAATATATTATCACTTTTATTTTGGAATGACTAAATAAAAATTGTAATTCTTAGAAAATTTAACAATATTTGTTTATTAGAGAAACACAAATATCGGGATAATTCATTATTTGGTAAAGTTTATTTATTCCTAGCTATTGTTATATTATAGTAAAGCTATTATATCTTATTGTATAATTCATTTCTTTGATTTATTACTCATTTTTACCATAAAATTTTCTCAATAAAGTTTTTTATGTCAAAATTATCTTTCTTTGAGCAACTGCGTAGTAAATTAGATATTGTAAATATCGTAGGCCAAAAGGTAGTTTTAAAAAGAAAGGGTAAGGAGTTTTTAGGACTTTGCCCCTTTCATTCTGAGCATACACCTTCATTTACTGTAAATTCTATAAAGCAATTTTATCATTGCTTTGGTTGTGGGGCTCATGGGGATTTGATAAAGTTTGTTTCTTCTCAATCGGCGTTAAGTTATAATGAGGCTGCAATTAAGCTAGCTCAAGATAATGGTATAGAAATACCTAAATACAACAAAGAAGAAGAGCAAGAAGAAAAAGAACAAGAGTTGATTTATGAAATAAATAAACTTGCAGCTAATTTTTTTCAGCAACATTTGAATACTGAAACTACACAATATTTACAAAACAGAGGTGTTGATAAAAATATTACCAAGAATTTTGGAGTTGGTTATGCCCCCAAATCTGGTTTACAAAAGTTTCTTGAATCAAATAAAATAGCATTGATAAACATAAGTAAAGCAGGCTTAGTAGCAAAGGGTGATACTGGGTTTTATGAAGTTTTTCGTGATAGAATTATTTTTCCAATATATAATATTTATTCAAAAATAATAGGATTTGGAGGGAGGTCTGTAGGTGACGTTCAACCTAAATATTTAAATTCTCCAGAAACATTGGTTTTTAAAAAAAATGAGAGTTTTTATGGAGAAAATATTGCTATTAGTGCTTCATATAAATCTGGTAATATAATATTGGTTGAGGGTTATATGGATGTAATAGCAATGCATAACCATGGCTATACTAATACTCTAGCAAGTTTGGGTACAGCTGTTACTGAAAAGCATATAAATAAATTATGGCGATATACTAATGAAATAATTTTATGCCTTGATGGTGATGAAGCTGGGAAAAAAGCTACAAAGAAAACTATAGAGTTAAGCTTGCCGATGATTAATGAAAATAAAATGATCTCAGTCATACGATTGCCAATGGATATGGATCCGGATGACACTATTAATAGATTTGGTAAAAACTTTATAGATAACTTATTAGATAAGAAAAAAACAGTCTCCCAAATTATTTGGGAACTAGAAACGGATTCCAAGAATTTTACCACTGCAGAAAGTAAATATCAATTAGAACAAAAATTATATAAATATTGTGAGTTATTAAAGGATAAAGTTTTAAAAAGACATTACTTAACTTTTTTCCGTTCGAAAATATGGGAATTGGTAAAAAAAAGAGATGCCAATAACCTTCGTGGCAATAATAATATTGATATGCTTAGTACTTTAATAATTGATGAAGGAGGGCAGATAGGTTATAATTTAATGTCTGTATTATGTAAATATCCTAGTCTTTTGGAGGATAAAGTGCTTATAAAAGATCTTGAAAAAGTTGATTTTAAAGAACAAGTTTTGATTGATTTTAAAATATGGATAATGCTGTTAATCAAAGAACACGATATCTTTGATAAAGAGTTAAAGAATTTTGTTAATGACAATTCTATACTATCTTGTTATAACCAAATTATACAAAAACAAAATATAGATAACATTACTCAACAAAAAAATATCAATCCAAAAGATTTATGGCTATTTTTTTATACGAGTTATGAATTTTTTACATTAAAAAACAATTATGAAAAGATGTTAATAATAAAAAAATCAAATATAGATGAAAACGAAATAAGGTCATACAGCTTAAAACTCAACGCCTTAAATCAAAAATTACAAAATTTAAAACAATCAATAATTACAATATCATAAAAAAAAATGGTTGACTCAAATGACATCAAATAATAACGAAATAGATATTAATAAAAATATTGACCAAGATGTAGATAATTTCAATGATTTTGTAGATGAAGAAGAAAAAGGCATTGAAGATAAAAAAAAGAAAAAGCTAAAGATTAAAAAAACTGGTATAGAAAATGGCTACGATATTTACGAAAAATCTAGTGAAAATAATTTTCCCAGTGAAACTACTTTTGATACAGATTATTCTGATGAAGATCTGTTAGATGCTTCTGAGGTTTTGAGTGATGTTCTAATTGATAGAAAAATAGGCTTTATAGATGATGAAGTTGATGATGAATTTTCATTTGAAAAAAAAATATCTGATCATTATGCCGAAGAGGTTGAAGGAGAATTACAAAGCGAAGATTTAGCAAATAATAAAACCAACACTACTTCTACCGATGATCCTGTAAAGCTTTATTTAAAAGATATGAGTCTTAAACCTTTACTTTCTAGAGAGGGGGAAATACAAGTAGCTAAAAGTATAGAAGGTGGCAAAGAAACAATGATATGTTATTTGTGTGAAATACCAATGTTGGTAGGTTATTTACATAAATGGTATAAATTACTTTTAGATCATAATCTACCTTTAAGAGAAATTGTTGATTTAGAGTCAGCAGAAAATTACTCCAAAGTAGAAGAAAACTCCAAAGATGCAGATTTTGAAGATAATATAGAAAAAATAAAAGCACGAGAATTACCTAAAAAATGGTCTAAAAAACTTGTTGAAACTGAAATTTACGTAGAAAATGATATAAAAATAGAAAAAAATGATATTAACGCTAATGCAGTAGACTTAGAACACGATCTGGTTGATGATGACTTACATCATGATGATGAAGGTGGTTCTATGATTGCTATACTTGAGACTAAGTTGATGTCTGTTGTAACTGATAAATTATTTGCTTTAATAAATCTTGGATATAAGCTGGTAGAAAGGATCACGTTGCATTATCAAGATAATTATAACTACAATGAATTGAGCAACAATGAAGAATATAAAATTTATTTAGAAGAATTTATTAGTGAGTTTAAAGATATTTCTTTAAATGAAAAACGTTTGGATGAAATTTTAGATGTACTTTATAGTGTAAATAAAGAAATTATCGCCAAAGAAACAGCTCTTGCTAAATTGGGTGAAAAATATCGTATATCCATAAAAGATTTTGTAAGTATATTTCTTAGTAATTATCGTCCGCAAGAAATTAAATACAAGGAATTTTTAACATCTGTTTGTCCTAAAGATCTTCCTTTATGGGAAAAATTTATGACCAGTGAAAAGGAAGAATGGAAGAAATTTTACTTTGAAGTTGGTAGATTAGAACGAAAAACTGGTTTACCAGTACCGATATTTAAAAAGCTTATAAATTCTATACAAAAAGGCGAAAGAGTTTCTAGAGAAGCAAAAAAAGAGATGATAGAAGCTAATCTTCGTTTAGTTATATCTATTGCTAAAAGATATGCTAATAGAGGCTTGCAATTCTTAGATTTAATCCAGGAGGGTAATGTAGGCCTTATGAGGGCTGTGGATAAGTTTGAATATAAGCGGGGATATAAATTTTCTACTTATGCCACCTGGTGGATACGTCAGGCTATTACTCGTTCTATTGCCGATCAAGCACGCACTATAAGAATACCTGTGCATATGATTGAGACTATTAATAAAATAGTGCGTACTTCACGACAGATGCTAAATGAATTAGGCTATGAACCTACTGCAAAAGAGGTAGCTTTACGGTTATCTATGCCAGAAGAAAAAGTTTTGAAAGTTTTGAAAATCGCTAAAGAGCCCGTTAGTTTAGAAAATCCGGTGGGTGATGAAGACGGTAGCCATCTTGGTGATTTTATTGAAGATAAATTTGCTATGTCTCCATTAGATGCAGCTACACAAAGCAATTTAATGCATATGACAACTCAGATGCTAAGTAGTTTAACTGACAGAGAAGAAAGAGTGATACGTTTACGTTTTGGTATGAAAACGCAAGAATATACACTTGAAGAAGTTGGTGGGCAATTTAGGGTTACGCGTGAACGTATAAGACAAATTGAAGCTAAGGCCTTAAGAAAATTAAAACATCCAACAAGAATTCGAAAATTATTAGGCTTTGTGCAGTCTTAAGAACTAAATAAAGATAGTTTGATAAAAATTATTTTTACCAAACTATCTTTACCGTTACAATGGCTACTAGTTTAACTGCAGATACCAAAAAGTTTCTTTTTAATGTAACTTTTGAAGTTTTGTTTTTGCTCTTAAGTCTAATTTATCGTACAATATTTAAGCAATTAAGTATCAAAAAATCAAAAATACAAATTAGGTGTATGTATGGTAGATAAAAATTTTTTAGCAGTTCAACAAGAAGACTTAAAAAATATTATAGCTAAAATTGATGAGTTCATTGTAGAAGATAATTTTACGAGTGCTGTTAAATTATTATCTCAGATACATCCAGCAGACATAAGTGACTATTTTGAAGCGCAAAATCATAAAGATCTAACACAAATTCTAAAAGAATTTTCTGATCTACCATCCGAAGTTTTAACTGTTGGTAGCAGCAGGCTAAACGATTTTTTGTATGAACATTTGGGAGTAAATAAATTTGCAAAGCTTCTAAGTGCATTAGATGTAGAAGATGCTATGCATGTACTTTCTGATTTTGATAATGAAATTCAGAAAGAGATATTGAGGTATGTAGACATAAATAAAAAACAACATTTAACCGAGGGATTTAGTTATCCAGAAGGATCTGTTGGAAGAAATATGGAAAAAGCATTTTTAATTTTTTCTACTACTCAAAAAGTTTCTGAAGTTTTAGAAGTTTTAAGAAAAAAAAAAGATGACCATAATTTTTATGCTGTAATAATAGTGGATAATAAAAACCGTCCCTTAAGATACGTGATGTTGTCATCGTTACTTTGTGCAGAGCCAGATGATATTTTAATGAATTTAGCTAATGAAGATTTTCATATAGCTAATACATATCAACCAGTAAAAGAAATAGCTTATATATTTAAACAATATGGTTTAAATATAGTTCCTGTAGTTAATAAATCTGGAAAATTAGTGGGGACCCTTTCGATTAACAATATTTTATATATTTTAGAGGAACAAGCAGAAGAAGAAATGTTACATTTAGGTGGCGTTGTATACCAAGATACTTTTTATAATGTTTTTGAAACAGCTAAACATCGCTTCCCTTGGCTATTTTGTAATTTATTAATAGCTTTTTTAACATCCGTTATCATAAGTTCTTTTTCAACTACTATCTCAAGATTCGTAACCCTTGCGGCTATAACACCTATGGTTGCATCCATTGGAGGGAATGCAGCAACGCAGGTAATGACTATCACTATCAGAGCTTTAGTTAATAGAGAGATTACAAATTCATATTTAAGTTTACGAATTATATGTAAAGAATTAATGGTTTGTGCCTTAAATGGTTTAGTGCTTGGAGTGCTGAGTTTTTTAATTATAGGTCAATTATACTCAGATAGTAGGTTAGCTCTTGTTTTTGCAAGCGCTGTTGTAATAAACTTATTAGTGGCTGGCATTTTTGGCTCCGCTATACCAATAATGTGCGAGAGATGGAAAATAGATCCAGCTACGGCATCAAGCGTTTTTTTGGGTGCTATTACTGATGCCTTTGGATTCTTTTGTTTTTTATTCTTAAGCTACTTCTTCTTATAACTTTCTTTATTCATTTTTGTACATGAAGAAATAAAATATTTCTGTTTTAAGTGTATATAACATTATAATTTATTATTTACAGCAGTTTCTTGTAATTGTATGTTTGCATCGAATAAAGTTTTTTTAGCTTTTGCAACTAAAGCTAGTTTTTCTTGATCTTTAAGATGCAAGTCTTTTTTTGTCGCTAGATGTTATTAAATTATTATTTGCAAATTTAGAGATGAATTGAGAGTAAGTTGATATATTATTAGTTGTGAAGTTTTTAACTTTTGTCGACGGGTCTTACTTACCGTAAGCGCGCTTTATGCAGCAAACAACAAAGATGTCACAATAGGTTACAAAGACGGCAATAAATTTTGATATTCTCTAATTCCTTGTCATTCATAGAAATATCTGCATACATTACATATGTAGCATCTGTGTAAATATATGGATATTTTTATTGATAACTAAATCTACTGTAATACAAAAACAGATAATTCTTCAATTGGAAGAGAATTACTTAGTTTTTTGTATATGCATGTCTTTAGGAAACTGAAAATCAAGTAATTCTGTCCAATTGTTTCCTTTGTATTTGGTTTTTAATAAATCTTCTAATCTTTGAGCCTCTTGGTTTAAGCCTAACATTTTATAACAGATTATACTTCTATACAAAGCTTCTGGATAATAAATAGTATCACTATATTGCGTTATTAATTGATCATATCTACGCAAACCAGCTAAAGTATTACTTTCAGTTGTATAAAAATTACCTATAGTAATTAAGTTTCCGGCTAGATAATTTCTTGCAATAACTAATTTTTTTTGCGCATTTGCAGCATATTTTGTACCAGGAAAATTTTCAATCAAAGCTGCAATGGTCTCAACCGCTTTTTGACTATGATATTGGCTTAAAGATACATTGCCTACTTCGTTAATATGAGATAATATCTTTAAATAATAAGCATATTCTATATTTACATCACTAGGATGCAATTCAATAAATACATCAAGTATATCTATTGCATCAAGATATTGTTCATCCATGTATAGCGAATATCCTTCCATTATCTCAGCATATTTGTTTATTTCTAATCCAGGATGTTCAAGGTATATCTTATCAAATTCTTTTGCTGCTTTTTTATAATCTGGTTTTCTTTCTGAATGAAGTGCTTTTTGTCCATTAAGAAAAGATGTTTCGGCTGTAACAATAGCTGCTTTTTCGTTTAACGCATGTTCAATTGCATACTTGTTTATAAAATCAAGGTTTTTCTTTATTTGTTCTAAATATAGACTGGAAGGAAATTCAAATATAAAATTTTCAGCAAGATCTATTGCTTCTTGAACTTGTTCTGAACGTTCTAAATAGGCAAATATACTTGAAGAATTTATTATATAATTTATATGGCAAATCAATTTTAGATAATGTGCATATTCTAAATTTAAGTTGTTAGGATAAGTTTCAATAAAATCTTGTAGTATTTCTATAGCATCTTTGTATCTACGTAAATTAAAAGTACAATAAGCATGCATTATTTTAGCATAAGCTACAATTGAAGAATCTTGATAATTTAAAATAATTCCCTGAAAAAGATTATCAGCTTTTTTGAATTTTTTTTCATGTAAAAATTTTTGGCCTAATAAAAAATCTTCTTTTTCTGGAGAGTTTTGGGCGTAAACAAAACTACTTGAAAGAATGAAGAGAATAAAGGTAAATATTGATAATAATTTTTTAATTAACATGAATTTGAATTTTATAAATTATGAGTAATTATTTCGATTAAATATTTGGTGCCTCCGGCCGGACTTGAACCAGCATACTTTTAAAAGTAATAGATTTTGAGTCTATCGCGTCTACCAATTTCACCACGGAGGCTTTTATTTATATTTTACGTATGTTTAAATTAGCATTAAATAATTGATTTGCTATAAAAATTATAGAATATCAAAAAATTCCTGTATAATAATACTTATCTATAGTTATTTATACACAATATGAGCCAAAAAATAAACAATATTTTCACTTTAAGCATAATAGTTTTGATTATTTTTTTAGATCAAGGCAGTAAATCTTTTTTTATAAACTATTTAAAGACTCTTCCGGGATGGAAGATTAGCCTCATGTCATTTTTAGATATCGTGTATAGTTGGAATTACGGGATAAGTTTCGGTATGTTTTCAAATTATTATCAATATAGCAACAATATATTTATTATAATAAATAGCTCTATTGTAATTTATTTAATAGTTTTATTATCCAAAACTATTACTAGGCTAGAACAAATAGGTTTTCAAATGATTATAGCCGGGGCATTAGGCAATATAATAGATAGAGTTATATATGGAGGAGTTTTTGATTTTATTAGGCTACATTATGGTAGTGTGGATTTCCCTATATTTAACATAGCTGATACCTTTATAACTATAGGAACCATAATTATTATAATGGATAATTTATATAGCAAAAAAACAAAGCTTTTATTATCCAATGATATAAAATAATAAACAAGATGCCGAAATACCAGTAATAGCAAATAAAGCTGAATATATTCTTTCCAACTTTTTATCATTAACAATAGCCTTTATTTTATTTTCTGGCATTAAACTATTATTAATAGAATTCAAGTAGAAACTATCCTCAGTAATATCACTAGTATAATTCAAAAATTTTATATATAAACGCTTATAACCCGTAACATAAACTTCTGGTAAAAAAGCACTAAGATTGTCATTTTCAAGTTCATGTAAATATTTTGTTTTTAAGCAAAGTATTTTTGCTGCTTCAGATAACGAAATATTTTTGTCTTGCCGCAATTTTTTTAATTTCCAACCTTCTACCAGCATAAGATTTATTGATGTTATATGTTCATAAATATTATTATAGATACAAAAAGAATAATAACTTGCCAAGATTGAGATAATATTATTTCTACCTTAGGCCAAAATATATTGATCGCAAAAGCTTTGAAGTTTAATAGCTTATCTAATTTTATAACATAAGATAATACTACCATAATTAGCGCTAATATTAGCTGAAGAGAAAATTTTTTATAAACATATAAAGAGTCGATAGCTGTAATATTAGTGAGTTGTATTACAAAAAAGAACTCTGTAAATATACAAACTAATAGACCTAATTTCATGCTAATAAAGCTAGTATTTTTTTCTTCTATATAAACTTTTTTGATAGGTAAAAAAATCATATGATATAATATTTTAAGCAAATAACTGCTAGTTAATATTGAGCAAAAAAATATTAAACTGGATACTTCAAATTCAAGCATACCACCTATAATTCTTGTTTTTACTATTCCTCCACTTAGCAAAGGAAGACCCATCATAGAAAAACTTACTAATAAGAATATTGCTGAGGCTAAATAGGAATGTTTAGCAACACCACTAATATCCTCTAAGGATGTAGCCTTATATTTAACATAAAAATATCCAGCAACAAGAAATAATGTAACTTTTAAAATTGCATGACTTAAAATCAAGTGGGTTACTATAGTCATATCTTTGATAGTTAAAGATAGCAATATTATAAAATTTAGCTGGCTGATGGTAGAGTAGGCCAAAATTCTTTTTATTTGTCCTTCCCCCAAAGCCTTAAAACCCGAATATATTGCGCCATATGCTGGTATTATAAGCAACCAGCTGTTATTTTGCAGTAAAAATGTTATATAATCTTTTCCAAATATAAACAATATAACTTTGATTACAGATATTACACCTGCCTTTACCACAAGAACACCATGTATAATAGCGCTAATAGGGTGTGGTGCAACCATAGCATGCATCATCCAACTGTAAAAAGGAGGCACTGCTGCTTTTGATATCCCTAATAAAAATAATAAAAGTAAAATAATAGCGTTGGTATCTGAAATTTTATTCTCTAATATTCCACCTTCTATAAAATCTGTATTGCCTGCAATATTATATACAAAGAGCAATGCTGGTAAAAACATACTTGTAGAAGTGCCTATCAAAATTGTTAGGTAATATTTTAGCGCTATTTTTTCTTCTTCCAGATATCTTGTTATAATAAGTGGTATGGTGCAAATTGTTAATAACTCGTAACCCACAAATAAGGTAAATAAATTTGCTGATAAGACTACTATATAAAAACTCAATATAGCAGCAGCAATAGATAGAAAGATAACTATTTTTTGATAAAAATTATATTTTAATTTATTAAAATACCCTAAAGAAAATACAAACACAGGTATTGAAAGCAAAGGCAGTAGACAAAAAAAATGTAAATATGGATGAAAAGAGATTTTTATGTCTATGCAACTAAAAAACAAATAACTATCACTTAAAATCGAATCTTGCAATAAAAACAACAGCACTAAGACTGGAATTATGATAGCCGTGATATTTAAAAAATAATTATAAGATTTTAGTTTTTGCAACATGATTGGGTTTAAGTTTTTTAAAAATCAATGGATATTAAAGTTTCATGTGCAATAGCACCACACTCTTTAAATTTTAGTTCTACTGTATTAGTAACATTAGTTAGATCATGTAATGAGTCTGGAATCCATAATTTAGAAGAATTTATTAACAAAGAATTTATAGGCGTCTTCATTGATAAATTTTTCTCGGATTTTGCTTTTCTTATATCATTAAGTATTTGTAGTATAGATGCATATTGCAAGATATCTTCATCACTAATTTTTTCTATAATAAAACTAGGCCAACTATATCTTGCATGTATCGAAGATTTTATATCAAACATATTTTGATATAGCTCTTCGGTTATATAAGGCAAAAATGGAGCGAATAATTTCAAAATAATTTCAAAACAAAATTTTATAGTGTATTGGGCGCTTTCTTGCCAATTAATATTAATATGATTGTTATTATATATTCGTCCTTTTACTATTTCTATGTAATTATCACAGAAATCTTGCCAAAAAAATTGCTCAATAGCTTCCCTAGCTAGAGAATACTCATATTGCTCTAAATAGTCATTAACTTTATCTCTAACTTTAGAAAGTTTAGCTATAATTGCTTTATCAGAGCTGCAACAAATAATATTTTGTTGCAATAATTCATGTATATCAATATTATCTTCTGATAAATTAGCTATATGTAATTCTACGAATTTAGCAGAATTCCATAATTTATTTATTAAACGTTTGCCATTATTTATAACGTCTTGAGAGAATGTTGTATCACTTCCAAGTCTAGCATTTGAAGCCCAATAACGTATAACATCTGCTCCGTATTCTTTTAGTAATTTTTCTGGCGTAATAACATTACCTTTAGATTTAGACATTTTACTTTTATCTTCCGCTAAACACCAACCGCTTATCATAATATTTTTCCAAGGCAACTTATTTTCATGTAAATGAGCCTTTAATATTGTTCCAAAGGCCCAAGTTCTTATAATCTCGTGAGCTTGGGGTCTTAGATCTGCAGGAAATAATTTTTCGTGACGCTTAGCATCAATAGCAAAATTTTGTGATATAGCTAGACTATTTAATTGCGGAGAAATAGCGCTAGTAGCCCATGTATCCATTACATCAAAATCAGCTTCAACCTCTTCTTTATTATAGCCATATGGGAGATCAATAATAGGATTTACAGGTAGCTGCTTTATGTCTGGCAACAAAATCTTTCCTTCTTCTCCAGCACGCTTAGAATACCAAATAGGGAAGGGTACCCCAAAATATCTTTGCCTACTTATGCACCAATCCCATGAAACACTGTTTATCCAGTTATCCAATTTTATTTTCATGCTTTTTGGATGCCAATTTAATTCAGCAGAACGAGCAAATAACGCTTCTTTATGATCTAAAGATTTTATAAACCATTGATAGGTAGGCAGAATCTCTAAAGCTGCTCCTGATCTCTCAGCGCATTTAACCATGTGATTTATAGCAAGCTCTTTTACTATTACTTGATGTTCTTTTAATAGGGCTACAACTTTTCCTCTTGCCGCTGAAACAGTCAGCCCTACAAAGCTTTGCATAAGTTCGTTTGCTGCTTTGGGCTCGATAGAAATATCGTTAAAATCCATTGCCTCTATTCTACCAACTTTAGACAATATAGTTCTAAGGGGAAACTTATGCTGCTTCCACCACATAACATCTGTTATATCGCCAAATGTACAGCACATAACTAGCCCAGTACCTTTTTCTATTGCTACTGAGTTATCGGCAACTATAGGCACTTTTACTTTAAAAAGAGGGCTGATAGCAAATTTACCTTGATATTCTTTATATCGTTGGTCTTGGGGATTATAAAGCAAAGCAACACAGGCCGGTAGTAACTCTGGTCTTGTAGTTGCTATAGTTAAAACCTTATTTTCCGAGAGAAATTCTATATCATAGATGACTGAAGATTTTTCTTTATCTTCTATTTCTGCTTGAGAAATAGCAGTTTGATCCACTACGTCCCATAATACTGGCTCTATATTTCTATAAATTTGATTTTTAGCAAGTAAATCCAAAAACGACATTTGAGATAGTAATCTAGAATTTTTACTAATAGTGGTGTATCTTTGATCCCAATCCACTGATAGACCTATTGCTAGGAATAGCTGCTCAAATTTTTTTTCTTCGTCTATAATAACCTCTTCACATAGCTTAATAAAATCCTCACGAGACATTTCTTTAGCTTTTACACCTTTTTGATTTTCTACTAGACGTTCTGTTGGAAGGCCGTTATTATCGAATCCCATTGGGTAGAATACATTCCTGCCTTTCATGCGTTGAAATCTGGCAATAAAATCTGTATGGTTATAGCTGAAAATGTGTCCTATATGAAGTTGACCTGATATAGTAGGGGGAGGGGTGTCGATAACATAACTCACTTCCTTTGTTTCAGAGCTATCCCAGCTGTATATTTTATGTAATTGCCAATATTGGCATAATTTTTGTTCTATTTGAATAAAATCAAAATTTTGCGATAATTTTTGCATATATTTAGAGTTATAATTGATATTTAATATTTAAAAGTATGAATAATTATAAAAGTTTTTCTAGCAATTTAGGCCAATATTTATTGTTAATGAGGTTAAACAACCTAACGGGATGGTTATTATTATTTTACCCTTGTTTAATGACCTTGGTGTTATATAAAAATTTTAATCAACAATCTATACAACTAGTTATATTATTAGCGTTATGCAGCTTAATTATAAGAACAGTTGGTTGTATAATCAACGACTTAATAGATAAAGATTTAGATTCAAAAGTAGAAAGAACCAAATTAAGGCCATTAGCAGCAGGTACTATAACATCTATACAAGCTTTTAATGTACTCACTATCCTTCTTCTGGTAGAATTTTTTCTAGTAATACATCTTCCATTCAATGTTGGTGCGGTTTCTTTTTGTTTGTTTCCAACAATAATAATATACCCTTTATTAAAAAGATTCACATATCTTCCTCAATTGTTTTTAGGCTGTATATTCAATTTTGGAACTATTATTACTTTTATTGCTATGAATATTTCTTTCAAACCAAGTTTAATTGTATTATACGTGGCTTGTGTTTTGTGGACTATTTCTTATGATACTATATACGGATTTGCAGATCATATATACGATAAAAAGATAAATGTTAAATCAACAGCTTTACTTATAGAAAATAAAAATTATAAATTGATATTAGCTATAGGTTATATTTTATGCATAATATTTTTGCTATGGGCAAAATATTTGGAACAAACTCAAATTTCTCCTTTATCTGCTTTGGCTTTGATAATTATTGTTGCAATATTTTATTGGCAGAGTGTATTTATTGCAATTGAAGATTCGGTAGATTGTATAAAAAAATTTAAGTCTAACAATATAGCTGGACTATTTATGGTTTTATTTTTGTTGTTCTAAAAATTTTATAAAAGTGAATTGACAATAGTTTTATATTCTTCTAAATCTTCATTTCCAAGAATATCTTTCCAATTATATTGTTGTATGTTATAGAGTTTAGACAAATTACTTATTTTCATTGGAATTAAAGAGCCATGAAATCCATTTTCACCCAAAATGGAAGAATCTATCGGAACTAAGTCTTTCAAAGTTATTTTATGATTTTGTTTATAAGCTAAAGTTATGATATAGTTACAAAAATCAAAAATACTAACACACGGGCCATTTGATATATGAATAATTTCATTCCAACAATTTTTGTCTAACAATTCTATCGTTGCACTAGCTAAATATTTACCACTTGTAGGCGAGCAAAGATGATTTCTGGGTATATATAAGACCTCAGATTTTGAAGCTTTGTGTAAAAGTTTGCTTATAAAGTTATTAATAGATTTAGTGAATATAAGGCTTTTACGAATAATTAAATAATCACAGCCAGATTTTTGAATTCCAAATTCTCCTAGTAATTTACTCATACCATAATTATTGATAGGCCTACATTGATCTTTTTCTGAAAATTCTGTAATGTTTTGTATATTACCGATTACATGATCAGAAGAATAATAAATAAATTTGATATTATGTTTTGCTGCGTAATTGCTAAGTATAATTGGAGTTGTTGAGTTACTGTATAATGCTTTAAAATATTCTTGCTGAGCTAACTCTATATTTGTATAGCCACCACAAAATATAATTACATCAGGACGTTTTATAAGGGCATCAAATAACAAGTTGATATTTTTACAGAAGGTAATATCTAGTTCTCTGATATTTATTAATTCATAACTATATCCTTTTATCACTATAACTTTGATAAGCTCTTGTGAAATAGGGCTATATTTTCCAAATATAATTATATGCACTTGTAATATGAGTATTTTAGGAAATTAAAATCCTAATAGTTAAATTTATACAAAATTAGTTGCGTAAGATTTTTTTACAATTTTACGTTCTTTGGGTAAAATTATTTCAAATTTTATATCGTTATCAGTAGCGTATTTTTGTGCCTCTTGGATCGTTGCAAAACACAGCATGTTTTGATTATTTGTAAAATTAGAGGATATCCATCCGGTAGTTTTGTAAACATCATTATATTTTTGTGATGAACGAAATTCTATTACCCAATTTTTTCCTAAGGATGGACCAGATTGCATAGCATTTTTCGTTGGTTTTCGAATAAATGCAAAAATTGTATTCTTATTTCCTAGCATATTTTTCACTATCTAAAATACAATGTATATGATATATAATTTAAACATACTTGTCAAATTATTATAAAAATAAGAAATTGTTTATTAAAACCTCTGGTTACATCAAAACAACTAATAAAAATTCAGTTAATCAATTAACTTACCTAATTTTATATGCTTAATATTACATTTGAAGAGGCCTTAAAGGAATTAACTACAATTCTTGAAAAAATGAATTCAGGTCAAGACACATTAGAAAATTCCATAGCTGCTTTTGAAAGAGCCTGTGTGTTACAAAATTATTGTAAAAAACAACTAGAAGATGCTAGACTAAGAGTACAGAAAGTTATTGAAGCAAACGACGGTAAAATTACATTAGAAAATTTGCAAAAATAATTTTTTGATTAGATAAAAAATTAAGTCAATATCAACTTTTTGATTATAGTAAAACGACTATGAGAATAATTGATTTACCAGGCTATACGGATAAAAAACAATTACTTACATTATCCAGAGATATCTTAGTTATAGATGCTGTAAAAAAAATGAAAGATTTGAATTATGGTTCGGTAATTATTATTGAAGACGGTAAATGTTGTGGAATTTTTACAGAACGAGACGTTTTGATGAGAGTCGTAGCTAAAAATAAGGATGCAAACACAACAAAGTTGTCGGAAGTGATGACAGAAGACATAAAAACTGCTTACGAAGATGATCCTTTATATGATTGTTTACGTAGAATGACCCAAGGAAAATTTAGACATTTGCCTATAGTTGATAAAGATAACAATGTTATAGGTATGATTTCTCAAGGTGATCTTGTAGCTATTAGTTGGTATGAACTTTTTCAACAATTTAAATCAAAAACTAAAATAACTTTCTTTAGCTATTATCAACTTTGTTTACTTATAATATCTTTAGTAATTTATTCCACTATTATTATGTTGATAATTAGAGGTTAGTTAAAAATTAACAAAATAGTTGCTATAATACAACATTATAAATCTCTACTCAATAAAATGTCATTCAACGATTTGATAATGAGGTTACGTTGTGCTAAAATTTTATTTAGGAGCAAAATAATCAAATTAAATAAAATTTTTCTTAAGGATATATAGATGTTAGTTTTATTTTTAAATTTTTAATTTAGACAAAAATTATTACGCCCTGAGTATGTTTTGTACTACAAATTAGGCCCAAGATTTTACTAATTTGTAATATTTTTTGATTTTGTTTTATGCCTTTCGTAGCTCACCTAATAATATATACAAATATCATACAAGGGATTATTTTTTATGCAAAAACTTTTAATTTTTAAAGAAGGTGATCAAGTGGTTTACCCATCTCATGGTGTTGGTAAAATTATACAAATAGAAAGTCATGAAATATCTAATCAAAAAGTAGAGTTTTATGTTATACGTTTTACGCAAGATCGTATGACTTTAAAAATACCAGTTAAGAAAGCTCTTAATTCAGGACTACGTAGTTTAGCTGATAAAAATGTTGTAAACGAAGTTTACGATATTATACAAAGAAAATCTAAGCCTTCAATGAATAAAATGTGGAGTCGTAGAGCCCAGGAATATGAGATAAAAATTAATTCCGGTAATATATTTTTTGTTGCAGAAGTTGTAAGAGATTTATATAAGGAAGAAAATGAACGTTCTTACAGTGAGCGTACTATATATGAGTCTGCTCTTAACAGACTTTCAAGAGAATTAGCTTTACTAGAGAACATAAATACAGAAGATGCTGCACTTAAAATTTTAGAGTTGTTAAAAGATCGTGTTGCTGCTTAAATTTTACAAGTGATATATAAATTAAAGAGGTAAATAATTATGAATCATAAGCAATTAAAGCAAAATTTAGTTTCTTTTAGGGATCACCCTTTAGAATTTGCTAGAATTCAAGAGATGTTAAATAACGGTTGGGCTGTTATAAATTTTGTTGCGCACAATTATCAATATGTTGCTATCTTAGAAGATAGAAGTGAGGTTAATAAATTACCAGAAAAAGATATAATATTTTATGTTCCTCCAAGAAAAAAAATAACAATAGGGTAGGCTCAAGTTTTTTTTAGATATTTAATTTCAATAAAAATTAGTAAAGGGGTTTTACACAAGCATTGTAGCTAAATTTATTATTGTAGCAAACTTTAATCCCTAAAATTGGAGGTAATAATAAATTTTGAGTTAAGGATATATCATATTTAGCCCTAATATCTAATATATAAGAAATTGCTGGGGTGGTAGCTTTTTTGTTTTCTTGTTCAGTAGCTAGACTTATTCCTAAGCCACTTAATTATAATTGCTTCATTCTATATTTAGTGTAAACTCCAATCGCTTCAGATATTATATAATCTGTGTTATTAACATCGTTAGAATCTTTTATAGAGCCACCATAGCCTTTGAACCAAATAAACCTAATGATAAATCTGAATTAAAGTTATAATCTAATCCACCAACAAATCCAAATATCTTGCTTGTATAAGAGTTAGAGTTATCTGTAAAACTATCTTGACCAATAATAGTCCCTTTTTAGCCACAAACTAAATTTGTTACAATAATAAATTACTCTTAAAGCTATAAAAACCTTCTTTTGCAACAATAATATGATCGTGTAGCAATATGTTCATAGCTTTGCATGCTTCTAATATTTTATTAGTAAGCTGGATATCTGCTTTTGAAGGATCTGATGTTCCGCTGGGGTGGTTGTGTACAAGTATTATAGCACTTGCTTCATGAAACAAAGCACGTTTTAATATTTCTCTTGTATATACTGGTGTTTGATCTACAGTGCCGAATTCCTGCAACTCATCTGCGATTAAAATGTTTTTCTTATTTAAAAATAATACTCTAAATTGCTCTGTTTTACTGTGCGCCATAGAAGTTTTTAAATATTCAATCACGGCCCCCCAAGAAGCTAAGATGTTTTTTTCTATTATTTTGCTCTGCAAAACTCTATTTAATAGTTCTTTGACAACCAAATAATTCAATGCGATTTTTTCACCTGTTTTTCCTAAATCAAGGAATTTATCTTGACTCGCGTAAATGATATTTGCAATATTTTGAAAATTGTGCAATAACTCTTTTGCTATTGGCTTCACATCTTTTCTTGCTATAGCCCAAAATAGAGTTAACTCTAGCAGTTCATAATCTTCAAGGCTAGATGGGCTTGAGATAAAGCGTTGTTTAAGGCGTTTACGATGACCTAGAAAATGCTGATCCATAATATTCAACTAAATTAGTTTAATAACCATGTGATGGATAATGATAATCTTTGGGGGATAATGTAAAAATTTCAAAACCATCTTTTGTTACTCCGAGTGTATGTTCAAATTGGGCTGAAAGGGATTTATCTCTTGTTGTTGCAGTCCAACCGTCAAATTTACTTATGATAGTTTCGTGTCTACCAACATTTATCATGGGTTCTATAGTAAAAAACATCCCCTCTTGCAATGTTAAGCCTTTACCGGGTTTCCCGTAATGTAATATTGAAGGCTCTGCATGAAAAATCTTACCAATGCCGTGACCACAAAAATCTCTTACTACTGAAAATCCTTTACCTTCAGCGTAAGATTGTATAGCGTATCCTATATCCCCCAGTGTAGCACCAGGTTTCACTTGCTCTATTCCCAACATCATTGCGTTATAAGTTGTAGAAACTAAATTTAAAGCTTTAATTGATGGTTTTCCTACGTAATACATTCGGCTGGTGTCGCCATGCCACCCATCAACTATAACAGTAACATCTATATTGATTATATCCCCTTCTTTTAAGGCTTTATCGTTCGGTATGCCATGACAAACAACATGATTTACAGAAGTACATATAGATTTAGGGTAGCCCCTGTAATTAAGTGGAGCGGCTATTGCATTATTTTCTACTACTATAAATTTATGACATAAGTCGTTCAATTCATTAGTAGTTATACCAACTTTAACATAGTCTGTTATATAATCTAAAGTTCTAGCTGCTAAATCCCCAGCTTTACGCATAGAAATAAAATCTTGGGCTGTATGTAGAGTAATTGTCATTGTCATTGTTTATTTAATGTATATTTTTGATTATTTAAATTATGTTAAAATAATTATCTACAATTTTATTGCTTAATTCAAGCTAAGAGATGTTAATTTGAATTTATTATATAAAGTTTAAGTGGTAATTTAGTTACAATACTCTAATTTTAATAATTTTTCGATATATAAATATGTATTTAAACTTGCTAAAAGTGTATAAAAATGTTTAAATCAAAATAACTTCGCCAGCAAATACATTATTTAGTCGAAATATTTTTTGGGTTATATTATAAAAGACCTTGAGTTTGTATTAATTTTTTTAGCATATATTTTTATAGGGCAATATTTTTATGGGAACAACAAATCATCCAATAAAAACACAAACATCTAGTCAAGCTAAGAAATTATTAGTAATGTTGCATGGGGTTGGCTCTGATGGACATGACCTAATAAGTTTAGTTGATTATATTCAACCTAATTATCCTGATGTGTATTTCTTTTCTCCGCATGGAATAGAAAATTATGATCAAGGAGATAGTGGATATCAGTGGTTTAGCCTACAAGATAGAGAAAACGCTGTGCTACAAAGAGAACTGATGCGTGTTTCTCCCAAAATTCTAGCTATGATAGAGCAAAAAATAAATGAATTAGAATTAAAATGGAGTGACGTGATATTAGTGGGCTTTTCACAAGGGTCAATGTTAGCGTTATATTTAACTCTGATTACGCCACAAAAATTTACAGCAACAATAGCTTTCTCTGGTATGCTAATTGCTCCTTCACAATTGCCGCAACATATAAATAAAACACCAATATGTTTGATTCATGGTAGGCAAGATTCTGTAGTAGTTCATGATTTAATGGAACAGGCTCAGAAGAAACTGGCAAATCTTGGTTTTGAAGTAGAGTCTTATGCTTTAGATAATTTAGCGCATTCAATAGATAAAAGAGGAATAGATTTAATGGCGCAATTTATTAATAAACAAATTCCAAAACAATAACTATTGTTAAAAAATATTTTATGGACAAACTCAAAGACATTATAGATGATGAGCAAGTATATAAAGCTATTGAAGGAGAATTGTCAAGACAACAAAACTCGATAGAACTAATAGCTTCAGAAAATTTTGCAAGCAAAGCCGTTATGGCAGCTCAAGGGTCTTATCTTACCAATAAATATGCTGAAGGTTTTCCTGGTAAACGTTATTATTTTGGGTGTGAATATGTTGATGACGTTGAAAGGCTTGCTATTGAGCGCGCTAAAACACTATTTAATTGCGTATATGCTAATGTGCAACCTCATTCTGGTTCACAAGCTAATCAGGCTGTTTTTCTTGCCTTAATAAAACCAGGTGATAATATTTTGGCTATGGATCTTAATTCTGGTGGTCATTTAACTCACGGGTCAAGTGTAAATTTATCTGGCAAGTGGTTTAATTTTAAACATTACGGAGTTAGAGCTGATAATTATTTAATTAATTATGACGAAGTTGAAAAAATAGCTATTGAGCATAATCCAAAATTAATTATAGTTGGATATTCTGCTTATAGTAGGATTATAGATTTTGCACGATTTAGAGAGATTGCAGATAAAGTTGGTGCATTTTTAATGGCTGATATTGCGCATATAGCAGGGCTTATCGCGGCAGGGTATCATCCATCACCATTTCCTTATGCTGATGTTGTTACAACGACTACACATAAAACTCTCCGTGGCCCAAGGGGTGGATTAATTCTATCAAATAATCTAGATTTAGGTAAAAAAATTAATTCGGCAGTGTTTCCAGGAATACAGGGAGGACCTTTAATGCATGTGATAGCTGCTAAGGCAATAGCTTTTGGCGAAGCTCTTGATGTTTCATTTAAAGATTATATAGCTAAAGTAATAGCCAATTCAAAAATGATGGCCAAAGTACTACAAGAGAGGGGTTACAATATATTAACTGGTGGTACTGATAATCATATGGTATTAGTAGACTTGCGTAAGCAAGGTATCACAGGAGATATCGCTGGAAAAACATTACATGATTTATATATAACATGTAATAAAAATTCGATAGCTTTTGATAACAAACCTCCTACAGTTACTTCTGGCATTAGATTAGGTTCTCCTGCTTGCACAACAAGAGGAATGGGAGAAGAAGAATTTGCTATAATCAGCAATTTAATAGCTGATGTGTTAGATAATATTAGTAATCCACCGGTAGGTTTAGTTAGGCAAAGCGTATTATCTTTGTGCAAAAAATTTCCAATATATAGTGAATAACAAACAAGGAACTTAATGGTGTTATTGACTGAAGATTTTTTTCAAGATTGTAATTTATCACATAAAATTTACGATATATTAGAATCAACACAAGTCATAGCACGAGAGTCTTTAGATGAGATGGAGTTTGGAAAATGGTATTTATATACCGCTCTTGAGCAAAGTAAAGCATTTGGCAGTAACGATAGACTATGGATATCAGAAAAAGGAAATTTATCTACAAGTCTTGCTTTTAAAATTGATGCTCAAGATTTGAAAATAATCAATCTTTTGCCACTAGTAACAGCTTTTAGCTTACATAAGTTATTTGTAGAACTTACCTCAATTAAAACTACTATAAAATGGCCTAATGATATATTGTTTAATGGTAAAAAATTAGCTGGAATTTTGGTGCAGGCAATAGGGGAGGGTAAAAACAGTAATGCTATCAGTGTTATAGTTGGCGTTGGTGTTAACATGCGTAAGCAAACTAGCGAATTAATCCTTCAAGAAACTACATCTTTGGAAGAAATATCCCCAAAAGAGCTAGATATAAATGTAAATTGGCTAGCAGTGCAATTTGCAACAAAATTGATTAATGACATACAAATTCTTTTAACTCAAGGATTTTTATATTTTGTTGATTATATAAACGATAATTTAGAGCTTTTTGGCCGAGGAAAGATACAAATCACTGATAATTTTGATAAGGTGCAAGTGGCAAATGCTTTGATTGAAAAAATATCGAATGATGGAGCGTTAATAGTTACAAATAATTTAAATAATCAGTATAATTCAATATATAGCGGAAGAATAAGGAGGTTGTAGTTTAACGACTATCAGGCCACAATCTAAAACTTAATCTAACTTTAAATATCTAAAGTTAGATCCGCTTGAAAGCTAAGCTCTTGCATGCCAAATAAGCCGTCATTAACTGATGGGCTGCTTAAACTTTTTTCCTCCATTAATAATGCTATTAGCCATTCGTCGTGTTGGTTAGTTGTTTTTAGTTCATTTATAGAGCTAAGTATGCCGTATGCAGACCA
>CANGIW010000006.1 GCA_947454145.1 Rickettsiales bacterium
GAATAAGTGGCTAAGAAAATAAGCCTACAGCCCTACTACTTCTAAGAGCTCTTTATAGTTTTCAAGGGCGGGTTTATGAAACGTGGACTTTATCCATGATAACAGCTTGACTAGGCGTAGTAGTAATTTAGTTTAAAGTAGATATATTGAAACAAGAATAAAAGATAGGGTAATGACATAAAATTTTCTGCCTTTACATCTTAGATAACTATTTTTTTTAAATAATTACTATAACTCTTTGTCATTTTAATTTAACTAAAACAAAATATTATGCCTAATTTAAACTAAAATACTATAATAACACACCCATTGTTAAACGCTAATTCAACTTAAATTGTGAGTATAATTAGTATTATGTTAATAACCCTAATAGTACTTAACTTTTGAATTTTTTTCTAATAGTAGATGTTTTAAGTAAAACAAATAAGGAGAGTAAAATATAGAACAAATAGCTACTAGCATAATGGCGCGAGTAACTATCTATAAGTTTTAATTTTTAATTATTAGTTTTCAGAAGATGCATTATCATCAACTTTTAAATTTAAAACCGCCGCTTCTTCATCAGATCTAGCTATTATTATTTTTAATTCATGTTTTGCTAGTTCAGGATGTAATAGTAAATGAACTTGATATATCCCTAAATTCTTTAAAGGATTGATTAAAAGTATATTTTCGACTTTTATTGAAGGAAAATCAGCGTTTAAAAGTGCAACTATGTCTCTTTTTGTTACAGAACCAAAAAGCTTATTATCATCAGCAGATTGACGTATGAAAGCAGGAAGTTTGTAGTGCGCTAAACCATCTAAAGTTTTTTGAGCTTCAGCTTTTAAATTAGCATTTAATTCTACTAACTCTTGTTTTTTAGATGCAATATATTCTTTACTTTCTGCTGTAGCTGCTACAGCTATTTTTTGTGGTATAAGGTAATTTCTTGCATAACCTGGAGCTACTTCTAGTAAATCACCAAATTTTCCCAAGTTAAAGAAATCTTTTAACAAAACTATTTGCATAAAATCTAAGATTTTTAATCTAATTCAAAATATATTATATATACTAACAAAGTTTATATCAATTTACAATAAGGCAATAGTGCGAGCAAATTTTATCGCCGAATCAAGGACTCTTTGTTTTTTAGCAGATACATTTGTTATTCTTCTAGGAAGAATACGGCCATGTTCCGATATAAATTTGGACAACAAAGCTGGATTTTTATAACTAATTAAATAATCGGGAGTCGTAGCAAGTGGACAACCCTTTTGCTTTTTTAAAAAAGTTTTAGCGGTATTTCTGTTTGCAGTTCTAGCAAGACTACGTGTTGAAGAATTAGTAGCATCTTCTGTAATTGAATTCATTTTCTAACCTATTATTTTTTATAAATTTTTTATTCCGAAATATCTTTATCTTCATTAGCAGTAATTGGTTGTACGGCTTTAACTACCGCATTTCTTTCACCTTGCTGAGTATTAGACCTAGGTTTATTTGTTAAATTTATAGCACTCATTTCGCTCTCTTGACTACGAGTTTTTAATATTGGCGAAACTTCGCTAGGCACAGAATCAACACGCAAAACAGCGAATCGTACAATGCTATTTTGGAGCTTTAATTTTCTCTCAAGTTCAGCTAAACCAGCTTCAGGGACTGAAACCCAAACTAGCATATAATGTGCTTTTTTATGCTTTTTTATATGGTATTTGAGGTTTAGAATATTCCAATATTCTGTTTTTACAATTTGACCAGAATGATCATTCTGCACTATAGTTGAAATGTTTTCTACAAGATTGTCCACTTCATTGGTTGCAAGATCATGTCTGATAATAAGTACTAATTCATAAAGATTCATAAAAACCTGGTAAACATCAAAAAGTTAAATACTAAAGTAAACTTATATCAAACATTTTTTGCAAAATCAAGTAAAATATATCATCATACAAAATAGAATAAATCTGAATAACTCTTGTTGGTTGAAGGTTTTAATAACTTAAATTCAAATAAATTAATAATATTAATAGATAGAAATATTAAAATACTATTGCCGATAAGAGTTTAGTATTGTACAATCTCAAATGTAGAAATAGTATAAAAAGAGCCGAATGTTGGCGGAGACTGAATTAAGCATATTAATATTTATCTACTATTTAATTTTTAAAAAAACGCTTGGGATATGAAAAATTATCCAAAGAATAACGATAGCGAGTTAATAGAAATTTTCTAAGTTTTTTTTTGAATAAATAAAAAAGCTAAATAAAAGATTTTTAGTTGATACACGGATAAATTCTTCTTTAAAAACATTAATATGTTGAAAAATAAATTGCTTGATTTGAATAGGTTTAATGTAGAAATAAAATTATGAATACACTTATTAGTATTAATTAGGTTTAGTAAGTTTTTTTTGATTTCTCTATATATAAAACTAGTGTCAATTTGCTTTAGAGTTTTTTTATCAATCAATCTCTTTCAAAAGATTCAATGGGGTAAAAATTAGTTAGATCCTAAAAGCTCTCATATATTCATTTTCTATTAGCGGTAATCGACTAAGTCTTAAAAAGACCAAATTAAATTACCATTAATTGAGGTTGAGATTGTCGGAATATATTTTTGATAAAAAACTAATAATAAGTTTGTTATTGAACTATAGTTAATAGTAAAAATAAAAAATAAATTTGTAGCAATAGCCAAGTTTTCACTCAGGTTTAATACACTGGAATAAAAAAGTATATAACTTTTGGGCTTCATCGTTGCTACAGTCATGGGAGAATAAAATGTCAAAAAAAATTTTAGTAGATGCAAGTCTAAAGGATGAGATGCGCGTTGTAGTATTAGATCAAAATAACGTAATTGAAAATTTTGAATATAGTACGCCAGAAAAAGAACTAATAAAAGATAATATTTATTTAGCTAGAATAACGAGAGTGGAGCCATCTCTTCAAGCCGTTTTTATAGAATACGGTAATGATAAAAGTGGGTTTTTGCCGTTTTCTGAAATTAGCCCCGAATATTATAATATTCAAAATTGTGTTAACGTAAAAGAGGCTTTGTCGAAGTTACGTACTTTACCCGAAATAGAATTTAATTCTATAGAGATAATTAAATACGATGAAAATAAACCCACTATAGCGGATAATTTAATCAATGAAGTAGATAATATTTTAGATTATAGTGCTGATGATCTGAATGTTGAATATATAGTTCCAGGGGGAGAAAGTCAGGATAAATCTTATCCTAGCTTAGCTTACAAAGAACATAAAATGCAGGATGTTATAAGTTCTGGTCAAATATTATTAGTACAAGTTCAAAAAGAAGAGCGTGGCAACAAGGGTGCATCATTTACGACTTATATATCCTTAGCAGGGCAATATTCTGTATTAATGCCTAATAAAGGTTGTCATAACGGTATTTCAAGAAGAATTAACGCTGCTTCAGAAAGAAAGAGACTGCAAGAAGTAATCAAAACTATCAACGATCTTAGCGATAATAAGTCTTTTAGCATGATTCTTAGAACAGCATCTATAGGCAAAGAAACACATGAAATACAACGTGACTATAACTATTTGGCACGTTTATGGAATTCAATTATTAATGATGCTATAAATTCAACAGCTCCAAGTCAAGTTTACACTGAAGAAACTCTTGTTGTAAGAACTGTTAGGGACTTCCTTGATCATAGAGTTAAAGAATTAGAAATTCAAGGCAAGGAAACTTACGATAAAATTTTTAATTTAGTTGAAGCAATGCTACCTAAAGAGCTGCAAAAAGTAACATTATATAATTCAAATAAACCTATTTTTCATCAATATGATGTTGAAAAAAATATAGTAAATCTTTATCAGCCTATTGTAGGATTAAAGTCTGGGGGATACATTGTTATAAACCCTACTGAAGCTTTAACCTCTATAGATGTTAATTCCGGTAAAGCCACATCGGAACAAAATATAGAAGAAACAGCATATAGAACAAACCAAGAGGCCGTTAAAGAAATAGCTAGACAAATTAGACTTCGCGAAATTTCGGGTTTAATTGTGATTGACCTTATCGACATGAGGGATAGCAATTATAAAAAGCAAGTACTGCAAAAATTTGCTTATCATTGCAGTCAAGATAGAGCAAAGATCAATCTTGGTTCTATTAGTAATTTTGGTCTTTTAGAAATGTCTAGACAAAGGATGAAATCATCTTTTCTGGAATTGCATAGCTCTGTGTGCATTCAATGTCAAGGCAAAGGCGTGGTACGCAATGAGAAAGCAAATACTATGTTAATCCTACATACCGTAGAAGATGAAATAGTATCTTCTGCAAATGTAGTTCAAACTATAAATGTTAATACAAATAGTAATGTTATTAGTTTTATTGTTAATAACAAAAGAGAAGAAATCACAACATTAGAATTTCAATATAAGGTAAAGATAAACTTTTTCGATAAAAATCCTCCTAACACTTCCCCAGAAGTATTTTCCATAGAAAAAATTATGTCTTCAGAAAAAGCTAAATATAAAAACTCCAATCTTTTTCCTAAAGACAGAGGTAGGGAACTGCTTATAGATGATCATTTAAATTCTGAAATTGACCCTAAAAAACAAGAATATTTAGGCAAACAACCTAAATATAAAGCTATTAAAAAGAGATTTATAAAGTCTTCCCCGGATAATAGATTAAATAAAAATAGTAACCCCAACCAAAATCAGAGGAATAATAAAAAGGATTCTTCTGTAGAACAAACAAATAATTCTAAAATATCTGAAAATTTAAGCGATAATAAAGATAAAAATTCTTCCTTTGTTGCAACGATGATGGAAAAAATTACTGGTTAGATTTGTAAATATTGGTCTGTGTGAATCAAACTTTAGTCTTACACAGACTGTGATTAAATGCTGTGTTATAAATGCTCTTTTTTAACTTTTTAATTTTGATTTAAAAATATGACATGATTGAGTTTTATAAAAAATTTTCTAGTAATATTGTCAATTTTGGTTATGTCACAAAATTTCATAAAACAGCCGTAGCTGTTTCTGGCGGAAGTGATTCTATGGCATTACTAGAATTTACCAGACATTGGGCTGCTGAATATAATATAGAAATCGTAGCCATTACAGTAAATCATAATCTTCGAGCTTCAGCTGTTAAAGAAGTAGAATTCGTAAAAGAATTCTGCAATTCTCATTCTATCAAATGTTTTGCCTTAGAATGTAGCAAGTCTGAACTTAGTGGTAATAATATACAACAAAAAGCACGGCTAGCTCGATATCAACTCATTACTTCTTTATGTAAAGAGCTTAAAATTTTTCAACTTTTTACAGGGCATCATAAGGATGATAATGTAGAGAATTTTATTATGCGTTTGCTAAAAGGAAGTGGTCCATTGGGATTTGGCAAAAATAACGAATATTTTTATAATAACATTAGAATTCTTAGGCCATTGCATAATTTTAGGAAAGATGAATGCAAATTGTATTTAAATAGCTTAAATGTAGAATGGATAGAAGATGATAGTAATTATAGTACCAAATATTTACGTAATGATATTCGAATAACCACAAAATCCATCTTGGATAAGCTGAGTGTTTCTTATGATCAAGTAATTGATAGGTTAAGTAATACTCAAGATCATTATGGTGAAGTTATAGATATAATAAAAAAATCTTTTATCAATTTATTAGCTAAATATTGTTGCGTAGAAACAATAGGTTATGCTGTCGTAAATTACGAAGCTATTAAGTTAGAAAATAAATATTTACAAAATTTGCTTTTAAGTTACCTTCTCACAATAATTTCTGGTAAAAATTATTTACCAAAAAGTAAGAAGATTGAATATATAATCAATAATGCTGGCGAAAAGAAAAATAATTTTTTTGTATTGCATGGGTGTCGAATAATTTTTGAAAATGATAAAATATTTATTTTACGTGAATTAGCAGATATTTTAAAAAACACCAAAGAAAGTCATTTTATAAAAGGCGTAGTTTTTGATAATAGATTTGAAATAACATTTAATGGTAAATTCTTAAGCAAACAAGATAATTTAACAGTTAGTCATTTAACAGTTAGTCATTTAACAGAAAAGGATTATCAATTGCTAAAAGATAAGATAGATTTTTCTATGTATTTCTTAGATACATTCAAATATAAAAAATATGTAATACAGTCACTACCAGTATTAAAAAATGGGGACAAAGTAGTTGCTATTAGCCATAGTAACTATTATGATATAGAGGCAAGCTATTTAAAAAATCTTGATATCAAAGTTAGTTTTGTAGCAAATTTTTTTTCAAAACTAGTGCATTATTAAAAATCATAAATTAGGAAAATTATACTCATGCAAAATTCTAACATGAAAAATATTTTAATATGGGCACTTATTTTTATGTCCCTTGTGTATTTTGGCAAGGTTCTTTTCGATAATGTGTTAACTTCTTATAAAGACGTATCTTTGAGTGAATTTCTACATAAGGTTGAAGCCAA
Source organism: Rickettsiales bacterium (assembly GCA_947454145.1). Lineage (GTDB taxonomy): Bacteria > Pseudomonadota > Alphaproteobacteria > Rickettsiales > Rickettsiaceae > JAIOYM01. The sequence continues at coordinate 6,454 of CANGIW010000006.1, forward strand.
GCAGGTCAAACAGATATCTGTAAGGGGTAATCATATAGAGGGTATAGAAGTAGATGGGAATAAATTTCATACCTATTACGAAAATTATCCAACATTGATGGATAGATTGCAAAACTACGATGTTAACGTTAATGTAATTCCCCCGGATAACACCATCCAAACATTTTTGAGTATTTTATATATAGCTGGCTTGTTGATGATGGGTTTTGCTGGGATATACAGTTTAAAACAAATGCAAGGAGGAATGGGGGGTAAAGCTTTTGGTTTCGGTTCTTCAAAAGCCAAATTACTTTCGGAAAAAGCTAATAAAGTTACCTTTAAAGATGTAGCTGGTATAGAAGAGGCAAAAGAAGAGCTAACAGAAATGGTAGAATTTCTTAGAGATCCAGGTAAGTTTCATAAGTTAGGTGGCAAAATTCCAAAAGGTTGTCTTTTGGTTGGGCCACCAGGTACTGGTAAAACTTTATTAGCTAGAGCAATTGCTGGTGAAGCAAATGTTCCATTTTTTAGTATATCTGGTTCAGATTTTGTTGAGATGTTTGTTGGTGTTGGTGCTAGTAGGGTTAGAGATATGTTTGCGCAAGCAAAACGTAGTGCACCGTGTATAATTTTTATAGATGAGATAGATGCTGTAGGGCGTCATCGTGGTATAGGTTTAGGTGGTGGTAATGATGAGCGCGAACAAACCTTAAATCAGCTATTGGTAGAAATGGACGGTTTTGAAAGCAATGAGGGTGTAATTATTATCGCCGCAACTAACAGACCGGATGTTTTAGATGCCGCTTTACTAAGACCTGGAAGATTTGATAGACAAATAACAGTTAGTAATCCTGATGTTCATGGTAGAGAAAAAATATTAGGTGTACATTTAAAAAAGGTTAAATGCGCTACAAAAATTGATATAAATATTATTGCAAGAGGTACACCTGGTTTTTCAGGAGCAGAGTTAGCTAACTTGGTGAATGAGGCGGCCTTACTTGCTGCTAGACGCAATAAGACTATGGTTGATATAAACGACCTAGATGACGCTAAGGATAAAGTTTTAATGGGTGTAGAAAGAAGATCTATGTTCATACAGGAGGATGAAAAGAAAAAAACAGCTTATCATGAAAGTGGACATGCTATAGTTGGTGTTTATTCTCAAGCTGCAGATCCTATACATAAAGCTACTATAATACCAAGAGGTAGAGCTTTAGGGCTTGTAATGCAATTACCTAAAGATGATAGATTGTCTTTAACATTGGAACAAATGAAAGCTAAAATGGCTGTTGCTATGGGTGGTAGAGTTGCTGAAGAGCTTATTTTTGGTTTAGAAAAAGTTACTTCTGGTGCTTCTCAGGATATTAAAATGGCCACTAATTTAGCTAATGCTATGGTAACTGAGTGGGGGTTGAGCCAAGAATTAGGTCCTGTGAACTACTCTAGCACAAAAGAAGATGTATATTCTCGTAGCTCTAGTCATGAAAAATCTGAATATATTCAGCAAAGAATAGATCAAGAAATAAAACGTTTTGTAAACGAGGCTTATATTAGGGCAAAAAATATATTAACCGCCCATATAGATGAGTTGCATATATTGGCTAAAGGTCTTATAGAACATGAAACCCTTTCAGGGCAACAGATAAAAAATCTATTAGGCGGACGAGATTTAAATGATATTTCTGAAATAACTTTAATCAGTAAAGTACCGGATTAAAGGTAAACTATACTTAATTCTTGCCTCTTAAAAATTACTTGTATATTTAGGGGGCTATTTACTTATTTTTGTTATTTTTAATGCTTTAATATAGAATTTTTTCTTCTTGCACAAATTGCTAAAATGAGAGAAAATTACTAATTAAACATAATTATTTTCTTAAAGAGCCAATTATTTTGTATGCAGCTTTCAGATTTTGATTTCACCCTTCCCGGAGAATTAATAGCACAAAAACCGAAAGAACCCCGTGACCACTCAAGGTTAATGGTGGTAAATGATAAAAAAATTACACAAAAAGCATTTTATGAAATTACTGATTTTTTAAAGGCTGGAGATGTTTTATGTTTTAACGACAGCAAAGTTATCAAGAGCAAAATTATATTACCAACTGATGGTAAAAATATAGAGTTATATCTTATAAAACAACAAGAAGGTGATTTCTGGAAAGGTTATGCAAAGCCTTATTCAAAACTTTTAGAGGGTAGTGAATTTAAATTTGATAATGAAATAATAAGTATTGTAAAAAAATTAGGATATGGTGAAGTATTAGTTAAAATAGAAGTATATCATTGCAAGGATGTATTTAGTTTTTTTGATAAATACGGGCAAATGCCTCTACCTCCATATATAAAAAGACCTTCCGATAATCTTGATACTGAATGTTATCAAACGGTATATAGTAGAATTTCTGGTTCTGTGGCAGCACCAACAGCTGGTCTGCATTTCACTCAAAATCTTCTAGATAGAATAAAACAAATAGGGGTTGAAATTCAGTTTCTTACTTTACATGTTGGCGCTGGAACATTCTTACCCATAAAAGTAGAAAATATAGATGATCATTTTATGCATCATGAACATGTGGAAATTAGCAATAATACCGCTGAAAGAATCAACCTTGCAAAATATGAAGGACGAAGAGTTATAGCTGTTGGCACAACTTCTGTAAGAGCCTTGGAGTCTTCTGTTGTTGACGAGAATATAAAAGCAGGGTCTTATGATACTGATATCTTTATAAAACCTGGGTTTGATTTTAAAATAGTTGATATGTTAATAACTAATTTACATTTACCTAAATCAACTTTATTATTACTAGTTAGTGCATTTGCTGGTACAGATATTATAAAAAATGCATATCGATATGCGGTTAATAATAAATTACGTTTTTTTAGTTATGGTGATGCAATGTTATTGGATAAAGGGGTTTGTGCGTGACCAAGAAATTTAAATTTACAATCAATAACACTTTGGGTAAAGCTAGAACTGGTGTAATTACTACTGCGCACGGGCAAATAAGAACTCCAGCTTTTATGCCTGTAGGAACAAAAGCTACCATAAAAGCTATGCTTCCAGATGCAGTTAGACGTTGTGGTGCAGATATTATTCTATCAAATACATACCACTTAATGCTTAGACCTACGGCAGAAAGAATAGCAAGACTTGGTGGTTTGCATGAATTTATGAATTGGTCTGGTCCTATTTTAACTGATTCTGGAGGTTTTCAAGTGATGTCTTTAGCATCTTTATGTAAAATAACTAACGAAGGGGCTTTATTTTCATCACATTTAGATGGCGCTATACATATGTTAACGCCGGAAAGAGCAACACAGCTGCAGCATATGTTTGGTAGTACCATAACAATGGTATTGGATCAATGTGTATCATTTCCAGCTTCATATTCTATAGTTCACGATGCAGTAAATCTTACCACGTCTTGGGCAGAAAGATCTAAAGAGGCTTTTGTAAAACGTGATGGATATGCTCAATTTGCTATAATGCAAGGCGGTGTGTATAAAGATTTGCGACACAAATCAGCAGAAGATTTAGTAAAATTAGACTTTGAAGGATATGCAATAGGTGGTCTTGCTGTAGGCGAAGGACAAGATACACTTTTTTCAGTATTAGACTATGCTACTGATTATTTACCTGATAATAAACCCAAATACCTAATGGGTGTAGGAAAGCCTTCTGATATTATCGGGGCTGTGAAAAGAGGTGTAGACATGTTTGATTGCGTTATACCTACAAGGTCTGCCAGAAACGGCCAAGCCTTTACTAAAAAAGGAACCGTCAATATTAGAAATAGTAAATATAGTGAAGACCCCTCTCCACTTGATGAATCTTGTTTATGTGTTACCTGCAGAGAATATTCAAAGGCTTATCTACATCATTTAATAAAAACAGATGAAATGTTGGGGCCTATATTAATGACATGGCATAATTTAACTTACTTTCAGGATTTGATGGCACAAATTCGGTTATTTATAGAAATCGGTAAAGAAATTGATTTTACATCATAACCAATATGGTAAAAATTTGGCCATATATATACATTGGCCTTTTTGCGAGTCTAAATGCCCCTATTGCGATTTTAACTCTTATGTTGCAAAGCAAATAAATCATGCCAATTGGCAAAATGCTTATTTGCAGCAAATAGATTATTTTAAAGATACAATAGAGGGTAAATATATTACTTCTATATTTTTTGGCGGAGGAACACCATCACTAATGGAGCCAAAAATTACCGCGAGTATAATAGATAAAATAGCAGCAATAGCTTTTATAGATAAAGATACAGAAATAACTCTTGAGGCAAATCCTGGTTCTGTAGAGTTTGCCAAATTTCAATATTTTCGCGACGCTGGAATCAACAGGGTATCTTTGGGAGTACAATCAATTCAAGAAGAATCTTTGAAATTTTTGGGTAGAAAACACAGCGCGCAAGAAGCTAAAAATGCTATGCGAAATATAGGTAGTATTTTTGATAATTGGTCGTTTGATTTGATTTATGCCCTTCCGGGGCAATCTGTTGAATCTTGGGAAGCTGAGTTGGAAGAAGCGTTAAAATTAGCAGATTCGAATAAGCATATTTCATGTTATCAACTTACTATAGAAAAAGGTACAGAATTTGCCAAAATGTATTATAACAATGAATTTGCTTTACCTAAAAATGAGATGGCTGAAGAAATTTATAATTTTACCAATGAATTTTTACAAAATAACGGCTATAACAGATATGAAATTTCAAATTATGCAAAGCAGGGATATAATTCAAAACATAATTTATCTTATTGGAATTATGATGATTACTTAGGTATAGGGCCAGGAGCGCATAGTAGAATAAGTTATAAAACTACTGGGGGGGAATATAAAATGCAGGCTATGTTTGGAGAATATAAACCAGAAAAATGGCTTGAAATTGCTGCATCAGATGCTAATAAAAAACTTGAAGTTCTTTCAAAAGAGCAAATTTCTAATGAGGTATTGCTTATGGGAACAAGGCTTATAGAGGGTATTAGTGATAAAAGAATAAAATTCTTTTGTGACAAAGATTTTACTCAATTATTAGATATAAAACAAATAGAATATTTTACAGAACATGGCTTTTTAACTTATGAAAATGCAATATTAAGACTTAGTGATAAAGGCCTTTTAGTTCATAATTATATTGTTTCAAGACTATTCTAGTATTTATTTTATTTTGGCTATAGCGCAAAATATGTATTTATAATAGTATTAATTTATCAGAATATAAAATAAACTTTTGTAACATAATAAATTTAGAATCATTCCATGATTTGTCACAATTTTTGAATATATACCTTGAATATATAAACTTTATTAAAAATTAAATAAATTAGATAACAATATGGCTGAATTTAATAACGAATTTAAGATTATAGCAGAAACTAAGACTTTGTCGAACATGCTATCTAATATAACCGGCATAGTTGAAAAAGTTAATACTAAACCTATATTAAATAATGTTAAGCTTGAAGCTGGTGTTGAGGGATTAACTATAAATGCTACAGATTTAGATATTTCTATTAAAGCAGAAATTCCCGTGCAAGTAATAATGCCAGGGGCTATAACAGTTAATGCTAAATTATTTGCAGATATTATAAAAAAAATTAGCCATATAGAAGTTTCTTTAGAAGTATCTTCAGAACGAGAGCAGCTTATTATCAAAGCTGCTAATTCTGAATTCACTCTTTCAACTATATCCTCTCAAGAATTTCCAAATTTAGAATATTTTGAATATAGAAATTCCACCCAAATTCAGGTTAAAGAATTATGTAAATTGATAGAATCTACAGCTTTTTCTATGTCTGCTGAAGAGACTAGGTATAACTTAAACGGTATTTATTTGCATCAAAATGATAAAGGTTATTTAGCGGTTGCTGCAACTGATTGTCATAGACTTGCTTTCGCATGCTCACAAGAACAATGTAAGGGTGAAGAAATTATAGGTGTAATTATTCCAAGAAAAGCTACGGATGAGTTAATTAAATTACTTAAAAATGAAAAACATGCATCTGAAAAAATATTGATTGAAATGAATCAACGTTTGATAAGATTTAAATTACCCCAAATTACATTAACATCAAAAATAGTTGAAGGTAACTTCCCTCAGTATACTAGCTTTATTCCAAAGGGAAACAATAATCACTTAATCATAGATGCAAAAATCTTAGCGGAAGCTATAGATAGGGTATCTACAATTAGCTCCGATAAACTTAAAGCTGTTAAACTTAATATTAATTCTTTAGGTCTAGAAGTATGGTCTTTTGGCCAATTTAAAGATGTAGCAAAAGAGTTAATCGAATTAAAACAACAATGGAGTTATAAAGGCGTTGATATGGTGATAGGATTTAACCCTAAATATTTGTTAGAGGTTTTAAAGCTTTGCTATGGTAATTTATGCGATATAAGTTTTAATGATTCATTCTCACCTGTTTTAGTAGAAAAAGTAGAAGATCCAGAAAACTATAAATTTGTAATTATGCCTATTAAAGTTTAGTATTTAAAAATGATTTTACTAATAGCTTTATTTATATTCGCAGTTTTAATTTGTATTAAATATTATCATTCTTACAGAAAAACTCTCAAGCGCCTTGCAGAATTAGATTTTGAGAATCAGTTTTTTAGTATAGTTATCGAATCAGTAAAAATACATCAAAATTACGATTTAGTGTTAGGATTTTTTATCCAATATCTAAAAAACAATCTGGCAATAAACAACATTGTTATACTTACTAAAAGTTACAACCTTGCTTTACTTGATAATAATATTAAATGTTTGGATTTTATAGAAAATAATAAGCATATTTTTTGTCAAAAATTAAGCTCTCAAAATATTATTATGCAAGAATATAAAGAAAAATCAGTAGAATATGAAATATTCATTTCAGGATTTTTTGGCCATGATAGTGAAATAGTAATTATTATTTCTAAAAAAGAAGAAAGTTATCCTTTTGGTAATGACAAAATGTCTTTTTTTGAGAAACTATCTTCGGTGGTTAATATATTAAGATCGTTGGAGCAAAAAAATCATACAACATATCACTACTAGTTAATTTTCTAACTTAACTTGATAAGTTAACAACTATTTTTCTGCTACTATAGTAATTTAGCTTGAAGTAGATGTCTTAAAGTAAAAGCAAGGGGTATATATTCATGACATGAAATGTTCTTTTTATAGAACTCAGGTAGTTCTTGCACCTAAATAATTATTAATAATTATATTGTGACCACAATATAAAACTATGCCCAGTTCAACCTAAATTGCTGTAATAGCTCTTATGAATAAAGAGCTATAGCACGCATAACCTTAAATCTTAACTATATGATTGTGTTGACGTATGTTTTTGTCTTAGCTTTTCCTTTAATATAGCTTCTTTGTAGATTGTGCAACCAATGAATTAAGTTAGCCTAGCACTTAGTCATACTAGACTTAAGAGGATAGGAAATAGAAAAAAATAACTCTAATAAATTTAATAAAAGCTTCATATTATAGTTAATACCATAAATTATTTTATAATTTTCCACCACATTTATGCTTCTTTGTGCTACAATCTTTGTACAAGTTAGTTAACCATTTACAAAAAGGTATAAATTATGGCTAGAGTGACTACAGAAGATTGTTTAGAAAATAGCAAAATTAAAAATCGCTTTGATTTATCTCTTGTTGCATCGCAAAGAGCTAGAAATATTATATCTGGATCTCAGCTTACACTTGAAACAAATAATGATAAACCAGTTGTAATAGCACTTAGAGAAATAGCAGAAAAAGTAGTTGATCCTGAAGTGTTAAGGCAAAAACTCATTAATAGCTTTTTATCAAGCTCCCATAATTCTACACTAAAAGAATCTGTTGTTGAAGATGAAGATTTAGCAACCAATGAAGAAATGATAGTAGGGAATTATTATGATGAAGATATTACTTTTGCAGCTTCGGTAGTAGAAGAAGGTGATAATTCAGATATTTTGAATGATGAATTTACAGACGAAACTTCTAAATAGAATTGTTCAGAATGCTGTTCATCTAGATAAAACACCTATAATTAAAGCTATAGAATGGGCAGTTACGTATCACCAAGATCAAACTCGTGCATCTGGAGAACCATTTTATAATCACCCCGTAGAAGTTGCAGCAATACTTGCAGATCTTGGTTTAGATACGGCTTCAGTCTTAGCTGCTCTTTTGCATGATACCATAGAAGATACAAATTTAACGTTAGACGAAATTCATGAAGAATTTGGAGATGAAGTTACTTTTCTAGTGAAAGGTTTAACTAAATTGACTCAAATAGAGTCAAAAAGTGTCGAATTAAATCAAGCTGAAAATTTTCGAAAACTAGTTCTAGCTCTTACAGATGACATTCGAGTGTTATTTGTAAAATTGGCTGATCGTTTGCATAATATGCGAACAATAAAACATAAAAAAGTAGCAAGCCAAAAACGTATAGCTTTTGAAACTATACAAATATACGCTCCACTTGCTGAACGTATGGGAATAAACAATATCAAATTAGAACTTCAAGATCTATCTTTTGAAGTTTTACATCCAGAAATACGCAACTCCATAATTAAGGATTTAGAAAATACTGTTTATGCAGAAGAAGCTTCTATTGAAGAAATTATAGACGAATTATCAAATTTGTTAAAAGAAATGGAGGTGGCGGCTATAATACAAGGTAGAAAAAAAACACCATATTCAATATGGATGAAGATGATCCAAAAAAATATAAATCTTGATCAATTACAAGATATAATTGCATTTAGAATTATAGTACCAACTGTTGGTCATTGTTATACAGCTCTTGGAGCTATACATTCTGTTTATAAAATGGTGCCAAATATGTTTCAGGATTTTATAAGTAATCCAAAGAGCAACGGGTATCAATCTTTACATACAATTGTTATAGGCTCTAAAAAACTAAAATTAGAGATCCAAATAAGAACCCAATATATGCATAATATAGCGGAATATGGTATAGCAGCCCACTGGAAATATAAGCAGCATAGTAATATGAAATTGTCCAAATATTCATTGGATTTAGATATGCTACATCAATTATCTGCTAAAACCTCCGATTTATCTTTAATAGACCCAATTAAAGATACAAAGCTATCTATGTATTATAATCAAGTATTTTGTTTTACGCCAAAAGGACAGGTTATTAATTTACCTAAAGGATCTACCATTTTAGATTTTGCTTTTGCTCTTCACAGTGACATAGGAATTTTTTGTATAGGCGGGAAAGTTAATGGTCATACTATGCCCATTAAAACTTTATTAAATAATGGCGATCAAATAGAGGTATTGTTGAGTTCTAAAGCTAGTGTTTTGCCATCTTGGGAACAATATGCATTTAGTAGTAAAGCTCGTACGGAAATTAGGCAATATTTAAAGAAGCAACAAAAAGATCAAAATATTACTTTAGGAAAAGTCATGATGGATAATGTAGTTAAGACTTTTAATATCGAAAATACCGATAAATTATATAAAATTCTTATTGATGAATTTACTACATCTCAAGAAGAATTATTATATAACTTAGGTAGTAAAGAAATTCCAATATCGCGTGTATCTTCTGTCATTAGAGAACATTATTTCAATAATTTAAAAGAATTAGAAGAGGTAAAAAAATCAGCCTACGAAGGTTTTAAATCAGTTTTTGATAATGGAGAAAGTGAGATATTTATAGGACTTGCTAATAATGTTGATTTCCAATTTGCTGGTTGTTGTTATCCAATCCCCGATGAAGAGATTATAGGAATAATACATAAAGGGCGAGATGTTATGATTCATAAAACTCAATGCTCTGTTGCCGCTAGATTGCTAAAAGTACCAGAAATAGTTGTAAATTTAACCTGGAGCCAAAAAGCAAAACAGCATAGATTCATTACTAGAATATATGTTATACTAACTAATACACGTAATTCATTAGAATTATTTTTGGGATATATGTCTAAATTTGACACAAAGATAAGGAGTATAAAATTTGTTACCCAAGATAATAACTTTTTAGAAATGATATGTGATATTGAAGTGTCAAATACTCGCGATATTGATGCAATTGCTGGATACCTAAGGAGTCAAAAAAATGTTTCTGTAATAAAAAGATATATAAAATGATAGCGGGAATAGGTGTAGATATAGTTAATAAAGAGCGTATTTCTGATATTTTATTACGGTATAATTTTAGATTTGTTAAAAAAATTCTAGGGCCCGAAGAGCAAGATGTCTATACCAACCTGTCAGAGCAGAATCATGTAAATTATCTATCTAAGCGATTTGCGGCTAAAGAGGCTTTAAGTAAAGCATTGGGTACTGGAATTGGACAATTTGTTCAATTTAATAATATTGATATTCTTAACGACCGGGTTGGAAAACCATACTTAAAAAATTTCAATAGTGTTAATTTATCTATTGATAAAAATAAAGTTAAAATTTCAATTAGTGACGAAAAAGATTCGGCAATTGCTTTTGTAATTATTTGTGAATAAAAAATTTAAATTTATTAAAAATATGATAGATATAGCGTTAAATAAACTTATGGTAAAAGATTATAGACTGCACTTTGTAGGAATAGGGGGTATAGGAATGAGTGCTATAGCTCAAATTATGCATAATTTAGGGTATAAAATCCAAGGTTCAGATTTAGCTGAGAATAAAAATACTCTTAGCTTACAATCTTTGGGCATAGAGATTTTTATTGGTCATGATTCTAAAAATATAGCTAATGCAGAATATGTTGTTATTTCTTCTGGTGTAAAGGATACAAATGTAGAAGTTATAGAAGCTAAGAACAAAAAAATACCTGTACTTAGGAGGTCTGAAATATTGGCTGAATTAATGAAATTTAAAACATCAATTGCAGTATCTGGGTCTCACGGTAAAACTACTACGACATCAATGTTAGCTAGTATGTTTGAAGCAGCTAATACCAAACCTACAGTCATTAGTGGTGGAATTATTAACAATGTAAATACCAATTCATATCTTGGTTTGGATAATTATGTAATAGCTGAAGCTGATGAATCTGATGCTACTTTTATTAATATACCAGCTACTATAGCTGTTATAACTAATATAGATTTTGAACATTTAGATTTTTATCATAATTTTGAAACTTTGCTTGCTGCTTTTGAAAAATTTCTAACAAATTTACCATTTTATGGTTTTGGAGTTGTGTGTTTAGATAATAAACATTGTAAGCAATTAGTAGAAAAAATTACGAATAGAAAAATTATTACATATTCTTTAGAATCTAATGAGGCAAATATCAGAGCTTTTAATATTAGATGTGATGAAGATAAGTCCATTTTTGATGTAGCTATCAAGCTTCATGGGCAAGATTCTCAAAATATAATCTCAAACATAACTTTACCCATGGCGGGTTTACATAATGTATCAAATAGTTTGGCTGCGATAGCAGTGGCAGCAGAATTGAATTTTGGTTGGCGTACGATTCAAAATGGGTTTAAAAATTTTCAAGGTACCAAAAGAAGATTTACCAAAATCGGAGAATATAACGGAGCTACCATCATTGATGATTATGCGCATCATCCAGAGGAAATTAAAGCTACTTTAGCTACTGCACAAATATCTAGCCAAAAATACAATAGTAAAATTATAGTAATTTTTCAACCTCATAAATATTCAAGATTTTCAAAGTTATACAAAGATTTTTTAAATGCGTTTGACGTAGTTGATGTTTTATGTGTTACCGACATTTATACCACAGGAGAAGAATCTATAGAAAACATCAATTCTAAAAAATTTGTTGAGGATATTATCAAGGCAAAAAGAAAAAACGCTTTTTGGGAAAATGATATTACGGCGATAAAAGATTTATGCATTAAATATGCCAGTAAAAAAGACATGATATTATTTTTGGGTGCTGGGAATATCACCAATATTGGTTATGAAATTCATAAAAGATTAAATTCATCTAATGATTAATAAGCAACAAATTTTAGCTACCATTTTATTTTTCTTAATAAATAGTTTTTCTTATGCAAATACTACAGAATCTTTACTACTTCTTGATGCTGAAAATGCATTTAATAAAATACAATTATCTTTGTTGTCTTTTTCACAAATAGATTCAAACGGTAATAATATTAAAGGTTTATTGTTAATTGACAGAAGGAAAAAACTTTTGAGAATTGAATATAGCGAACCTACTCCCTTGCAAATTATAGTCAGAGATAAAAAGATATACATGTACGATTTTGATCTGGAGCAATATACTTATGCCAAACATGAACAAAATTTGTTTGAAATCTTTTTCACCAAAAATTTGAAAAAGTTGGATAATAAGTTAAAGATAAAAAAATCTACCAAAACATTAAAATTAGAGTTATTTGCTAAAAACTTACAGCAATATATAACCATGAATTTTTCTCAAGATACTACACCTAGTCTATTAAGCCTTAAAATAAAAGAAGATAGCGGAACAACTATAGAAATACAGATTAATCATATTAAGTATTTGAGTAATATTCCAGATGAGTTTTTTATTATGAATAATCCTAAAATTTTTGGTTCCCCTTCTAAGATGGACATATCCAAGCTTAAATAATAATAGAATTGTAATAAAAGAAAAATAATAACCACCCCCTTAAAACCGCCAAAGAAAATTAAGAATGCATCTAAAATCTTTGCTGGAAAAACATATGACTTTAAGATTCACAAACAAAGTGATCATCTTAGTCTGTACACAAAGGTTTATGATGATTGTGGGATATCAAGGGATAAAAAAATTACAATTTCTTGTTAAGAATTTAGCTATTACCAACGCAGTAAAGCTGCTCCCCATGTAAGACCTGCACCCATAGCACAAAAACCCAATAATTGTCCTGTGTGCAATTTATTGTTAGAGTATAAATAGTCTAAGGCAAGAGGAATAGAAGCAGCAGAACAGTTAGCATGAAGAGCTATGGTTTTGATTATTTTTGACTCTTCAATATTTAGAAATTGCTGTATATTTTCGATGATTCTTATATTTGCTTGATGACAAAGAAGATGATCTAGATCGCGTGTAGATAAATTATGTTTTTCTAATAATTTTATAAGCTCTATAGGCATTTTAGCTACAGCATTTTTAAAAACAGATTGCCCTTTCATTTCAATAGTTCCACAAAATCCGGGAGTAGAAGCAATTCCTCCATTAGTTTGCAATATTTTATATTCTGAGGCGTCGGCATTTATTAAACTATCAGCAAAATTAGTAGAATCAGCTGATAAAATTACAGCACCAGCTCCATCCCCAAATAATACTGCTGTGTTACGATCTTGCCAATCTATCAAGGAAGACATTTTCTCGGATGCTACAAGTAAAATTTTTCTATAAGCTCCACTCTGCAAAAGTTTTTCGCTTAAATGTAGCCCATAAATAAATCCAGAGCATACTGCTTGTAAGTCAAAGGCTGGTATATTAATAGCACCTAATTTATTTGATATAATGGCAGAAGTTGATGGAAAACTCAAATCTGGTGTTGTTGTTGCGCAAATAATCAAATCAATATTGTTAATAGATAATTTAGACTCCTTTAACGCGTAACGACAAGCTTCTGCCGCCATATCAGAAGTTAGCTCTTCTGTCTCAGCTATGTGCCTTTGTTTTATACCGGTTCTTGTAACAATCCATTCATCGGTGGTATCAAGAACTTTAGCTAAATCATCATTAGTAACAATTTTACTTGGTAAATAGCTACCTACACCTATTATTTTATAAGACATCTGATTTATTAATCATTTAGATTTTTATACTGCTAAATATATATCATAAGTAAAATAGGTGCAAGTTATAACTTAATTATCATTTTTAACCATTGTTTAAAATTTAAGAATCATCAGTGCTTTCTTGCTTCTGAGCTTTTTTAAAGACTTGTTGTGGTTTTGACAAAAGAGGAAATGGTTTGATGGTTCTTCTTATTGTTTGAGAATCAGTTGGTTGCAAAGATGATTTACTGTCTCCATCTAAAATGGTTGATATAGATGTATTTTCAGGTTTACCTGAATCAATAACTGATGCCTCGATAGCTGATTGAATTTGTTCAATAAATTCTTGTTGTTTCTCTACTTTTTGATGTATTTTTTCTACTGCTGCTATTATTTCTTCTTGTGTAACCGGCTTGCGTTCATCTAATCCAGCAATATGAACTAATATATTAGCTCCAGATTTTCGTGTATCTATTTCTTCTAAGTTTCTATCTTCAAGAGTCGACGATAGAGCTGTTGAGCTATTTACAAAACCTTGTTGCGCTTCTTCTACTTTATACTCTTGAGACATAGATCTTTTTCTATATTCTTCACTGTAATATTGTTGCAGTTCACCTGATATTTCAGCAATCATTTCAGCTCTTTGATCTACAATAAAGGCTCTTAAATCAGATATTGTATCTAATCTTTTAGACTTCTGTAATTCTTGGGTGTATTGTGGTTTTATACCAAATGATTGTTGTTCCGAGATTACTTCTTGTGATTGAGGCGATAATTGTTCTTCAGAATTTGGTATCACTTGTAAAATTTCATTTGGCTTTGTAAATCCAAGCTGTGGATCTTTTTCTCTGCTTGCTGCTTTTAAAACAAACAATTCCTCTCCATCAGAAACACTAGTTTGTGTTAATATTTGTAAATCTTTTGTAAGCAGGGATGTTGAATCTAATTGTGCAATTTCTTGTGTTGTAGGTTTGACTACATCAAAAGATTTTGGAATAATGCTAGCGCGATATTGCCCTAAAATTTCATCTGTTTGATCTTTGAGCTGCTTATTAAATTCAACTAAAGCGCTAATTTCTACAAACTCCTCTTGTGTTTTTTCTATTTCTGGAAGTAGGCCTTTTGGAAAAGTTTTTTTATCATCAACACTCAATGATAAGTAAAGTTGCATTTTTCCACCTAATTCTTCTAAACGAGATAAATATATTTGTTCTTTTTCTAAAAATTTTCCTTGTTTTAAAATCTCTTGAGATTTAGTTTCTAAAAAATTTGATTTTGCACGGTCTTCTTTTAAGCCCAAAAATATAGGATTTGTTCCAACATCTAAATAAAGAGTATAATTCAATTTTTCTTTTTCTAATTGAAGAATTTTTGCTGTATCTTGTTTTTCGGGTAAAATTCTTCTCAATGCTTCCAAGGCATCTATTTCTTTTTGTAGTATTTTAACCCTAGATAAAGCTGATAGCACAGATTCTCCAGACATGGGTAGCAATTTATTTTTCTCTGATTCTTCTATATCCACTGAACTTTTAGATGATTCAGAAAGAGCCAAAGGTGATATAGGTTTTTGTGGAGTTTTAAATTCGGCAAGAGTTTTTATTACTCTAGCTTTTTCTGTGTCTACGTAATCCACTAAACCATCCGACTGCGCTAAATTTGGATTTATAACAGCTAAGCGTAAAGCTCTATCTACTGCTTCAGTAATTTCAGAAAATTCTATCTTCTCTTTTTTTACATCTTCTGTTATAGGGATAGATTGTGATTTTACCCCCTTCCTTTTAGCAAGATCTTGATGTTTTGCGGTAAGTTGTTTGTATACTTGTTTAATAATTTCAGCCCTTTGATCTAGTACAGATTTTATAATAATTTGATCAGTTTGTTCGGTAAATTGAACTCGTTGTAAAGGTAACAAATCTGCTTTTTCTGTATCTAAAGATTTTACAACCCTGAATTGCTCAACTATCTTTTGAGATTCAGGATCTAATTCACTAATTCTTTCTTTAGGCGCCTGTTTAAATCTTTTCAAAATAGAATTATATAATTTTTCGGCTTCAGCTGATGCTTTATTTGCTAAATTAGATGGGTCGTCTAAAAATTTAAAGCTTTGCTGGAATGAATCTTGCCATTTTCGCAATACCGTCTCTGGATCTTTTAAGAATTCAGCAACTTCTTTATTTTGTAATATTTCTTTAGCAAATTCCTCTGGACTTCTATCGGGGTTAGTTAAATAATCCGCTACATTATCAAGAATGGCGACTATTTTAGGTATCGATTTTAAATAAATTTCTAAAGCTTTACCAGCTAAACCAACTCCTTTACCAACTAAAACAAATGACGAAGTGGCATAATCCAAGGCTTTACTTAAGGATCTGTTAACCATTTTAACATCTTCTGTATTTTGATCATAAGCAGCTTTTAAAAAGAAAGGCAGAATAGATCTTGTATCTTTAGTTAATAATTCAGGAACTGAAGTTCTGTCTGCAACGCCAGAAAATTCTACATCCTCGTTTCTTATAGCTTCTTTGATAGGTGCAGATTCTGATTTCACATTCTGTTTTTCAGCAAGATCCTGATGTTTGGCGGTAAGTTTTTTGCGATATTGAGAAAAAATTTCATCAACTTGATCTTTTCGTTGCTTATTAAATTCAACTAAAGAACTAATTCTTTCAAATTCTTTTTGGGTTTCCTGTATTTTTGCCATTGCCTCTTGTTGCGAAGCTATTCCACTAGAATCATTTTGTGCATAAGCTTCTCTTTTTGTACTAAGCTCTTCCAATCGCGACAAATAAGTTGGGTTATCTTTTAAATATTTATCCTGCTCCAAAGTTTGGCGATATTTCTCGTCCAGTAATTTTAGTTTTTGTTCCGCTAAATCTCGCGTAATGTCTTCAGACATATATCTTGAACCTAAAATCACCTTATCTTTAGATAGCTGAGCATAAATATCGTAACCTAATTTTTCTCTTTCTAGTTGTAAAATTTGTTCTTGATTTTGATGCATATTACCCAACATTTGAGATACAACCCCCGGCTCAAGAGAAGTGATTTGCTTATTTAATCTCTTTAACTCTTGTGTGAATTCTTCATCAAAAACTTTCTCTTTTTCAGTTCTGAATCTAGAATCACTAAACACATACTCATCCATATTTACATTCCTTGGCCCTAAAAAAGATGTATCTTGGGCCTTGGATTTTTCTAACTCTCTATATCTTGCTGCATAATCTTCTTTAAAAGCTCGCAATTTCTGAGCTTCATCAATTTTATCTTCAAAATTTTTATTTTCATAACTTTTATCATCAATTTTAGCTTTTGTAGCACTGTTCAGTTGATCATAGTAATATTTTAAACCCTTTGTTTCCATTAGATCTAACTCATGCTTCTTACCAACATCTAATTGAGCATAAGACTGACCATATTTTATTTGCGCTAATTGATATTTCAATCTATCTGACTCTTTTTCTCCAAAGTGTAATTTAAATTCTGCATCTACTTTTTTAGCATCACTTGGATCTAAGTCTGAATAATTAGCACTTATTTTGTCAGTTATTTTTCGAGCGAAATCATCTAATAATTTTTCTTTTGATGCTGTTAAATCATCAAATAATTTATCACTTAATTTATCTATTGGTTCTTTAGGTTTTTGAGCGAATACCTCTTTATATAAATCTTTTATTTTTCTTTTTTCAGAACTTGGTAGATCTTCAAACCTAAGTGTTTCTGCATATTGTTTAACAAAAGCATCTTTTCTATCTGAGGATTCTTCAGGCTCTGATGCATATTGTTTTTTAAATTTTTCATCTATTTCTTTTTTCTGCCTTGAGCTTAAATTTTCATATTTGGAAAATAGTTCTTTAGTTAAATCGTTTAATTTTTGTTTTCTCAGACCTTGAGTTAAATCTGTAGCTCTAGCTTTCACTAAAGATGGTAGTAAATCTTTTAAAAGTGGTTTTAATAAAGGTTTTAATTGTTTTTTAGCATCACCGTTAATTGTTAGATAATCTTCTTTACTTGCGATCATCTCACGCAAAATTTTATTTTCTTTTGCAAAAGCATTTTTATAGCTACTAAATTTCTTATCGGTTTTTAATTTTTTCATTTGTGCAAGATTGTCATTGACAAAATCTTTTACTTTTTTGTGTTCATCAGCCGAAAGCTGACTAAATTTTTTACCATACGCAGCTAAAGCTACTTCATTACTCAAAAGTCTTGTTTTGCCTAATAAATCATTATTTCCCAGACGTTTTAGTACACCACCCCGCATTTTAACACCTGTTTCTTTGCTACGCAGTGTGGTTTTTTTTGCTAAAGCATCAAGTAGTTTTTTAGAGTCTGGTGATTTACCATGTATATCTTTAAATGAATTCGTAAATTTATCACTAAGACTTGCTTGGAGGCCCTTATATTCCTTAACCTGCTTATTAATTTTTTGTATTTTTTCTAAGGCTGATTTGGTTTGATTTCTAATTTTCTGGTTTTTAATTGCAGCCCCAATCGCTCCAAAAGTTGAATTATAAGCTGTTCTTGCCATATTTCCTGCTACATTTTTTACTCCCCTCACAGCCCTACCTAAGCTCTTGTCATATAATTTATTAGCTAGATCTTTTGTGTAGCTAATAACCGGACGAATAGTATTGTTATATGCGGACCTCAAACCTGAGCCTATAGTTCTGTCAATAGCTTTACCAAGAGTACTTTTATATGCCTCGTTTGCAGCTTTATAGGTATCAACAGAAGGGGGCTTACCAAAATTTAAACCTCCAGAAATACCAGTTGCAATATTCACTGCAACTTTATTAAATTGAGAAATTAACCATATTAATACAGCTAAAAGCAATAGATCTGAATAATTTTGTCGCACAGTGCCTTGAGAATATATTTTGTTTAACCTATCGCAATCTTGAGGTATATTAGGGTCAAGATAAGGAAAAGCCGATATTCTTTTCTCTGTGCACTGATATGCTTTGCAGTAAGGATTTTTACTAGTAGGCAAAAAAAAGCTAGTAGCATAATCCGGATTTCCTACACACACTTGCGAGCTAGTTGGTTTATTTAAGCTAGCTATGCTTTGATAGTGAGCTTCTGGAACTAAAACATCTGTTAAAGTTGGATTTGTAATTTTATCAGGCTTTGGTATCCACCAATAAAGAAAAGAAGTTTTCAAAACACTATCATTAGTAATCATTACTTTTTTTATATCATCATCTAGTTTAGGAAATTCTATTTTACAAACTTTAAACCCCAAAGTTGTATAAATTTGGTGTCTTACTAAAATTGACATGAAAGTGATGCCAGTAAATAAAATTATAGGCTGCATAGTATAGGATACTAATTGTTGTACCCAATTTTTAAAAAAAGCTTCAGTAGACTTAAATAGCATAAAACATAAAAATATGGGCCCTGTTGTAATTACTATACCCATTAAAATTAGTGCATTTAGGTAAACTATATAAGCCTTAACAATAGTTACGAATAAAAAACAAAAACATATAAAATATAAAATAATATAAATAAATCCATCCCAAGAAACAAATAATAAAGAAAATAACTTTACAAGAGTTTGCGGTGCAAGCATTAAAGTTAAAATGTTATTTGATCCTCCGCCGGTATTACCCGCTCCTTGTATTATATTTATTATTTGTTGACCACCATCTATAAAGAATGTAAAAAAATATTGCTGAAAAAAGAACCATGAATTTTCAGATATTAAGATACTTAGTATAGCAATTTTAAAATAGCGTTTTATCAAATCTTGAGCATTTATTTTAATAAAACCCATAGTAAATCCAAGACCTACAAATGATATATAAAGCGTTAATAAAGCTTTAACAGAATTTTGAAAGGATTTATTCCGTGTTATATTATTAAATATAGAAAAAATAATACCCGACTCTGTTACACTAGATGAACTGAAATACTCTTTATTTCCTATAGAGTCATTATCAGAGGTTAGAGTAGAAGATGTTTTGGTTTCACCAAAAAGTACATTTTTAACCAAATTTACAATTGTTTGAATTGGGTCAGAAGAGGATGTATTTATTCCTGACTTGATTTTTACTATATATTGGCCAGCATTATCTTGATAGTAGCTGTCTAATATTTTAAAATATAATTTTGAACCCTTCTTTAAGAAGGGTTTATCGGAACTATTGTTTTCAACATCAAATATTAACCCCCCAGCATTTACCAAATCTCCGTTTACATCTAAATCTTGTAAAGATGGGGTGTTAGTTTCTCCCAGATGAAGAGCTATAGCTTGATTAGCATCTGGAAATTGCTTAGAGCTATCTGAACCATTTATGTCATAATCTTTAGAAGATATAGCGGCATAAAGACCTTTACCTTCTTTCATCAAACAAGGTGGGTTTACTACTTTATAGTTCACTATACCCTTAGCATTTGTAAATTTACATGTAGGGAATCTTTCTACCATAACCGGCAAAATCCCAGAATCTTTGCCAAATGAATACCATGGAGACCAAGCGGATAATGCATCAGAGCTATTAGACTGCTGGCCGTAAGTCCAATTTTTAACCACTATAACAAGAGTACTGCCATCCAAAGTATAGCCAGAATCAATCCAAGGAACAAACTGCCCTTCATTTACCCCAGATATATCTTGAGTATTTTTAAATACTGGTACTTTAACATTTGGAAAGCCAAAATCGTCAGCCTCTATGCAATTTTCTTGTAAACATCCAGAGATAGACAACAACATCAATATTGCTATTATCCTATGTATTAATGAATAAAAAAAATTATTATTAGAGCTAAGTTTTTGTTCTTTCACGCTTTTATAGACTGTTAAAAATTATGCTATTTATAATATAAAATCTACCTAATGCAATAGTATTTGATACTATATAGGATTTAAATAAAAAGAATTCTACTTCTGCATTGCTTTCTTTTTACACTGCTTTTAAAGTGCTTTTAAAGAGTTCAATTATAAATTTTAAAAGCTCAATCTTAACTCTATCAAAAATTATATAAAAGCTAAAGAATTTCAAACAGAAATTTGAAAAAAATTATCACCTTTTATGAAATTGTTGCTTTAATCTACAAAAAACCCAAGTCTAATGAAATGTTGAGCTATGATTTTTAAATTTATTAGAAAATTGTGATAATGAGACTACTTAGAAACGATTTGATCGTAAAAAGAAAGGTCTGTGATAAAAATGTTTAATATAAAGACATTTTTATAAAAAAGTCAACTCTCAAATATTAACTCAAGAATTGACTGTTATATCTTTTTTTAGAGTTCTTCATTTGTCTCTGAAGTAGCTCCAGAAACTTCTAAACATGCTGCTTCAATAGTTTGATTTTGTTTTTCTGAGTTATACTCTGCAAGAGTTTCATTATCATTAAATAAATAGCCTGTTATTTTAGTAGAATTTGTAGCAATTGCTTGTAATTTTTGCACTAAACATGTAAACATCGTATTTTCTAGTGTTTCTTGTTGTATTATTTCTGGATTTGCACAAGTGTTGAAATCATTTTCTGTTAAGTGAAAGTTAACGCCTTTAGATTCAAATGTGTTATTAAAGATGCCTTCAATAACAGCAATGAATATAGGGGTTTTAAAAGATGCTATTATCTCTGAACCTAATAGTTTTGGCTCTGCCTTTAATAAATCACTAACATCTTTAGAATTAACGCATTTAAAATTTTCAGTTTGGATAAAAACTTTTGGTAGAAGTTTTTTAGGTATTTTAGTTACTACTTGTGTGAAAATATCTTTCAGATATAGTGTTGTTGAATTTGTCATATTTATTCCTTCTATATTGTATGATTTTTTAATACTAGTTAACGCAAATTACTTAATATGTACAAACATATCCGCAGTATATTGCGCTATAATTAAAAAAATGTCAAGACTTATTTGCTTTTATAGTTATATTTATATTAAAAAAAATTAATTTTTATGGGTTGATCTAGTCAGAGTATTATCTAAAATTAGTCTAATTTATTAGTATAATTTAAATTTATAGATGATAGAATATAAGATTGTGCAATTTAAATTATAAATATTTTTAATATTCTTATGCTTAAACAATCAATACAAACTAACATAACTTCCAAATATGCATCAAACCAACAAAAACTATATTTCCAACAAAAGCAGAATTTAACAAAATTTTATTTTACTTACGCAGATTTTGACGTACAAGAAATTTTATACTACTCTAATATACAAAAATTTCATCACAATGAGCAACAAAAGATAAAAGAATTGATAACTTTATTATTATTCAGAAATGCCATAAAATTAAAAGACTTTATAGCAACGCATAATATAGAACCAATAGGAATTAATAAGGCCACAGCAGCTATTTTTAATTGGAGAGACAACCAAGGCAATACAATATTACATTTAGCTGCTAAATGTAAACAAAAAAAAGGATTTCCAGTTGGCCCGAAAAAGGAAGCTCGAGAGCAAAAAAAATATTCAGATTTAGATTTCTTTAGCTCTGAAATGTTTATAACCCCTAACAATAAAGGCTTTATACCGCTGCATTATTTTGTAGATGAATCACAAGAAATTGAAAGCACTTATTCTTATGAAGATGTTATACGCTCAAAGCTAGAGTTAGCATTATTTTGTGGTACTAATTATCAAGAAACCTACAACGCTATAGGCATTTCAACTTTATTATCTATAATGCAACACAATAATAATAATATATTTGGCATATTAAATGCTAGTTCTGTTGAACATTTTATACCCAGAATATTTCCATATAAGCATATTTTTGAATCTTTACGTAAATATTTTCTGGAAAAACCAGAAAAAGATATATTAAGCTGCAAAGATTTTTGGGGTATCGGGGTAAATGCTCAAGAAAATAATCCGGATAAGGCAAGAAAAATACAAGATAAGGACGATTTATTAGACAAATATTTTGAAGACAAAACGCCACTCAATAAATCAGAAATTATAATGGTACAATTTTTAAAAAAAGAAGATGATGATGATGAAAAGTCGTGGATAATAGAAGAAGAAGAAGAAAAAGAAGAAAAAGAAGAAGAAGAAGAAGAAGAAGAAGAAGAAGAAGAAGAAGAAGAAAAAGAAGAAGAAAAAGAAAAAGAAAAAGAAAAAGAAAAAGAAAAAGAAAAAGAAAAAGAAGAAGTTAGCCAAAAAAGTTTTGAGATTGATTCAGTTAATACCCAGAAAGCTACAGAAACTCAACAAATAATAGATATACCAAATATTGGAGTGAAAAATTGGCCTAAAATTCCCATGGATCCGGATCAGATAGTCAGATATTTAAAATATTCAGCTAAACAATTTCGCAAACACCAAACAAAGCCACAAGAGAGTAAAGAAGAATTTTCAGAAAAAAGCTACTTGATAGAATATATAGAGGAGGCTAGCCTGGATTTCTTAGGCGACATAGACCAAAGTTTTAATAAAAATGATGCATAAATATATTTTACTCTATAGCCTTAAAATATTTTGCTATAGAGTACATCACCTAATTAAATATCTTCCTATTATTATCACAATTAAAGCAAATCCAAACCAAGTTATTGCGTATCCCAAATGGTGATAAATATTTAAATTACGCATATTAGATAATTCGATTTGGTTAAAGATTTCATCAAACTCATTCTGAGTATCTGAGGCAATGAGATAATAAGCAGTTTCAATATTTTCTTTCTCTAGATTTAGAGTTTTAGAGATTGCAGATAAATTAGCAACAAGCCAAATATCTTCAGCAAGACTGTAGGAGTCTATAAAAAGTGGCTTTTTTTCGCTAGGTAAAATCCTTACCTGAATGTTATATTTTTTATCTAATAATGCATTTTGAATCTGATTGATATTTTTTTCTTTTACCCATCCTGGTGACAACATTACTATTTTACCAGTAGCCAATTTAAAGGGTACAAGCAAAATATAGGAAGACAGGGTTTGTTGTTTAGAGCTATTATCAAATTTTTTATAAATAAAAATATATTTGTCTAAAAATTCACCCCTGACTCTTGCCATTTTATAAAAGAAATTAACAAACTCTTCCTGGTTTGTTACTACAGTTTGATCTGCAATGTTGTTATTAAGCTGAATTTTTAATTGAAAGCGCTTTATCTGCCAAATAGAAAGATTTAAAAATATATAAATTAAAACAAAATAAACACACAAAAGTATATGTCTTTTTCTAATCATTGCGATAAAATTTTTGAGAGCTATTTATGGCAATATTTATTACAAGTGCTGTAGAAATTAATAACACCCCAGTCATTGTACCACCATACGAAATAAAGGGTAATGGAACTCCTACTACGGGCATTATACCCATAACCATTGCCATATTGATAAAACAATGTAGAAATATCATAGTTGCAATTCCTAAAACTAATATTTTACTAAACACATTTGAGCTATTAAATGCCACTATGAAATATAATATTATAAGACTTAAATATAATCCTATTAATATAACAACTCCTAAAAAACCTAATTCTTCTGAAAGCAATGCAAACGCAAAATCTGTGTGGAACTCAGGCAAAAAGCTCAAGTGACTTTGAGATCCCTTAATTAAACCTTTGCCAAAAATTCCTCCTGAACCAATAGCTATTTTTGATTGATGTATATTATATCCAGCCCCTAATAAATCTATTTCTGGATTTAAAAATGTTAATATTCTCTGTCTTTGATAATTATGTAAATTTTGCCACAATATTGGTATAGCCAGTATTGTAGCTAACAAAGATAAAATAAAATATTTTATATCAAGACCAACTACAAATATTATACTAACAGTAAGTAATGCTGAAATAATCGCTGTACCTAAATCGGGTTGAATTAAGATAAAACTTATTGGAATAAAACAAATAATAGTGGGTATAATGATATGTCTTATACCTAGACGATGCTGTATTTTAAGATCATGAAAATATCTAGCTAAAAATAATACAATTGATATTTTACATAATTCAGAGGGTTGAACTTTCATTCCAAAAAAATTTATCCATCTTGTAGCTCCCATAGCTGAATAACCAAATTTATAGACTATAACCAGTAGCAACAAATTGATTATAAAAAAAGGATAAGCTATTTTATAAAAAACTTTTGGATCTATAAAAATTATTAGTCCTCCTACAGCTATAAATGAACTAGAAATAATCAATTGTTTAAGTAACCAATTATTTTCTAATCCGCTACTTGCTGAGTATAATATCAAGAAGCCATAAAGAATTAAAAAACATACTACTGACAAAATCGAAAATATGATTTTAGGGATACCTTGTTTTGTTAACATAAGATTATACTTAAAAAATCAAGGCTTCCAAGCTTCATAACTTTGTATTAAAGAAATATCCCCTGCTTTAGGGGTTGGAAAATATCTTTTTTCAGTGCCCGTTTGATTTTCGTTATAATTTTTCTGCCAATTGTGAATTTTAATATTTGCCATTTCTTCTATAGTTATCATATAGTGCAACCATGAATGCCACAAAGGATTTGGAGAGGATAAATCACGACTATTTTGATAAATAACGTAGCGTCTAAACTGATTTAAGTGATTCTTGCAATATTTGGATATATAATATTTGTTTCCAAAATCATCAGCACCTACTTGAGTAGATAAGAATTTAATAAAAAATTTTTGTATCATTTGCATATCAATTTCCTTGATTGAACTGATAAATTATCTACTATATTATTTCCTATGCTATGCATATCGTTGCTATTGGTATGAGCGCGTATCCAATTCCAATCTACAACATGTCTTTTCTCTAGATCAAGCAATTGTTGCCATAAATCTATATTTTTTACTTCTTTATTTGCACTAGTACGCCAGTTGTTCATCAACCAATTTTTCATCCATTTGGTTATACCATCTTTTACATACACACTATCAGTATAAATTTCAACATTACTATGATTTTTGAGTCCAGCTAATGCTTTAATAACAGCAATTAATTCCATTCTATTATTTGTAGTATGCTCCTCATTACCATGGCATAATTTAGCCATGTTGCCAAAAAGATAATAAACAGCCCAGCCGCCGTAGCCAGGGTTTCCCGAACAAGCTCCATCTGTATAAATTGTGATTTTAGATGATGTCATGTTTTATTCAATCTCTCTTATTCAGTTGCCGTTAGTTCTTTTTTTTATTAATTCTGAAATGTCGATGATATTTTCATCACCTATAACTTTATCTTCTGTATCATTTTCTCTTTCTTCAAGAATAGATTCTAGGTCTTCTTCATTCCTAAAATCTAAAACAAAATGAACACTAGGATCTGAAAAAGCTTTTATAGCTTTATATGGGATATAAATATTTTCTTTTACACCTTTAAATCTTAAAGTAACAGAAAATCCATTATCATCAATATACAAATTCTCAAACTGGTGTTGTAATACTATAGATAAATCTATGGGATATTCAGATTTTAATTTAGATGAGATTTTTACAAATTCATGTTTACAATCAAAGGTAATAAAAAAATGATGATCATCATTTAACCCATATTGTTGAATTTGTTGTAAAATATTTTTAATAACGCTTCTCATAGCATCATCTATCAGAAGACTGTAATTATATCTAAATGTCATATTTATTTTATTTTTATTAATAAGAAATATACAAATGAGGCCTTTCTGTTGAAAGGCAGGCCCCTAGCCCCTAGTAGCTAGCGTATTAGGCAGCTACCGCGAAACGGTTATTATCGTTTGCATTTATTGTTGTCGACCCATTAATTCTTAGCAAAAAAGCCAAAAATACGCAGGTATCATCACGAGCAAAAGTCATTTCTTTACCAGACATGTCGAAGCTATTCGCCCCCATAATATATCAATTTATTTTGGTGGAGGCGTCGGGTACTGCCCCCGAGTCCATAATCTTTATTTCAAATGGTGTTTATCACTATAGCCTAAGGCAATATTAATTATAACAAAAAAAACTTCCTAAGTATACAAAAGATGAAATAATTAGTATGATAATAACTCAGCAAATTATAAAAATAATTTATACAACATTTATTACAAAAGAAACGTTTAAAAATGAATTTAAAAATAGAATTAGAAAATTATATTAGTCTTTTTATACAAGAAGAAATATACAAACAGCAAATTTTAGATTTTTTAGTACAAGCCGATGCACCATACGAAAGAATAAATGATGTTGGCCATATAACGGCTTCAGCGTTTTTATTAAATTCTGATCGAACCAAATTTTTACTAATGCATCATAAAAAATTAAATTTGTGGGTTCAACCCGGGGGTCATTGTGATGGTAATAGCGACATTTTGCAAGTTGCGATGCGTGAAACCCAAGAAGAGTCTGGCGTAAGTGAAATCATACCAATTATTGCCAATATATTTGACATCGATGTTCATTTAATTCCAGCAAATTCGAAAGAAAAAGAACATTACCATTATGACATTCGCTTTTTACTCAAAACACTAAATAATGATAACTTAGTTCAAAATGATGAATCTCACGAACTTAGGTGGATAGATCTAAAAGATTATAGCAATTCTGGTTTAATGTTTAATTATTCCATAATTCGTATGGTTGAAAAATATAGGAATAGGTTTCTTTAAGAAAGAAGTCGTAAGAAGGTTGTTTTTCAATATCAACATTTCTTACTTTCTTATCTACAAGATTCATCAATTATTGTTGTTACGAAGGAATGTTGGTATGGAATAAATATCCACACCTGTTTTGCTACTAGATGTTTTATTATGCACAACAGCAGCATCTTTGTTTTCAGACTTAAATAATTGTAGCTGTTTGTCAGCCTTATTAGTAGATATTGAAGTATTTTCTTCAATTTGCTCTTCTTCATCGGGAACAATTGCAGCTGGCATCAAAGTAGGGTCTAAATTATTTAAATTATGCATTTTTTGGGTAGGCTTACGATTATTTACAGAATTATTGTCTACACCACCAAAAATAGAATTATTTATTTGTTCATTTACTGCGCCATTTGAGCGATCAATTCCTGTAGCTACTATAGACACACGTAGAATACCCTCAAGGCTTGAATTAAATGTTGAACCAAAAATAATGTTAGCTTCTGTATTATTTACCGCTTTGCATATAAAATTGTTCACCTCATCAACTTCCGATAAAGTCATGTTATGATCACTACTGATATTAATCAGTAGTCCTTGTGCACCATTAATTGAATTGGCATCTATTAACGGATTACTGATAGCCTCCTCAGCAGCACGCAAAGCTCTATCTTCTCCGCTAGCTTCACCAGTTCCCATCATAGCTTTACCCATATCTTTCATAACAGTTTTTATATCCGCAAAGTCTAGATTTATTAAACCTGGCATTATAATCAAATCTGTTATACTACGCACGCCCTCAAATAAAACATTATCGGCCATTTTAAATGCCTCAATAAAAGTTGTTCTATCAGTTGCTACTCTAAAAAGATTCTGATTTGGAATTATAATCATAGTATCTACATATTGCTGCAATTCCATTAATCCTTTTTCTGCTGTTTTCATGCGCACAGCTCCTTCGAAAAAGAAAGGTTTGGTTACAACACCTACAGTTAATATACCCATCTCTTTAGCCATACGTGCTATGATTGGAGCAGACCCTGTTCCCGTTCCTCCTCCCATACCAGCTGTGATGAAAACCATATGGTTGTTTTCTAAGTATTTTCTTATTTCTTCTTGAGATTCTTCAGCTGCTGCAGCGCCAGCAGCAGGAGCTGCACCAGCACCTAAACCT
This sequence comes from Rickettsiales bacterium, assembly GCA_947454145.1. Taxonomy (GTDB): domain Bacteria; phylum Pseudomonadota; class Alphaproteobacteria; order Rickettsiales; family Rickettsiaceae; genus JAIOYM01. The sequence goes on from CANGIW010000006.1 coordinate 34,853, forward strand.
TTATTAATATTTGCCCCTAGTTGTATTTTATTTGGCGCTAAAGAATTTTGTAGCGCCTGAGCATCAGTATTAGCTACAACAAACTCCACGCCTTGCAGCTTGGATAAGATCATATTATTTATAACATTACCACCAGCGCCCCCAACACCTATAACAGTAATAGCTGGCTTTACAATAACTTCTGACATAATAAAAAATTGATTTTTTGTTAAATGGTATCAAACTTTATAAAAGGCTGATAGATAATTTATTGTTTGAACTTAGAAAAGGCGCAGTCGCCCAATAACAGGCTAATTATAATTAAGTATATCTTTATTCCTGTATTTTTTAGACAAGATTATTAACTGTTTGCTAAAAAAAATCTACACCATTTATTTGATATAATAACTCAAATAGATATACTTATGCAAGTAACAAATTAGATTTTGTAAGTGTCTTATAAGAAATTTCATAGCATATTCTCTAAGAAAATTTTTGCTGCAAATGAATCGGGTTTATTAAAAAAATCATCTTTCTTTTGATCTGAAATCATAGCACCTTCATGCATAAAAATAACTCTGTCGGCTATAGCTTTTGCAAAATTTATATGATGCGTAACAAGTATTATTGTTACCTCTTTTTTTAATTCCAACAGTATATCTAACAAACCTTTAACACTAGAAGGATCTAGGGCTGATGTAGGTTCATCTAAAAGTAGTATTTCAGGTTTTAGCATCATAGCTCTGCATATTGCAACACGTTGTTTTTGTCCGCCTGATAGTTTGTTTGGCATAGTTTGTGCTTTTTCTATCAAATGAAATTTTTTTAATAACTCTAAGGCTTTTTCTTTGGCTTCTAGGCTGTTTATACCAATAAAACGGGTGGCATATGTTAAATTATCAACAATTGTCATATGCGGAAATAAATAGCTATTTTGAAAAACCATTCCTATTTTGTATAGAGATTCATAATTATTTTTTATTTCATACTCATTGATATAAATTTCACCAGTATACTCTTTGTCTAGACCCGCTATTATTTTTAATAATGTAGACTTACCACTACCGGATTTTCCTATAATTGCAATTGTGGTATCTTTTTGTAAAGTAAAACTAATATTAGATAAGATTTTACTCCCGGCTAATGTTTTATTTAAATTTTCTATTTTTAATATCATAATTTCAATTTTTTTTCTAATACCCTAGCTAAAGAGCTAAAAATTAGAATTAATACATAATAACAAGCAGCAACTGTAATCATAGGCGTAATAACATCATACCCCTCAAACGCTATTATGTTAGCCCTATACATTAAATCTAGCTCTCCAAAAATAGAAATTACTGCAGATTCTTTTAACATATTTACCAATTCGTTAGTAAGTGATGGTAATATAGATCTTATAGCTTGGGGTAATATTATATCTTTAGCTATGTAATATTTGGGTATTTTTAGTAAAGTAGCAGACTCTATTTGACCCTTTTCAACATTATTTATGCCAGCTTTTATAATTTCTGATACATACGCTGCTGAATTTAAAGAAAAAGCTATTATTCCAGCTGCAAATACACTAATTTCAACATTTATAAGGTCTGGTAAAGCAAAATATACTATTGTAAGCTGTACAAGTAATGGAGTTCCTCTAAATAAAGAGGTGTAAACACTAGATAATCCAGATATTAATGAATATTTAGAATTTTTTGCAAAAGCAAGTACTATACCTAAAAATAACCCTAATAATACCGAGCATAGGCTATATTGTAAGGTTACAAACGAACCTTGCGCTATATATAATATTTGACTAATACTAGTAAAATTATCCATACATAATAATAAAATATATTGACTTTAATTGTTTGTAATAGTAATACTTATGTGTTTTAACTGCACGTAAACTTATATGAGACCGCTCTTAATTGTACTTTTAATTTGTAACTTTGTAAATATTTACATTTATGCCCAGGATATTGATTACTCAAAGCAAGCTTGGCAAGATAAACTCGCTGGTAAATGGAATAGCGCTAGAAAAAATGCTCAATTATCCCAAGATCCAGCGCTTATTAAATTGATAGCTTTTGAATATTATTTAGCATATAAAAATCATGCTAGCTTTGACGAGATTACTGATTTTATAGAAAACAATAAAGATTGGCCAAAAATTGAAGAGTTAAAAATTGCAGCAGAAAATGCTTTAACCGAAAGAGCCAAACTTGATTATGTCAAGATATTAGCTTGGTTTAAAAAACATCCACCTCAAACTTCTAATGGATATAAATATTTATTAAAATGTTTTGGTACAAAAATAAAAAATTATAGTGAAATAGTTGCAAAAGCTTGGGTAAATTCTATCTTTACTAAAGAAGAAGAAAACGAATTTTTAAAAAATTATGGTAAATATTTAAATTATACTTCTCATATAAAGAAAATTGATGAACTCATTTGGAAAAGAAACACAAGTGCAGCAAAAGAAGTTATCCGATTCTTGAAAAAAGAAGACGCAAAGTTAGCTAATATTAAAATTGCTTTGCTAGAACAAGATTCCCAAGCAGAAAGTATGTATCACAAACTTCCAGAAATACATAAAACTGAGTCTTTAATGCTTTATTGTTATTTATTTTATAAAACTGGGGAAAATAAGATTTCAGATAAAGTTGCTAAATTAGCATTACGTATTGTGAATCACAATAATCGCGATAAAGAATGGAGTAATTTAAAAAATATTATAGCCAGACATTTAATTGAAGATAAAAAATATAAATTAGCTTATACTATTGCAAAAAGCTATTACACTAAAGATTCCACTACTATTACTAGGTTAGAATTCCTTTGTGGATTTATAGCATTAAGATATCTTAAAGATGAGAAACTAGCACTCGAGCATTTCTTTAAATTCAAACAGAATTCTACTATCTCAATATCTATAGCTAAAGCAAATTATTGGATAGGAAGATGCTATAAGTCTACAAAAAATAAAGAATTAGCTAAAAAATACTTTGTAGATGCAGCTAAATTCAACTTTACTTTTTATGGTATTTTGGCCCTTGATGAACTAGGGAACAAAACTTTATTGTTTGAAGAAAATAAAATAGCTAAAAAGAAATATTCTGATGAGTTGTTTAAAGCTTTAAAGCTACTTATTAAATATGAAACAATTAACGAAAAAAATACCCAGCTGAAAGATTTTACGATTCACATGATTAGAAATACGAAAGACAACTCTAGAATTGCTGCAATAGTAAAATCATTAATTAATACAAAAAAAGATCACATCATGATTGAAGCTGCAAGAGTAGCTGCCTTAAATAAAGTTTTTTTATTAGATTATGCTTTCCCAAAACCTATTGAAATAAAAGAGCCTGTAGTTAATCCATTGTGGATATATGCTATAATCAGACAAGAATCGTCTTTTTATTCCCATGCTATAAATATTGAAGGGCGTCAAGATGGAATTATGCAGGTAGTACCTAAAACAGCTAAAAAAACATGCGGTTCAGTTGGAGAGCAATACGAACACCACAAGATGAGAGACGATGATGATTTTAGTATTAAAATTGGTAGTTGTTATTTAAAATTTTTGTTAAATTATTATAAAGGTAGTTATGTACTTGGAATTCCAGCTTATAATGCAGGAGAAAAGAAAATTGATACTTGGGTAAAAAGATTTGGCGATCCTAGAAAGTCAAAGACTTTATATGAAATATTAGACTGGATGGAGCAAATTCCATTTCCAGCTACACGACAATATTTACAGAGTGTATTAGAAAATATACAAATATATCACTATAAATTAAGTAATAATAATTTGGTAATACCAAGATATTTATTATACCAAGAAATACCAATTAATAAAAAAATAATTTCTTCTCCCAATATAAATAAGTCTAAGAAATGATAAATTATAACGATATTTTTCTAAAAGAATTAGAAAAAATTAAGGCAGAAAATCGCTATAGGAATTTTATGGAACTTATACGAGATGCATCAAATTTTCCTTTTGCAAAATATGAAGTAACCAATAAAACTGTAACTTTATGGTGCATTAATGATTATTTAGGAATGAGCGCACACCCAAAAGTTATTAATGCAGCAATTGAAGCATTAAAAGCTATGGGTGTTGGATCTGGCGGAACTAGAAACATTTGTGGCAGTCACTCTTTAATTGGCGAATTAGAACAATCATTAGCAATTTTACATGACAAAGCTAAGGCTTTGGTTTTTACATCTGGATACGTAGCCAATGAAGCTACTTTATCAACTCTTGCTAAAATAATACCAAATTTAGTATTTTTTTCTGATGAAGCCAACCATGCGTCTATTATTTCTGGAATCAGGCATTCTGGTGCAGAAAAATATATTTACAAGCACAATGACACAAATTCTTTAAAAACTTTACTTAGCTCGGTGGATATTAACAGACCTAAAGTTATAGTTTTTGAATCTGTATATTCTATGAACGGTTTAGTAAGCCCAATAGAAGAAATATGCAAACTTGCAAAAGAATTTTCAGCCTTAACATATTTGGATGAAGTGCATAGTGTTGGACTTTACGGGAATAAAGGTGGAGGTATAGCTCAAGAATTGGGTTTAAGTGATATAATTGATATTATTCAAGGTACGCTAGCTAAAGGTTTTGGTGCTATAGGTGGATATATAGCCGCAAATAATGTAATAATAGATAGCGTCAGATCTGTAGCATCTGGTTTTATTTTTACCACATCCATACCTCCTGCAATAGCTGCTGCAAGCATTGCTAGTATAAATCATTTGATGACTTCTCAGCAAGAGCGTAATAGGCATCAGCAAATTATACAAAAAACTAAATCTGCTTTACTTAAAGCCGGTATAAAATTTATAGAAAACACTAGTCATATAATTGCAATTATTATAGGTGAAGCAAAATTGGCAAAACAAATATCTGAAACTTTACTAAATGAACATAATATCTATATCCAACATATTAATTTTCCAACTGTACCACGTGGTACTGAAAGACTAAGGATTACACCAACACCTTTCCATTCAGAAGAAATGATTGAAGAATTAGTTAACAAATTATCACAAACTATGAAATTGTATAATTTATTATAAAATAACCTTGATTTTACAGTTCAATAGGAAGTTATTTTAATTAATAAGCTTTATCATTAGAGCTACTGTGCAAGTCTAAAACGACTCTTCAAAGCACAAAAAAAACTAACTTTTTAAAAACAGAACAATACAAGTCTTGTTTGAAAATACTTTCAGGGTCTGTTGCAACATAAAAAACAGAGTAATTTTTTTAGTTGAAAAAAATCAGCTAAAAATCTTTACAAAGTCTCGTGTTTCGTATTTTGTTACGCACTCTACTAAATATAGAATGCTAAAGTGGTAGACTCATTCAGATCAAATTTACAACACCATTTCCCCCGTATTATTTTCTGCGAAATACTGCTATAGTTCAAGGCGCTTAAAGATCCTCCACAAACTGTGCAGCAAAACAAAAATTTGCACAATCTATCAGCGCCCCCATATTCCTTGTAACTGCGTTGCGCCTAAAACTATTGAAGAATTCAAACAAATCGCCTCAACATCAAATATTTCCTTGAATTTTTTATACTGATGAGCCTATTTCACCAAATCTTTTAAGCTGGGAAGCTTTATTTGCTGCAATTTCATAATAAAACACACCCTTATATTTAGTTTTATATCCTATATTTTGCTAGATTTTTAACTTCTTTGCCTCAACTACCTTGATCGTGCAACAGGCTCATAGTAGATCACGCTTAAGTTATTTTAAAAATTCTTTGTCATTTTATTTATAGCACAACACAAAACTACTCTTAATTCAACCTAAATTACTATATCTGAAACTAATAAGCTAGTAACTATTTTTTCTGTGATCCTAAACCCACAACAATAGTTTGCATAACACTCTTAAAATTAAATAGCGCTACAAAAGTTACTTACCATTGGTTTGTTTTGTGTGTTGTTATAGCTTCGTTACATTTCGTTGTCACACTGCCTCTTTGACTTTAAGAGCTATACGCAAAAGCTTTAAATAATATTATTTACTAGTTTCAACAATCAATACAGCCTTAAATAGGCTTTTGCTTTATTGAGTAAAACATAAATATATTAAATATCTATGTTTGTTGCATTTAAAGCGTTTGTTTGTATAAAATTCCGACGAGGTTCAACATCATCACCCATTAATGTAGCAAAAACAGTTTCTGCTTTCACCGCATCTTCTATAACCACTTTATATAAAGTTCTATTTTCAGCCTTCATTGTGGTTTCAGAAAGTTCATCGGCGTCCATTTCTCCTAAACCCTTGAATCGTTGTAAACTTATACTACGTTTGACATGATCCATGATTTTTTTATAAAGCTGAGATGGTGCTAATTTTGAAAAATCTGTATCTTTCATAAATA